>NZ_DATEJS010000311.1:0-5126 GCF_035277845.1 Microbacterium sp.
GATCGCGCCGGCGGCCGGGCCGACACCGGCGCCCCGTTCGCCGAGATCACCGGTACCGTCCGCGTCACGCTCGCCGCTGCCGGCATCGACGTGCCCGAGGCGGTCACCGCGCAGACGGCGCCGGCCTGGCTCGCCGTGGTCGCCGACCCCACGGCAGTCCTGTTCGGCGACGCCGTGGCCCCGGCGCCCGCCGCCCCGGACCCGCACGCCCTGCTGGAGCGTCGCGAACGCAGCCTCGCCGAGGTGCAGGAGCACTACTTCACCGTCCCGCCGGTGATCGTGCGGGGGTGGCGCGAGTACCTCGTCGACGCCGACGCGCGGGTGTATCTCGACGCCCTCAACAACGTCACCTCGATCGGGCACGCCCATCCCCGCCTGGTGGAGGCGGTCGCCGCCCAGTGGCGGCTCATCAACACGAACTCGCGGTTCCACTATCCGCAGATCGTCGAGTTCGCCGAGCGCCTCGCGGGCACCCTGCCGGATGGGCTCGACCAGGTGTTCCTCGTCAACAGCGGGTCCGAAGCCGTCGACCTCGCCCTGCGCCTCGCGCAGGCGCACACCTCGCGCCGCGACGTCCTCGCGATCGCAGAGGCCTACCACGGCTGGACGTACCTCTCCGACGCCGTCTCCACCTCGGTCGCGGACAACCCGCATGCGCTCGAGACCCGCCCCGGATGGGTGCACACCGTCGAGGCGCCGAACCCGTTCCGCGGAAAGCACCGGGGTGCGGATGCCGCCCGCTACGCGGACGACGCGGTCGCCGAGGTGCAGCGGCTCGCCGCGGCGGGGATGCCCGTCGGCGCGTTCCTCGCCGAGAGCATCTTCGGCAACGCCGGCGGGATGCCCCTTCCCGACGGATACCTGAAGGCGGTCTACCGGGCGGTGCGCGACGGCGGCGGTGTCGCCGTGGCCGACGAGGTGCAGGTCGGGTACGGGCGGCTCGGCGAATGGTTCTGGGGGTTCCAGCAGCAGGACGCCGTTCCGGACATCGTCGCGGTCGCCAAGGCGATGGGCAACGGGCATCCCCTCGGCGCGGTGATCACGAGCCGCGAGATCGCGGCGAGCTATCGCAGCCAGGGCTACTTCTTCTCGTCCGCGGGCGGCAGTCCCGTCTCCTCGGTCGTCGGCCTCACGGTGCTCGACGTCATCCGGGACGAGCGCCTGCAGCAGAACGCCGCCGAGGTGGGCGCCTACCTCCGGCAGCGCCTGGCCGAACTCGGCGAGCGGCATCCGATCCTCGGCACGGTGCACGGATACGGGTTCTATCTGGGCCCGGAGTTCGTGCGGGACCGCGAGACGTGGGAGCCGGCCACCGCCGAGACCGCGCGGATCTGCGACCGCCTGCGGCGACTCGGCGTCATCATCCAGCCGACCGGTGACCACCAGAACGTGCTGAAGTTCAAGCCGCCGATGTGCTTCTCGCGGGACAGTGCCGACCAGTTCGTCGCCGCCCTGGAGCGGGTGCTCGAGACCGGCTGGTGAGCCCGCACCCCGCGGCCGGGCCTCAGGACCCGGATGTCCAGCCCCCGGGAGGGCCGGCGACGAGCAGACCGCTGAACACGACGACGACCGCCACGGCGCCGAGTACCGTGAACGTGCGCGGGCGGCGCAGCACGGTCCGCAGCACCCGGTCGTGCCACGCGGAGTCGCGCGGGTCGTCGGTGGCCTCGAGACGCCACCCGCCCTCGAGCAGGCCGCGGCGGTGCAGCCACCGGTCGGCGGGAACGGTGGCATACGGGATCACGGCGCTTCCGATGGCGGCGACCCACGGCCACGGCGTCCACCGCTGGTTCTTGGCGACGAGGATGCTCGTGCTGACGTAGCAGAGGAACACGAAGCCGTGGATGCCGCCGAACACAGCGACGGCCCAGGCCCAGCCGAAGACGGCGCGCAGGATCATCCCGGCGATGAGCAGGGTCCACGTGACCGCTTCGGCGACCGACAGGACGCGGAACAGGTTGAGGGGTGTGCGGAACATTCCTTCAGTGTAACTGATAGGCATCAGTCACCCTGAAGGTTGGCCGAACGGCTCGGCTCCCCCCCTACTTCGCGCCGACGGGCTCCTCATGCATGCCCCGGAGTGCCGCGGCGAACGCGGGAGCCTGGGTGCCGAGAGCGGTGTCGAGGTCGGCGAGCCGCGAGTCCGCCTCGGTCAGGGCGCGCGCGCCCTTCTCCGTCATCCGCAGATGCGACGGCGCCCCGGGAATCGCCGTGCCGTCGGAGACCATGCCGTCGTCGACGAGGGCGTGCACCGCGGTGTGCGCGGTCTGCACGGTGATCTGGGATCGGCGGGCGAGCTCCGAGAACGAGATGTCGGGTGTCGCCCGGATGTGCGCGAGCAGTCCGTACTTGCGCGTGGTGAGGCCGAGCGGCTTCAGCGCGGCGCCGAGGTGGGCATCCCACACGCTCGAGACCGTGAGCAGGGCGATCACGGGACTGAACGGACGGCCGGCCGCTTCGGAGCGAAGGGCATCACGGTCGGCGGATCGCTGTGGCATGGGCCCATGCTACTTGCCGTGGTGGTGACCGGTACCGGGATGACGCACGACGAACGACGGACAGTGCGATCGCACTGCCCGCCGTCCGTTCGGGTCGGGTTACTTCAGCTTGAACAGGGCGCTGATGGTCGAGCCGTCCTGCAGCAGCGTGGTCACCTGGTAGCAGGAGCCCGTGGACCTCGGCGTCTGCCAGTTCTGCACGAACTGACCGGCCGTGGTGTCGTACCGCAGGCTCGTGCCGCCGGTCGTGGTGACCTCGATGGCGTCCGTGATGCCGCTGCCGTCCGTGCACGAGACGACCCGTGACGTGAACGACTTCACCGCATCAGTGGTGGTCTTCTCGACCCCGCCCGCGAAGACCTCGAACTTGAGCGGCACCGTCGACCCGGCCTTGACCGTGTTCAGCACACCGCCCATGTCGACCGGCTGGTAGAAGCCGGCGGTCGTCCACGGAGCCACCGTGTAGTGCCGCACGCTGGTGCCCGTGTTGCCGGCACCGTCGGTCGCACTCGCGGTCGCGCTGTGCGCGCCGGTCCCGGAGCCGTCGTTCGTGACGGTGCAGGGGACGCTGCCCGAGACGAGGTCCGTCGCCGTGCAGGAGGCGGTGGGAACCGAGCCGTACGGGTACGTGCCGCCGTCGGCGGGACCGCTCACCCAGGTGATGCTCGGCGGCGTCGTGTCCTGCACGATGACGTGGAACGACTTCTGTCCGGAGTTGCCGTGCGCGTCCGCTGCCGTGCAGGTCACGGTGGTGTCACCGAGCGCGAAGGTGCCGCCGGATGCCGGCGAGCACGACGGCGTCACCGGACCGTCGACGAGGTCGGCGGCCGTCGCGGTGTAGTTCACGGTCGCTCCGTCCGGGCCGGTGGCCTCCGCGGTGATCGTGGCCGGGACGCTGATGTCCGGAGGCGTGGTGTCCTGGACGGCCACGGCGAACGAGGCGGTGCCGACGTTGCCGTGGGCGTCCGTCGCCGTGCAGTCCACCTGCGTGTCACCCAGGGCGAACACCGAGCCGGATGCCGGCGTGCAGACCGGGGTCACGGCGCCGTCGACGAGGTCGCTGGCGGTCACCGTGTAGTGCACGGCGGCACCGTCGGGGCCCGTCGCCTCGGCGATCACCGTCGAGCTCGGCGCGTCGATGACGGGCGGCGTGGTGTCCTGCACCGTCACGGAGAACTGCGCGGTGCCCGTGTTGCCGTGCGCGTCGGTGGCGGCGCAGGTGACGGTCGTCGTGCCGAGTCCGAAGGTCGATCCGGATGCCGGCGAGCAGGTCGTGGCCACGGCCCCGTCGACGAGATCGGTCGCGGACGCCGTGAACTGTGCGGCCGCCCCATCGGGACCCGTCGCTTCGACCGTGATCGGGTCGGGGACCGTGACGGTCGGCGGCGTGGTGTCCTGCACCGTGACGGTGAACGAGCCGGTCGCGAGGTTGCCCGCGGCATCCGCGGCGGAGCAGTCCACCGTGGTCTGGCCGAGCGCGAAGGTGCTGCCCGCGGCGGGGTCGCACGTCACCGGCACCGAGCCGCTGACGAGGTCGGTCGCGGACGCCGTGAAGTCCACGGCGGCGCCGTCGCTTCCGGTGGCCTCGGCGGTCAGGTCGGACGGCAGCACGAGTGCGGGCTTCGTCGTGTCGACGATCGTCACGGTGAAGTGCGCCACGCCCGTGTTCCCGGCGGCATCCGTCGCCGAGCATGCCACGTCCGTCTGGCCGACCGGGAAGTCGGAGCCGGATGCCGGCGAGCAGGTGGTGGGCAGAACGCCGCTGACCGCATCGGTGGCGGTGGGATTCGTCCAGCTGACCGTGGTCAGTGCGCCCGATGCCTCGGACTGGATGTTCCCCGGCGAGCCGACGGCGGGGGCCGTCGTGTCCTTCACGGTGACCTTGAACGAGCCGTTGCCGGTGTTGCCTGCCGCGTCGGTCGCCGAGCAGTTCACCGTGGTGGCGCCGAGCGCAAACGTGCTGCCGGATGCCGGCGTGCAGGTCACCGCGGGGTGGGCCGGTGCCGTCTCGTCGGTCGCCGCCGCGGTGTAGGTGACGGTCGCGCCGGCGGCGCTGGTCGCCTCGGCTGTGATGTCGGAGGGCAGCTGCAGCGTCGGCGCGGTCGTGTCGCAGTTGTGGACCGTCCACGTGACGGTGACGCTCCCGTTGCCGCTGACGTCCTCGTTGGACGCGTTGTGTCCGGCGAAATCGAACATCACCGTTCCCGAACCGCCGGCGCTCTGCGCCGGCAGCGTGACGACCGCGAGCGCGGTGCTGGTACTCAGGAAGTTGTTGGCCTGGCTCGCCCAGTTGCTCTGCACGGTGATGGTGCCCGGCGTCACGGTCGCGGTCATGCCGCTGGTCGCGGAATCGAACTTGACGGCCACGCTGCTGCCGTTGGCGAAGATGTTCGTGGCGCTGTTGCCGATGCGGCGTGCGGCGATGAGCACGTTGAACTGTGCGGCCTGGCCTGTACACACATCGATGCTGGCCCCCCGCCCGTTGGTCACAGGCGAGATGCCGTCGCCGTCGAGCGCGAGCCCGTCGGCGAATGCGGCTGTGGCACCTCCCGTCACCAGGAGAAGCGCTGCGACCGCAGCGGCCAGCGTTCGGAAAACACGTCGTCGTGCCATGGTGGCTCCCCAGTC
>NZ_DATEJS010000312.1:0-3077 GCF_035277845.1 Microbacterium sp.
CGCCAGGGTCGGAACGGTGGCCCCCGAATCGCCACCGTTCCGACCACTGAGCACGCCGGCCAGGCCCAGGCGCGCCCCCGCCGACACGCCACCGATCGGTGTCGTGGCGGCACGGACCGAACCGGCACCCGGGATCGGAACGGTAGCCCCCGAATCGCCACCGTTCCGGCCACCGAGCACGACCGAACCACCGATCGCCGCGCTCGTGCGTGCCCCGCCTCCGAGGCTCACGGGTGCTCCCGTGAGTGCGTGAGCGCGGCCGTCGACACGCACGCCACCACCCGCCGAGCCGGCGGAGCGGTCGGTGCCCGACCGTGCCGCCACCCGTGCGGAGGCCGCCGCATCCACGGCGGCCCGTCGCGAATCGTGGTGCACGACGGCGCCGGCGGTGCCGTGAACGTTCAGGCCTCCCCCGGTGGAACCGTCGGTGACACCGCCGACGACGCGCCCGACCGCGTTGTCGACCGTGTCGAGGATGCCCCCGACCCCGCACGAGCAGGCCGTGCCGACGGATGCCGTGGCGGCAGCGTCCGGTGGAGTTCCCGATTGAGTGGCAGCGTTCGCTGCCGTCGCTCCGGCGAGAGCGATCCCGCCCGCGAGCAGCGTGCCCCAGAGGGCGCGCGTGATGACGCGATGCATGTGTCCTTCTCCTTGACTCGAGTCCGATCGCGCGTGCGGAATGCGCGCGCGTGCTTCTTCCGTCGACGGGCGACGGTGAGGCCCGGACTCAGTCGGGAGAGACTTCGGGGGCGGTGGGACGGGTCGGCAGCTGCGACCTGTCGAGTGCAGAGACGCGCCGGCCCGCAGTCGGGTCCGGCGTGACGAACGAGGATGCCGCGGTTGCGGACGCGCCCGATGCGCCGCCCGCACCGGAGCCCGCCATAAGCGACGACACGACTCCGCTCATCGCGGGGAGCGGACCTCCCGGCGAGCCGGAGTTCGGCGCCGTGACCGGCATCCCGATCGCGCCGGATGCCGCAGCCGCGGTCTCGGCGACGAACGCTTCGCCGCCCGGGCCCGCGCGAGTGGACATCACGGAGCTGGAGACCATCGACGCACTGACGGCGACCGCTGCAGCGTGGTGGTTGTCGGACGGCGCCGCGGGAACCGACGGGGTGGCGCCGGGTGGCGCGGTCACGGTTCCGATCGTCGTGGCGACCGATCCGAGCGAGCTGCCGATCGTGCCCGTGAGGCGCCCGGTCGTCGAGTCGACGGTGCCGGCGACCTCGCGGACCGTGGAGTCCACCGTCGCGACGAGCTTGTGGACCACCGTACCGACGGGCGCCGTCGCGGCGTCGCCGACGGTGCCGACGACCGGGATGGGCGTGACCGCGGCGCGCGTCAGATCGGTGGCCGAATCGACCGTGGCGAGAACCCGACCCGCCGCCCGGACGACGGTGTGCGAGACCGCGGGAGGCCCGACCTTCGCGACGCGGCCGGCGAGCGCCTTCGCGGGAGCGACCGGTGTGAGCGCGGGCGTCGCGGCAGCCACGCTGCGCGAGGCGGCATCCGCAACAGCCGACGTGACCCCTATCAGCGAGTGGCCGCCGGATCCGCCCGCCGGCAGCGGCCCGGTGTCGTCGGCGCGTGCGCTGGTGGCGGAGACTCCCAGCAGGATCGTGAGGACGGTCCACGCGCCCGCGATCGCCGCACCGAGCACAACGGTGCGGATCACCCACCCGGGGTGCTGCGATCGAAGACCTTCCACGTTTCCGCCCAACTCACACGGTGATCTGGCGTCGAAATCTGAGGAGCGCACGTCGGGTGTGCGCTGGTCACTGACGAGACAGGCGACACTGTACGCCGCCTATGACAAGTCTGTCTACGGCCCCCGTGATCGCCCGCTCCGTTCGATCGGGCGGCAGTGAGTCCGATCATGATGGGCTGATCGGGCCCCTGCCGCCCCGTCGGGCTACTTTCCTGTGCCGGCCAGGTACGCCGCCCACGGATAGAAGACGTAGTCGAATGAGGCCGGTGCCCCGGTGATCCGCTTATTCATCCAGAGGCTGTTGGTGAGCTCCACCCCGGGGAACATCGGAGCCATCTGGTCGCGCAGGTTCTTGTTGATCTCCACCACGATCTTCGACCGCTCGACCGGATCCGCGGTGCCGACGGCCTTCTGGTAGAGGGCGTCGATTCCGTTGTAGCCCGACTGGTTGAACGAGGCCCCGGTGATCGCGGTCAGCGCGAGCCAGTCGAGCGGGTTCGGGATGCCCGGCCAGAACTGCGTGTAGAGCAGATCGGTGTTGCCGCGCGTCTTCGGGTCGTACAGGTAGTTCGAGTACCCCGTGGCCGGCACGACGTCGAGCTTGAAGTTCAGCCCGATCTTGTCCGCGGCGGCCTTGACGGCGAGGCCCAGGTGCTGGGTCTCCGCCTGCTGCGGGACGACGAGGCTGATCTGCTCGGCTCGCGTGGAGGCGGGGACGCGTGCGAGCAGCTTCTTGGCCTCGTCGATCCGGGGCCGTCCATCGGTCTTGATCGAGTCTGCGTAGGCGGTGAGGTCCTTCTCCGCGAAGCCGTACACGGCGGGCACCGTGGCCAGCGAGATCGGCGTCCCCTCCCCGCCGAAGATCTGGTCGCCGATGCCCTTCCAGTCGATGGCCATCTGCAGCGCCTTGCGGACGTCGGCGTTGCCCAGCGCGCCCTTCAGGTTCGCGACGACAAGAGTGACCTCGAGCGGCGCCGGGCCGTTGTAGAGCGTGCCGGCGCCGGACGTGGCGAGCTGCTTGAGTCCGGCGATCGGCGGCGTGTACGTGCCGTCGATCTGCCCCGACAGCAGCCCGGAGGTGATGGCGGCATCGTCGGTGACGAAGGTGAACGTCAGGTTCTTGACCTTGAGCGGGACGTTCGCCTTGTTCCAGTAGTCGTCGTTCCGGGTGGCGGTGATCGACTGACCCTGTGTCCACTTCACGAATTTGTACGGACCCGTGCACATAACCCCCACGCCCGGGGTGCCGACGGCGGCGCCGTGCTCCTGTGAGAACTTCTTCTCGACGACGACGCCCGCGTAGGTGGCCAGTTCGTCGTTGAACAGGTAGTCGGGCTTGGCGAGCTTGATGGTGACCTGGTTCGCCCCG
>NZ_DATEJS010000313.1:0-13809 GCF_035277845.1 Microbacterium sp.
GAGGCCGCCACCGCAGCCGGCGCCGAGACGGGTATCCGCAAGGACATCGACGCCGACGCCGCCCGCCTCGCCGCCGCGCGGGAACTGGTCACGGCCGAGCAGCGTCTCACCGAAGCCGCGGCTGGGGAGCTCGCCGCCTCGGCGCGTGCGCAGGAAGCCGGCAACGCCGTCGTCCGCCTCCTTCAGCAGCGCCTCGACAACCATGCGGGCGAGCTGGCGGCCGAGCTCCGGCCCGGCGAGCCGTGCATGGTGTGCGGTTCGCACGACCACCCGGAACCGGCCGTGTCCGGGGCCGAGGCCATCACCGACGAGACGATCGATCGGGCGGTCGCCGAGCGCGACTCACTCCGGCTCCTCGAGGCGGATGCGGCCCAGAACGCTCGCGACGCCCAGCAGCGACGCAACGAGCTGGCAGAGCGTTCCGGGGGCGCGACCGTCGCGCAGGTGGAGGCGCGATTGGAAGAACTCCGGGCGCAGGCCGCGGTCGCCGCGGAAGCGCGCGAGCGCGGCGAGGCGCTCACCCGCGAACGCGCGCAGATCGACGAGCAGGCGAAGGCGGCCGCCGCTCGCGTCGACCTGCTGAACGCTCAGGTCATGCAGCTCACGGCCGAGATCGCGACCGCCGACCATGACCTGCGATCGGCGCAGAAGCGGATCGACGACGCCCGCGGCGACACGTCGAGCGTCCAGGCTCGTATCGCCGAGACCCGCACCCTGCGCACAGCCGCTGCCGCGCTCGTCGCCGCGCTGCGCACACTCACCGTCACGCAGGCGGCCGCCGCGGACGCGCGCACCGATCTGGACGCGCGCATCGCGCAGTCCCCCTTCGCGGATCCCGAGGCCGCGAGCGCGGCGCTGCGCGACGACGAATCGCGCGAGCACATGACGCTGAAGGTCGCCGAGTACGGCCAGAAGGTCAGCACGAGCCGGGCACGCCTGTTCGACCTCGAACTGCAGATGCTCCCCGATGAGCCGGTGGACCTCGCCTTCCTGCAGCGACGCCACACCGACGCCGATCTCGACTATCAAGACGCCGTCGACCGCCGGTCGCGGGCGGAGGGCACCGCACGGACGCTCGCGGAAGTGCTGGCGAAGGTGCGCGCGCAGTACGACGCCGTCGGACCGCTCGTGAGCCAGGCCGAGCAGATCGCCACCCTCGCCGATGCCGTCAGCGGCCGGGGAGCGAACACGCACCGGATGACTCTCGAGGCGTTCGTGCTCGCCGCGGAACTCGAGGAGATCGTGGCCCAGGCGAACGTCCGACTCGACGAGATGTCGTCCGGGCGCTACCGGCTGCAGCACACCGACGCGCGTGCCGCACGCAACGCGGCATCCGGTCTCGGCATCGAGGTGATGGACGCCTTCACCGGGGTCGCGCGGCCGGCGACCTCCCTGTCGGGCGGCGAGACGTTCCTGGCGTCCCTCGCCCTGGCTCTCGGGCTCGCCGACGTCGTGACCGCGCGCGCGGGCGGCATCCGCCTCGACACGCTCTTCGTCGACGAGGGCTTCGGCTCTCTCGATTCCGAGACCCTCGACGTCGCGATGGACACTCTCGAATCGCTCCGGCACGGGGGCCGCACGGTGGGGGTCATCAGCCACGTCGAGGCGATGCGTGAGCAGCTCCCGACCCAGCTGCGGGTCACCGCGGGTGCCCACGGGCCGAGTCGCATCGAGCAGCAGGCGCCGCTCGGCGTCGTGTGAGTCCGCGGCCTACGGCTGGCGGAGGTGCGCGTCGGCCGCGTGCGCGACGATGTCGAACAGTTCGGTCGCCTTGGCCGCGCTCACGGTGCCCTTCGACGCCTCGGTCACCATCTTGACGACGGCGTCGCGCGCCGCGTCCCGGGAGGCCTTGTCATCGCCCAGCGACTCGACGCCCTGCCCCATCGAGACGAGGTAGTCGTCGGTCCAGGGCAGCGTCGTCGCCGCCGGATTGATGCTCTTCTGGAGGGCGAGCAGCTCCGGCTTCACCTCGGCGAGGTACGCCTTCTCGTCGTAGTCGCCCTTCGGGGCGTCGGTGCTGCGCGGCGTGGCGACGTCGCCGGCCTGCGGCTGAGCGGACGGCGCGGAGGTCGACGCGGCACTCCGGCTGACGGACGTTCCGACCGCCCAGAGGAACGTCAGCTGGAAGACGATCGCGGCGATCGACAGCAGCACGCCGAGCGCGCCGAGGATCAGGCCGGTGAGACCCTGGCCGCGGCCCTGCCGGTTCTTGCCGGCGACCGCGACGATCCCGAGCACCAGCGCGACGACGCCGAGCAGGCCCCCGAGCCCGAGGAAGGCGAAGCCGACGATCGGGATGAATCCGAGCAGTGCGAAGACGACCGCGGCGATGCCGAGGATCAGCGCGGTGACCGCCATTCCCCTGCGCGACGGCGCAGTCTCCACACCGCCGGTGGCGAACTGCGAGGCGTGCCACTCCGGCTCGACCTCGGCGGGCGGCCAGACCTCGTGCCCGCTCGGCGGTACCGGCGGGGCCGGCGGAACGGGGTTCGTCGGCTGTTCGGGCTGTCCCGCGGCGCGGTCGTCGGACAAGGCATCCTCCTGCAGATGATCGGACATCCATCGTAACGGCGCGCATCGGAAGTCCACGGCGAACTCTCGAGCGGCGCTCAGATCCGCATCGCCGCGAACCGTCGCCCCTCCTCGGCGACAGGCCGACGTGTGGGTGGTGGCGGGCGGCGGTCGCACGGCATGATGGGGACGGTCGGCGGCCGCGCCGTCACCCCGCAGGACGGAAGGTCGAGCACATGTCCACCATCGATCCGCATCACGACCCGGAGCAGGCGCTCGAGAATTCGAGGGAGCTCGTCGGCGACGTCATGCTCGCCGCGCAGGACTTCTCCAACGAGGAGGAGGGCTACCACAAGACCCTGCGCCCCCGGCAGATCCAGATGATCGCGATCGGCGGTGCGATCGGCACCGGCCTGTTCCTCGGCGCCGGCGGACGGCTCGCGAGCTCCGGCCCGTCGCTCATCCTCGTCTACGCGGTCTGCGGGTTCTTCGCGTTCCTCATCCTGCGCGCGCTCGGCGAGCTCGTGCTGCACCGCCCGTCGTCCGGCTCCTTCGTCTCGTACGCGCGGGAGTTCTACGGCGAGAAGATGGCGTACACCGCCGGCTGGCTGTACTTCCTGAACTGGGCGTTCACGTCGATCGTGGATGTCACCGCGGTCGCCCTCTACGTGAAGTTCTGGGCGCCGTACGTGCCGTTCCTGCAGTCGGTGCCGCAGTGGCTGATCGCCCTGATCGCCCTCATCGTGGTGCTCGGCCTGAACCTCGTCTCGGTGCGGGTCTTCGGTGAGATGGAGTTCTGGTTCGCACTCATCAAGGTGACCGCGCTGGTGGCGTTCCTCATCATCGGCGTGATCTTCCTGCTGTTCGTGCGGCACACCGACGTCGGCCCGACGGGCTTCAGCGTCATCGGCGCGAACGGCGGCATCTTCCCGCTCGGCGCGGTCGCACCGCTCCTCGCCATCAGCGGCGTGGTCTTCGCGTACGCGGCCATCGAGCTCGTCGGCACCGCGGCCGGCGAGACGGCCGAGCCGAAGAAGATCATGCCGAAGGCCGTCAACACGGTCGTGTTCCGCATCGCCGTCTTCTACGTCGGATCGGTGCTGCTGCTGTCGCTGCTGCTGCCGTACAAGACGTACTCCGCCGACGAGTCGCCGTTCGTGACGTTCTTCTCGCACATCGGGTCGGCGCAGGCCGGCGAGGTGTCCGGTTCGATCATGAACTTCGTCGTGCTGACCGCGGCGATGTCGAGCCTCAACGCGGGCCTGTACTCGACCGGCCGCATCCTGCGCTCGATGGCGGTCAACGGCTCGGCGCCGCTGTTCACGATGCGCATGAGCAAGAACGGCGTGCCGTACGGCGGCATCCTGCTGACGTCCTGCATCACGCTGCTCGGCGTGGGCCTCAACGCCGTCGTTCCGCAGCAGGCCTTCGAGATCGTGCTGAACGTGTCGGCTCTCGGCATCATCGGCGGCTGGTCGACCATCACGCTCTGCCAGATGCAGCTGCACCGGTGGGCGAAGGCAGGCCGCATCGAGCGACCCTCCTTCCGGCTGTTCGGCGCCCCCTTCACCGCGTGGCTCACCCTCGCGTTCCTGGCGTTCGTGCTCATCTCGATGGCGTTCTCCGACACCGGCCGGTGGGTTCTGGCATCCCTCGTGATCATCATCCCGCTGCTGATCATCGGCTGGTTCGTCTTCCGCCAGCGCATCCAGGCGGCGGCGGCCGCCCGGGAGGGCTACACCGGGATCCACCCGATCGTCGCCGAGCGCCCGGCCGTCGACAACCCGCCCGCGATCTTCCGCAAGCGCGACGACGACAAGAAGTAGCCCGCTCAGCGCTCGAAGACCGCGGTGCCGTCGGCGACCGTGAGCACGGCCCTGATCGACCCGAGGTCGCGCGGTGCGACCTCGTACGGGTCGGCGTCGAGCACCACGAGATCGGCGGCCTGACCGACCGCGAGCGTGCCCGTGCGGTCCAGCCGGTTCGCGCGGGCGGCGCCCACCGTGTAGCCGCGCACCGCGTCGTCGACGGTCAGGGACTGCTCCGGCAGCAGCGGGTCGCACTGCGCCGTGGCATCCTGCGCGTGCGGGTCGGATGCCGGCGCGGTGCGGTTCACGGCCACGTGGATGCCCCACAGGGGGTCGGGGCTCGACACCGGCCAGTCGCTCGACAGGGCGATCGCCGCACCCGCGTCCCGCAGTGCGCGGAACGCGAAGTGGCGCTCCTGCTGGTCGTCGGTGAGGTACGGCAGCTTCGTCTCGACGAGCACGGAGTCCTTGCGCGCCCAGAGCGGCTGCAGGTTCGCGATGACCCCCAGCCGGCCGAGGCGGGCGACGTCGTGCCGGTCGATGATGTCGATGTGGGTGACCTGGTGCCGGCTGTCCCACCCGCCGGCATCCGTCGCGATGGCATCCAGCGCCTCGCGCACCGCACGGTCGCCGACGGCGTGCACGTGCAGGTCGAACCGCTTCACGGCCAGCCGGCGTGCGATGTCGGCGAGCGCCTCGGGTTCGATGAACGACATCCCCCGGTCGTCGCCGCGACCGCGGTAGGGGGAGAGCATCGAACCGGTGTGGTTCTCGCAGACGCCGTCCTGCATGATCTTGACGGCGGTCGCCTGGAACCGACGCCCGGTGGAGGCCGCGAGACGACGCTCTTCGAAGAAGCGCACCTGCCCGTCGACGTCGGCGTCCCGGTCCCACCAGAGCGCCCCGGTGACCTTCGCGGTGAGGCGGCCCGAGTCATCCAGACGCCGGTACGCGTCGAACGCATCGGGGATGCCGATGGCGTCGCCGACGGCGGCGTCCTGCCAGGACGTGATGCCGAGCGAATGCAGGTAGCCCTGCGCGGCCAGCAGCGCCGCGTCGATGTCGTCCTGGGTCACCGTCGGCAGCAGGTCGGTGACGAGGTCCGCGGCGCTCTCCATGAGCATGCCGGTCGGTTCGCCGTCGGCATCCCGCTGGATGCGGCCGCCGGCCGGATCCGGGGTCTCGCGCGTGATGCCGGCCCGGCGGAGCGCCGCCGAGTTCACCCACGATCCGTGCCCGTCGTGGCTGTCGAGCACCACGGGCCGGTGCGGTTCGATCGCGTCGAGGAACGCGGCATCCGGGAATCCGCCCGGGAACACGTCGCCGTACCAGCCGGCGCCGCGGATCCACTCGGCATCCGGATGCGTACGGCAGTACTCCGCGATGGTCTCGCGGTAGGCTCCGATCCCGTGCACCTCGTTGAGGTCGCACTGCATGCGCCCGAGACCGCCGCCGGTGGGATGGATGTGGGCGTCCTGGAACCCCGGCAGCAGCACCCGGCCGGCGAGGTCGACGGACACCGTGCGGCGTCCGCGGTGTGCGGCCACCTCGCCGGAGCCGACGGCCACGATGCGGCCGTCGCGCACGGCGATCGCATCCGTCGTGCCGACCCGCGTCATCGTGCGGACGACGCCGTTCTCGAAGATCGTGTCGGCCGTCATCAGTGCGCGACCTCCTCGAGCGGGGCGTGCGCGAGGTCGTCGCGGTCGAGGCGGGCCAGGCGCGGGGCGAACCGGGCGAACAGCAGGTACGCGACGCCGGAGACCACGAAGCCGACGAGCCAGGCGACGTCGACGCCGCCGAGCACCTGGGCGATGGGGCCCGTGTAGAAGCTCGTCACCAGGAACGGCAGCTGCGCGAGCACCCCCACCGCGAACACGATGTTGGCGGCGATGTTCCAGCGGCCGTAGCGTCCGCCGTCCTTGCGGTAGAACTCCGACACCGCGTAGTCGCCGTCGCGGATGACGTAGTAGTCGACGAGGTTCACGGCCGACCACGGGATCAGCACGTACAGCAGGATGCTGAGGAAGTCGGTGAACGCGTTCGCGAAGTTCGCGAGCATGAGCGCCGCGATGACACCGCCGACGACGTGCAGCACGATCGTCGCCCAGAGGCGCGCCTTGAACTTCGGCCGCCAGTCGCGCACGAAGGTCTCGACCAGCGTGATGGCGCACAGCGTGCTGCAGTAGACGTTCACCGCGTTGCCCGTCCAGGCGACCAGGGCGAATCCGAGCAGCACCAGGAAGCCGAGCACGGGTCCCACGAGCGAATCGAGGCCGCCCATGGTGTTCGCGGTGCTCGCGGCGATGCCGACGACGGCGCCGAGGATCATCAGCACGATGCTGCTGGCGACGCAGCCGACGTACGTGCCCCAGAAGGCACCGCGCGTGCCGCTGTGCTTGGGCATGTAGCGCGAGTAGTCCGAGACGTACGGGGCGTAGGTGAGCTGCCACACGACGCCGATCGCGACCATGGCGCTGAACCCGACCAGGGTGAAGTGGCCGTGGCCGAGCACCTTCGCGAAGCCGCCGGAGACCCCGATCGCGATGAACGAGAGCACCACGAGCGCGCCGACGACGTACGCTCCGATCGCCGTGGTGACGCGCACCATCTGATAGCCGAAGAACGCGATCGCGAAGCTGACCACGATGCCCACCACGATGGCGGTGTTCTCGTCGAACGTGGGGAAGATCGCGTTGACCGACTGCGCGGCGACGACGAGGTTCGAGGCGAAGTACCCGACGAACATGATGGCCGCGACGAGCACGATGATGACCGAGCCGTACGAGCCGAACTGGCCGCGTGCCTGCAGCATCTGCGGCACGCCGAGCCGAGGCCCCTGAGCCGCGTGCAGCGCCATGCCGATGCCGCCGAGCACGTGGCCGAGGAGGATCGCGACGATCGCCCAGCCGATGGGAAGGCCGAGGGCGGTGGTCGCAGTGGCGCCGGTCACCACGGTGAGGGGGGTCATGTTCATGCCCGCCCAGATCGACACCAGGCTGCCGCTCGTGCCGTGGCGCTGATCCTCCGGGATCTGCCCGACGGTCTCCTGCTCGATCTCGAACAGCTTGTGGTTCCTCGTCATCGTCGACGGATCTGTCGGCTGCATGCGGCCTCCTTGCCTGCGGTCGCGCATCCGGGGCCGACCGTTCCGTGCCGGCGGCGGGGGAGCGCCGGTCCGCAGGCCAGGTTAGGAGGGGCGGCCGCGGCCCTCAAGGAATCCGCCATTCGCATCCCAGATGCGGGACTTCGCGAGAACGGATGCCGCGCCCGCGCAGGCGGCTAACGCGTCGCCGAACCGCCGAGGGAGGACAGCGACACCGGCCGCACCAGCACCCGTCGCTGATCGCGCATCCAGCGCGCACCGGTCTCGCGATGGTCCGGGCGGGTGGTGAACTCGTAGCGGTACGAGATGACCCGCACCCAGCGGGGTGCCGCACCGTCGAAGGGATCGGCGGCGAGGAGCCGCAGGGTCGGGGCATCCGCTTCCAGCAGCCGCACCAGCAGGGTCGCGAACCAGTCGTCCAGCGACCGCCCGAGCGGCAGGAACCACATCAGCCAGTCCAGGCGCAGGTGGTAGGGCGCGAACTGCCGGGGTATCCGGTTCACGTCTCCCGGCTTGCCCTTGAAGCCGTACTCGCGCCAGGACGCGGCATCCGGATCCCTGTCGAGCGTGCCCTCGATGACGTACTCGATGCGCACCTTCGTCACCGTGCCGAACGCCCCGTACGCGTTGGCCAGCTGCCAGCGGTTGAAGCTCGCGTTCATCAGCTGACGCCGCGCGGCGAGATTCTGCGCCGGCCACCAGCTGAGCACCAGGTAGAGCGCTCCGACGGCGCAGGTCGCGACCAGCCACGGCAGCGGCAGCGACGCGTGCGAGGCCGCCGGCACCGAGACGGCGGAGAACGCGAGCACGACGGTCGCCCAGTTCAGCCACGCGAAATTGCCGGTGAGCACGAGCCACAGCTGGGTCGCGACGACGATGCCGGCGGCGACCGTGCCGACGATCGCGGGCACCGGCCCCGGCACCCAGAGCCCCAGGATCGGCGCGAACAGGAACCACGGCACGACGAGCTGCGCGAAATGGTTGCCGAGCACCTCGCCGCGGTGGAACCACGCCGGCAGCAGGTGCGCCTGCCGGCTGAACGGCCCCGGCATCGGCTGCGTCTCGTGGTGGAACATCAGCGCGGTGAGGTTGCGCCATTCGCTCCCGCCGCGGATCTTGATCATCCCGGCGCCGAACTCCAGCCGGAACACCAGCCACCAGAACAGCACGATCACCACCGTCGCGGGCGGCTGGTCGCGCGAGCCGAGGAAGGCGGCCAGGAACCCGGCCTCGAGCAGCAGCATCTCCCAGCCGAACCCGTAGAACGTCTGCCCGATCGAGACGATCGACATGTAGCCGAGCCACAGCGCGAGGAAGCACAGCATCGGCACCCACGGCGGGCCGAGCTGGGGGACGCCCGCCACGAGCAGCACGGCGACGACGATGCCGGCGATGCAGAGGATCCGCAGCCGCGTGTCGGTGTACCGGATGAATCGGAACAGCGTCGGGCGCAGCAGCTTCCTCCGGCGCGGCTCCGCCCGCACCCAGGCGAGCAGGTGCGGGGCGGGAAGCAGACCGTGTTCGCCGAGCAGGGCCGGGAACTGGTTCAGAGACGACAGGAACGCGACCGCGAACAGGGCGCCGATGCCCCGCTGGAGCACCTCGCGGGCGAGCCAGAAGTCGACGGCGGCGAACCCCTCCACGGCATCACCCGAACAGGTCTCCGAGCCGGGCGGGTTCGCCGGCATCCCGCAGCGCCTGACGCGCCGCGAGCCAGCCGGGCATGCCGTGCACGCCGGGTCCGGGCGGTGTCGCCGCCGACGCGAGATACACGCCCTTCATCGGGGTGCGCCACGGGGTGCGGGACACCACAGGGCGGCGGAACGCCTGCGCGAACGTGAAGGCGCCGCCCAGGATGTCCCCGCCGATCGCCGCCGGGTTCTCGTGCGCCCGCTGCTGAGCCGACACCGCATGGGAGGCGAGGATGCGCTCGCGGAATCCGGGGGCGAACCGCTCCACCTGGCGGATGACGAGCTCGGTCGGGTCGAGCATCGACCCGGCGGGCACATGGATGTACGCCCACAGCACCGCGTGCCCGGCGGGGGCGCGGGTGGGATCTCCGACGGACGGCTGGACCGCCAGCACGTAGGGCCGTTCGCTGACGGTGCCGTGCGCCACCGCGTTCTCACTGGCCTCGACCTCGGCGCGGGTGCCGCCCAGGTGCACGGTGGGGGCGGCGGCGACATCCGGATCCGTCCACGGGATCGGGCCGTCGAGGGCGAAGTCCACCTTGGCGGCGGCGGGGCCGTAGCGGTAGCCGCGCACCGCGTCGGCCCACACCCCGGGCACGGACGGCAGTGTGAGGGCGAGGCGCGGGGAGGCATCCAGCAGCAGCAGGTCGCCGGCATCCGGATCGCCCCAGTCCAGCGCCGACAGGTCGGTGATGCGCCGGCCCGCTTCGATCGTGCCGCCGTGCGCGACGAGGTCCGAGATGAGCGCCTGCGCGATCGCCCCGGCTCCGCCGCGCGGATACGCCCACCCGGTGGAGTGCGCATGGGCGAGCAGGAACAGCGCGGATGCCGCGGCCGCGACGGTCGGCTGGGCGGTGTTCGAATGCGCGACGACCCCCGCGTACAGCGCGTTCGCCTCCGGGGTGCGGAAGGTGCGGTACCCCAGCCGGGTGCCGAGCTCCAGGGCGCGCACGCCGTACCGCAGCGCGGTGATCGGGTCCTGCGGCATCCGGATCAGCTGGTTGCCGGTGAAGTCCGCGACCGCGTCGAGCGCCCGGTTCAGCGGACGGACGACGGCGCGCCAGCGGTCGGCATCCGCGCCCAGCGCTTCGGCTGTGCGGTCGAGGTCGCGCCAGGCGATCGCCGCGCGCCCACCGTCGAGGGGCTGCGCGAACGAGATGTCCGGAATGATCCAATCGATGCGGTCGAGCCCGAACGCGCGGAAGAAAGGGGAGCTGAGCGCGGCGGGATGCACCGCGGAGCAGACGTCGTGGCGGTAGCCGGAGAGCGTCAGTGCGGCCGTGCGCACGCCGCCGCCGGGCGCGCTCGCCGCCTCGATGACGCGCACCGCGTACCCCGCCCGGGCGAGGCTCACCGCGGCGGCGAGCCCGTTCGGTCCGCTGCCGATGACAGTCGCGGTTCGGGTCATGCCTCTCTGATCGTCGGGAGCGCGGCATCCAGTTCGGCCAGCCACGCGCACGCGTCGCCGTCGGCGGGCGCGCGCCAGTCGCCGCGCGGCGACAGCGAGCCGGCGGCGAGCACCTTGGGGCCGTTCGGGATGGCGGTGCGCTTGAACTGCGCGAAGCCGAAGTAGCGTCGCAGGAACACCCGCAGCCAGTGCACGATCTCGGGCAGCCCGAATCCGAACCGCTCGTCGTCGGGGAACCCCGGCGGCCACGCGCCGGCATCCGGATCCGCCCACGCGTGCTGCGCGAGGAACGCGATCTTGGACGGTCGCATGCCGTATCGCAGCACGTGGAAGAGGGTGAAGTCGTGCAGCGCGTACGGGCCGATGAGATCTTCGGTGGACTGCACCTTGCCGTCCGCGCCCGGCGGGACGAGCTCGGGGCTGATCTCGGTGTCGAGCACCGACTGGAGCACGTCCGCCGTGGCGGCATCCACCTCTCCGGCCGAGATCACCCAGCGGATGAGATGCTGCATGAGGGTCTTCGGCACCCCCACGTTCACGCCGTAGTGGCTCATGTGGTCGCCCACGCCGTACGTCGCCCAGCCGAGGGCCAGTTCGGACATGTCGGACGTGCCGATCACGATGCCGCCGTGCCGGTTCGCGAGCCGGAAGAGCAGATCGGTGCGAGCGCCGGCCTGCACGTTCTCGAACGTCACGTCGTGCACGGGCTCGCCGGCCGCGAACGGATGCCGGATGCCTTCGAGCAGGGCCTTCGTCACCGGCTCGATCGGGACGGTCTCGATGGTGGCGCCGATCGCCTCGGCGAGCCGCACCGCGTTCGACCGGGTGTGGTCGCTCGTGGCGTAGCCCGGGAGGGTGTAGGCGAGGATGTCGCTGCGCGGCCGGCCCATCCGGTCCATCGCGCGGGCGACGACGAGCAGCGCGTGCGTCGAATCGAGCCCGCCGGAGACGCCGATGACGGCCTTCGGACCGCCGATGGCCCGCATGCGCTGCGCGAGCGCGGACACCTGGATGTTGAACGCCTCGTAGCAGTCCTGTGCGAGCCGCGACGGGTCGTCGGGCACGAACGGGTAGCGGTCGAGGGTGCGATGCAGGCCGATGTCGGTCGCCGGCGGGTCGAGGGTGAACACGACGGTGCGGAACGGGTCGTCGGCCCGGTCGGCCTGGGTGCGGCGGTTGTCGTCGAAGGTGCCCTGACGGAGGCGATCCTGCCGGATGCGGTCGAGGTCGACGTCCGCGACCGCGCGGCGCGGTCCGTCTGGGAAGCGCTCGGTCTCGGCCAGCAGCGTGCCGAGCTCGTGGATCATGGTCTGACCGTCCCACGACACGTCGTTCGTGGACTCGCCGCCGCCCGCCGCCGCATACACGTAGGCGCACTGGCTGCGCAGCGACTGCGCCCGGCACAGCAGCGCGCGGTCGTCGGCCCGTGCGATGGTGATGGGGCTGCCGCTGAGGTTCGCGATGACGGATGCCCCGGCCAGCGCCGCGCGGGACGACGGCGGCACGGGCACCCACATGTCCTCGCAGATCTCCGCGGCGATCACGAGCCCCGGCACGTCGCCGGCCGCGAACAGCAGGTCGACGCCGAACGGCACGTCGTGCGCGCCGAGGGAGATGGTGCCGCCGCGCTGGTCGTCGCCGGGGGCGTACCAGCGGCGCTCGTAGAACTCGCGGTAGGTGGGCAGGGCGGACTTCGGCACGACGCCGAGCACCGTGCCGCGGTGGATCACCACGGCGCAGTTGTAAAGGCGGTTCCCGTGGCGCAGCGGGGCGCCGACGACGAGCACGGGCAGCAGGTCGACGGATGCGGCGACGATCTGGTCGATCGCGGCGACGGCGGCATCCAGCACCACGTCCTGCAGCACGAGGTCGTCGATCGCGTAACCGGTCAGGCACAGCTCCGGGAAGACCGCGACGGCCGTGCCATCCGCATCGCACTCCGCGGCGGCCCGCAGCACGGACTGCGCGTTCGCGGCCGGGTCGGCGACCGCGATCGGGATCGTGCACGCGGCGACGCGCGCGAATCCGTGCCGGTAGGCGCTTTCGAAGGGGAGTGCCATGGGTCAAGTCTGCCAGCCCATTACGCTGTCGGCATGCCGACGTCGAGACGCCGATTCAGTGTCACGGAGACCGACGAGATCGCCCGCGCACTGGACGTCGCGGCGGTCGTCTGGCCGCAGGATGCCGCGAACCGATCGGTGCTGCTGCGCCGCCTCGTCGAGCTCGGATCCGCTCGCGCGACGGAGCTCACCGTCGACCGGCGTGCCGTCCGCGAGGCCGCGGTGCGCGAGACCGCGGGGATCGTGCGGGGCGTGTATCCGCGGTCGGGCGCGGGGGCGCCGGCCGAGGAATGGTCGCGATGATCGTGCTCGACGGGCGGGTGCTCATCGCGCACCTGGAGCGCACGCATCCGCTGCACGACGTCGTCTCGCCGTTCATCGAGCGGGAGCGCGACGACGCCTTCGCGATCACGGCGGTGACGGCGACGTCGGTGCTCGTGCATCCGGTGCTCGCCGGCGTCGGCGCGACGGTCGCCGCCGCATTCGACCGGCTGGAGCTGACGATCATGCCGGTGACCGGGGCCGATGCGCTCGGGATCGCGGAGTTGCGCGCCGCGGTGCGGCTGCCACTGGTCGACGCGCTCGACATCTACGCGGCGCAGCGGTACGGGGCGCGGCTCGCCACGGCGGACCGGCGCCTGGCGCAGGCCGCTGCCGCCCGCGGGGTTCCGACGCACCTGTTCTGAGGCGCCGGTGCCTGGGCGTGTGCAGGTTCAGCACGATGTCGCGGATTCAGCAGGATCCGGCGGGATCGGTGCTGACGCGGCGCGATCTTGCTGAATCGGATGCCTGTGGATAACTTTCGGGGCGGTGGCACGGAATTGGCTACGGTGGCGGGATGAGGTCCCGCGTTGCTGCTGGAGTGGTCGCCGTCGTGGTGGCGGTCGGACTGGCAGGATGCTCCGGCGCGGCGCCGAAACCGAGCCCCACGCCCACCCCGCCGTTCGCGAGTGCGGATGCCGCGTACAGGGCCGCGGAGGCGACGTACCGGGGGTATGTGGATGCGCTGAACAAGGTGCAGCTCGACGACCCGAAGACGCTCGAGGGCGCCTACCGATGGTTGCTGGCGGATGCTCTGGACCATCAGCGCAAGGAGTTCTCAGCGATGGCTTCAAAGCAACTGACTTTGTCGGGCGACTCTGTCGTCACGCTTCTTCGGCCGGTCGCGGGTGGCGACCCCGCGTGGGGTGATGTCGAACTATCCGCTTGCCTGGATGTGCATCGA
>NZ_DATEJS010000314.1:0-6133 GCF_035277845.1 Microbacterium sp.
GGCAAGTTCGCCCGGGCGCTCGCGCTGGCGCAGGCGCTTCCCCGCGCCCGGGTCACCGCCGACCTGCGCCGGGAGGCGCTCGATCGCGACCATGCGCTGGCGGTGTCGTTCCGGCTGCTCGACGAAGCCGCCCCCCGGGTCGGCTCCGCCCGGTATCTGGAGCGGCACGGCAGCCGCGGCCTCACGACCCTGCGGCGCGGCGACGCGACGGTCGAGGCATCCGTCGTCACCCTGTCGTTCCCGGCGAAGAGCGGCAAGCGGGCACTCCTCGAGATCGACGACGACGACCTCGCGGATGCCCTGCGCGTGCTGACGGCGGGCTCGCCGCGGTCGCCGCTGCTCTGGCATGCGGTGGGGCGGCGGCAGGTGGGCCTCAGCCCGGCCGAGGTCAACGCCTACGTCCGCACGATCACCGGAGGCGCGTTCACCGCCAAGGACTTCCGCACGCTGCGGGGCACGATCCTCGCAGCCGATGCCCTCGCCCGGACCGGCGCCGTCGAGGGGACCCGGGCACGCAAGCGTGCGGAGATCGACGCCGTCCGCGCGGTCGCTCAGGCGCTCGGCAACACGCCGTCGGTCGCCCGCGGCAGCTACATCGATCCGCGCGTGTTCGCCTGCTTCGCCCGCGGGCAGCTGCTCGAACGGCAGCTCACCCCCGAGTCCGCCATCCGCCGCCTGCTGCTCGGCGACGACAAGTGACCCCGCCTGGGTGCCATGCGGGGCGTCCGTCATCGTCAAGCCGCAGAGAACATTCAGCCCATCCGGCGCGAACGCGCCTACACTCGCCGACGAACCCATGAGGCCGAAGAGGTGGTTCCGATGACATTCACGCGTGGCTGGATCGCCGCGATCGTCGCACCGATCGCAGTGGTCGCCGGGGCGGTCGCCATCCCGGCGATCGGCAACGCGGCGTCCGCGCCGCCGGCGAAGACCGCGGCGCAGGTGCTCACGCTCATCGCCGGCAGCCACGACGCCCACTACTCCGGCACGGTGCAGCAGTCGTCCGACCTCGGACTGCCCCAGCTGCCCGCGTCGATGTCGCCCCGTTCCCAGTCCGGCGGCTTCGACGCGGCATCCCTCATCCAGCTCGTGACCGGCTCGCACACGGCCAAGGTCTATGTGGACGGCCCGTCGCGGCAGCGGGTGCAGCTGCTCGACACGCTCAGCGAGCGCGACCTCATCCACGACGGCAACTCCCTGTGGACCTACGACGCCGCGGCCCGCACCGCCACGCACGTGACAGCCCCGCACGGCGGCGCCGCACGTGGTGCCATGAAAGGCCGGATGCCGCACGACGTCACCCCGGCCGCGCTCGCCGATCAGCTCCTCGCCTCGATCCAGTCGACGACGTCGGTGACGGTCTCCACCGGCACGGACCTCGGCCGCGGCGTGTACGAGCTGCGGCTCGCACCGCGCACCACTGCCACCCTCGTCGGCGATGCCGTCGTCACCGTCGACGCGCAGACCGGTGTGCCGCTCGCGGTCCGCGTGGATGCCCGTCACCAGTCGACCCCCGCCCTCAGCGTCGCGTTCACGTCGTTCGACACGACCCGTCCGGACGCGAGCGTGTTCGCGTTCACCCCGCCGCAGGGCACGACCGTCACGCATGTGAGACTGCCGGGCACGCTGCCGCATCACCTGCGGGGACAGCACCCGGGCGACGCGCCGGGGAACGGCCCGCGTCACGCCCCCGCACGCCGGGCCGATCTGCCGACGCCGACCGTCATCGGCACGGGGTGGACGTCCATCGTCGAGGTGCACGGCCGCGCGGCGCTCACCGGTGGTCTCGGCGCGAACGGCAGCACGCTGCTCGGTGAGCTCACCCAGCGGGTGAGCGGCGGCCGCATCCTGCAGACGTCCCTCTTCACCGTCTACCTGCGCGACGACGGAACCGTGTTCGCGGGTGCCGTGCCGGCAGCGACGCTGCTCGCCGCGGCCAAGTGACGATCCCCACGTCACCGTCGTCCGCGATCGCGGGCGACGCGGCGATCGTCACCCGCGGACTCACCAAGCGGTTCGGCCGCAGCGCCGCCGTCGACGGGCTCGACCTCGAGGTGCCGTACGGATCGGTGTTCGGGTTCCTCGGACCGAACGGGTCGGGCAAGACGACGACGATCCGGATGCTGCTGGGCCTTGCCTCGCCGACGGCCGGCGCGATCCGGGTGCTCGGCCACGACCTGCCGCGCGGGCTGGCATCGGTGCTGCCGCAGGTCGGCGCGCTCGTGGAAGGGCCGGCGTTCTCGTCGTTCCTCTCGGGCGCCGCGAACCTCGCACGCTTCGACGCCGCCGATCCCACCTCCTCCCGGCGCACCCGGCGCACCCGCGTGCGCGACGCGCTCGACCGCGTGGGGCTCGGCGCCGCGGCGGGCAAACGCGCCGGGGCGTACTCGCTCGGGATGAAGCAGCGCCTCGGGCTCGCGGCGGCGCTCCTCGGCCCGCGCGAGCTGCTGGTGCTCGACGAGCCGACGAACGGCCTCGATCCGCAGGGCACCCGCGAGGTGCGTTCGCTCATCCGGTCGCTGGCCGCCGACGGCACCACGGTGTTCCTCTCCAGTCACCTCCTCAGCGAGATCGAGCAGGTGTGCACGCACGTCGCCGTCATGCGGACGGGATCCCTCGTCACCAGCGGCACCCTCGACGACCTGCGCGCCCAGAGCGCGCCGCGCGTGCGGGTGCGCACACCGGACGCGGCCGACGCCACGCTGCAGCGTCTCGGCCTGGTCGCGGAGCGCGTCGGCGCGGACGAGTGGGATGCCGCCCTGCGCGAGGACCTGCCCGTCGAGTCGGTGACGGCGGCGCTCGTCGCCGACGGGGTGCGGGTGCGCGGGATCGTCGTGACCGGGGCGACGCTCGAGGAGCGGTTCGTGGAGCTGACGGGGGAGGGCTTCGATGTCGCCGGATGAGGTCGCCGCGGCATCCGCCCGTGACGTGATGTCCGCCCCCGACGCGGCACCCGCGCCTGCCGGCGCGATCGGCCGTCAGCGGGTGTTCGCACTGCTGGGCTCGGAGCTGGGCACGACGTTCCGGCGCTGGCGCACGATCGTGATGCTGGTGGCCCTGATGCTGGTGCCCGTGCTCATCGCGGTCGCGGTGCGGCTGACCGGCGCCGGGTCGCGAGGCCGCGGGCCGGCGTTCCTCGGCGACATCACCGGCAACGGCCTGTTCGTGGTGTTCACCGCGATCACCGTGTCGATCCCGCTCTTCCTGCCGCTCACCGTGGGGGTGGTCGCGGGCGACTCGATCGCCGGCGAGGCCAACGCGGGGACGCTGCGCTACCTGCTCATCGCACCGGTCGGCCGGGTGCGCCTGCTCGCCGTGAAGTTCGCGGCATCCTGCGCGTTCGTCGCCGCGGCGGTGCTCGCGATCGTGGTCGGTGGAGTCGTCGCGGGCGGGCTGCTGTTCCCGCTCGGGCCGGTCACGCTGCTGTCCGGGGACACGGTCGGCCTGGCGGATGCGTTCGGACGCGTGCTGCTGCTCGCGGGGTACGCCGCCGTATCCCTGCTCGGCCTCTGTGCGATCGGCCTGTTCATCTCGACGCTCACCGCGATGCCCGTCGGCGCCATGGCCGCGACCGTCGTGATCGCCGGGGTCTCGCAGGTGCTCGACCAGCTGCCGCAGTTCGACGCCATCCACCCCTATCTGCCGACGCACTACTGGCTCGGCTTCGCCGACCTGCTGCGCACTCCCATCGTCTTCGACTCGTCCGGCCAGAACCTGCTGCTGCAGCTCGGCTACATCATCCTGTTCGGCGGCTTCGCGATCGCCCGCTTCACCACGAAAGACATCCTCAGCTGACGCGCCCCTGGGCCACGACCGATCCGTCACGAATGGCCGGGCACGCGGGCCGAACGTGACGGATCCGGGGCCGCCCGAGTACCGACGGGATGCCCCCGCCCGCCTGACGAGCCTCGTATCATGAGCACTGACCCCTGCAGTGCAGCGGGGGGAAAGAGGTGCCGCGATGGGCACTGGGGCATGGACGGCACGGGTTCTCGTCGGGGCGGTGTGCGGCCTGGCGTGGGCGTGCGCGTTGCGCGCGTACATGGCGGGACTGGCCGGCTTCGGGTCGACCTTCTCATGGTCGGGCACCTTCTTCGCGATCCTCACGCCGGGGATGCTCGTGGGTGCGCTGCTCGGGCTCGCGTCGGCGCTGCCCCCGCACCGCAGATCGGCGCTCCGCTGGATCGCGGCGTCGCCCATGCTGTTCGCGGCGTTCGCGCTCCTGCTCCCCGGACTGCTCGTCTCCCTCGTGACGACGGGCATCGGCGGCGGTGCGATCGGCGTGCCCGTCGCCGGGATCGCGGGCGGCTACGCGCTCGCGGGGCGGCGGCGCTGGCTGCGAGTGGCCACGGGGATCTTTGCTGTGCTGATGCTCGGTGGCGTCATCGCGACCGTGCCGGCGGTCGCCGACGAGTCGCTCACGCTGCCGCGCGGGGCATGGCTGGCGACGCTCATCGCGACCCACATGGTCGTGCTGATGCTCGCGTCGGCGATCCCGTTCCGAGCCCTGTCGCGCGGAGAGGGCCGAGTGCAGGGCGCCGCGTCGGAAACCAGCGGCGGCGCGGCCAGGGCGGCTTCCACATCACCCGCGGACGATCAGGGCCCGACCGGTGAGAACAAAGAAACCCTCGCGATGTAGAAGCTACGCGAGGGTTTCCGTGGCTCCGACGGGCGTCGATCCCGTGACCTCACGATTTTCAGTCGTGCGCTCTACCAACTGAGCTACAGAGCCGTGCGACCGGCGAACCTGTCGCACCTAAACGAAAGGCCCTCCGAGAAGGGCCCGTCGCTCAGAGCGACCCTGACGGGACTTGAACCCGCGACCTCCGCCGTGACAGGGCGGCACGCTAACCAACTGCGCTACAGGGCCATATGGATATTCAATTATGTCGGGAAGCGTGACCCCAACGGGATTCGAACCCGTGCTACCGCCGTGAAAGGGCGGCGTCCTAGGCCGCTAAACGATGGGGCCGGGCTTGTCAGAACCTCGTCCCCCTCGCGGGTTTCGGTGCTCTCGCTTGCCGACGCTCAAGCATACGAGACAAACCGGCCATTTGCGAAATCGAGGGCGCGGCACCTCCCTGATCAGCGGAAACCCGCGGATGATAGGGGTTGCCGATCGGGTTCACGTGCCTGACACTTGGCTACAGATGCACGTCCGTGCGTGGGGCACGTAAGGGGCATCTCACGTGTTGCGCCTGTTGCAGATGTGACAGACGTTGTTACTGTGGAAATGTTGTGTCACACGCCTGGGCGGCATGACGGGAGGAGTCCCCGTGCTGGACGAACAACACCTGAACACTTCTGACTGCGACTGCGCACCGACACCCGAGGAGCGCAAGCGTCTCTGGCCGTCCGCGCTCACCCGTCGCGGCGCGCTCTCCCTCGGTGCCGCGGGCGTCGTGGCCCTCGGTGTGACGGCCGCTCCCATGCTGCCTCCGGCGTTCGCCGCCGGCTACCCGTCGTGGGACGACGTGCAGCGCGCCAAGCACAACCAGGCCGCCAAGGCGGCCGAGGTGACCCGCATCCGCGGTCTCATCCAGGGCCTCAAGGCGGATGTCGCGGCCAAGCAGGCCGCGGCCGTGAAGGCGTCCGACGAGTACTACGCCGCCCAGCAGGCCTTCTTCGATGCGGCGCAGCGCGCGGACTCCATCCAGTCGCAGGCGGACACCCAGGCCCAGAACGCGAAGCAGGCCGCCGACAAGGCCGGCCGCGTGGCCGCCGAGCTCTACCGCAACGGTGGGGGAGACAGCGCCGCCCTGCAGCTGTTCCTGTCCGGATCCGCCGCGAACGCCGACGACCTGCTCGCCCGGCTCGGCACGATGGACGACCTCCTGTCTGCGAACCGCGCCGTGTACGACTCCGCCGTGCTCGCCCGCGACAGCGCGCAGAACCTCAGCAACCAGGCCAAGCTCGCCCGCGACGAGCGCGACAAGCTGCAGCACGACGCCCAGCAGAAGATGCAGGCGGCGCAGGCCGCGTCGGATGCCGCACAGGTCGCCCTGGACAACCAGAACAAGCACCTGGGCGACCTGCAGGCGCAGCTCGCCGCGCTCCAGGACACCACGGCGAAGACCATCGCGCAGTACAAGGCCGGCGTGATCGCCGCCGCGAAGGCCCGTGCCGCGGCCGA
>NZ_DATEJS010000315.1:0-7088 GCF_035277845.1 Microbacterium sp.
ATGGCTCGTCGCGGAGCCCTGCTCGCTGCCCTCGCGGCAGCGGCGGCCGTGGCATCCATCGTCGCGGTCAGCATCGTGTGGCCCGGCCTGGACGCCAAGCAGACACCGCCCGCGGACACCGCGGTCTGGGCGCTGCAGACCGGCACCGGGCGCCACTACGCGCGCGTGAACACCGCCGTCGGTGAACTCGACACGGTGCGCACGATCGAGAACCCCACCTCGGTCGCGCAGGTGGGCGCGAGCGCGTTCCTCTTCGCCGACAGCTTCGGCAAGCTCGCGCGCATCGACCGGGCCCAGCCGGTGGACCTCGACGACCAGGCGCTGCGGCAGGCGGCATCCACGCCCGCAGGCACCGTCGACGCAGCCGTCGCGGGGGACTACGTCGCGTATCGCACCGACGCCGGCGCCGTTTACGCCGGGCGTCTGTCCGGCGGCGCGCCGATGCTCGTCGAGCCGTCCGGCCACCGGTCCGGCGCGCGCGGGTTCAGCGCGGAGGCGGTCACCGTCGACGACGCCGGCACGGTGTTCGCGGCATCCCGCACGTCGGGCATCGTGCTGCGCTACAGCATCCCCGCGGGCGCCGAGAGCGGACAGGATGCCGCCCCCACGCTGCCGGGGGCGAGCGACAGCCTGCAGATGACGGCAGCCGGCGGCACGTGGTTCCTCGCCGATCAGGATGCCGGGCGCCTGTGGTCGAGGAACGGCTCGCGTGCCCTGAGACTCGTCGGCACCGTCGCCGTCGGCGTCCCGTCCGCCGCCAGCCCGGCCGCCTGGATCGCCGACGACACCGGCCTCGTGCGGGTGCCCGCCGACGGCTCCCGGCCGGTGCGGGTCACCGGCGGCGGCACGACCGACCTCGGCGCCCCGGCGCCCCCCATCGTGCACGACGGCACCGTCTACGCCGCCTGGCTCGGCACCGATTCCGGAACGCTGTGGCGCGCCGCCGAGGGTTCCGCGGCGCCGGGCAGCGGTTCCCGCGCGCTGTCGTACGGCAGCCGCGTCCTGCCCGACGACCGGCGCCCGGTGCTCACCGCAGCGGGGTCCAGCGTCATCCTCAACGAGACCCGGTCGGGCTGGGTGTGGGATGCCGCGACCGGCCGGCTGCTGCCGTCGAGCCAGGACTGGACCCTCGGCGCCCGCACCAATCCGGTGTCCGATCAGTCCCAGCAGCGTGCGCCCGTCGTGATCGACCCCAAGCCCCCCGTCGCCGAACCGGACAGCTTCGGGGTGCGGGCCGGAAGCCTCGTGCCCCTGCCCGTGCTGCTGAACGACCACGACCCGAACGAGGACGTGCTGAGCATCGACCCGGGCTCCGTGGCGGGGCTGCCCGCCTCGTTCGGCACCGTGTCGGTCGTGGACGACGACCAGCGGCTCGTCGTCCAGGTGGCGCCGGGGGCCACCGGCACCGCGACCTTCCGGTACCGCGTCACCGACGGCACGGCGGCCGGTTCCGGCGGCGGACTCTACTCCGCGGATGCCACGGTCACCCTCACCGTGCGGCCGGCGACCGTCGAGACGGCGCCGCAGTGGTGCGGCGTGCCCGGATGCCTCGCCGACTGGCCGAGCCCGCAGGTGGCACCCGGCGGCACGGTCACGGTGCCGGTGATGGACGGCTGGGTCGATCCCGAGGGCGACCCGGTGCTGCTCCTCGGTGTCGACGACCCGAGCGGGGTGGGCACCGTCGCGACCACGCCGGCCGGGGACGTCGTGTTCCGGCATCCGGACCCGTCCGAGACGCAGGCGCAGGTCATCCCCCTGACGGTCGTCGTCGGCGACGCGCGCGGCCGCACCACCACCCGCACCCTCACCGTGCGCGTGGTGCCGCGGCCCAAGCTCAGCGCGCAGTCGTTCACCGTCGTCGACGCGCACGCGCAAGGGCTGAGCGTCGACACCGGACCGCATGTCACCGGCACGGCCGGCCGCCTGTCGCTGTCGAGCGTCCGGGTGCTGGACGACGCACCCGCCGACGCCGTGCCCACCGCCGGCACGACCTCGTTCGACTTCACGGCCTCGCGGCCCGGCACCTACCGGGTCGCGTACACGGTCACGGACGGGACGTCGGATGCCACGGCCACGGCCCGGGTCACAGTACTCCCCGCGAACGCGCCGCCCGACCTCGCGACCGCTCCGGTGACCGCCTTCGTGCGTCCGAAGCAGGACGTCACCCTCGACGTGTTCACCGCGGTTTCCGATCCGACGCACCGGGTGCTGCTGCTCAGCGACGTCTCCCCGCATCCCGCCCCCGGCGCGAACATGTCCGTGGATGCCGTCGGGCAGAACTACCTGCGCATCTCCGGCTCCACCGCCACCGGGGCGCCGGGCCTTCTCGGCACCGTGAAGTACACCGTGTCGGACGGCTCGGGGGGAGTCGGCGGCTCCGTCACCGGCCAGGCCACCGTGTACCTGCTGCCGCCCGCCCCCGAGGTGGCCCCGATCGCCGTGGACGACCAGGTGGTGGTGCGGGTCGGCACCCAGGTCGACATCCCGGTGCTCGACAACGACGTGTCCACCTCCGGGCAGGCGATGACGCTCGACCCGGCATCCGTGCGCTCGCTCGGCGCGGCGGGGCACGGGTCGCTCGCCTTCGCGTCCGGTCGCGTGCTGCGCTACCTCGCCCCCGACAAGCCGGGACAGTACCGGGTGCGGTACGCGGTCTCCGCCGCCGGCGCACCGAACCTCACCGACTCGGCGACCGTGCGCATCACCGTGATCGGAGACGGCTCCAACCGCGCCCCGCGGCCGGGCACGCTGGAAGGTCGTGTGCTCACCGGGCAGCAGACGACGATCCCGTTCCGCTCGTTCGGGGTCGACCCCGACGGCGATGCCGTGACCCTCGACCGCATCCTCACCCAGCCGGCATCCGGGTCGGCCGCGATCTCGCCGGACGGCTCGTCGATCGTGTACACGAGCGTGCCCGGCTTCCACGGGCAGGCGTCGTTCAGCTACCGGGCGCAGGACTCGTTCGGCGCGACCGGCACCGGCACCGTGCGGGTCGGCGTGCTCGACGCGCAGGCGAATCCGAGCCCGGTGACGTTCACCGACGACGTCGACGTGCAGGCCGGCAGCGGCAACGCGGTGCGGATCTCCCCACTGGCGAACGACGTCGACCCGACCGGCGGCACCCTCACGCTCAAGGACGTGCGTCCGGATGCCGTGAAGACCCTCGCCGACGGCACCCCCAACCCGGAGTACGCCCGCCTCGCCGCCCGGCTGCGCCGCGTCGGCTCCGGTCAGGTCGCCGTCACCGCGGGCGAGGACCCCGGCACGATCTCCTATCTGTACGACGTGCAGAGCTCCACCGGCAACACCGCGCGCGGGCGCATCGTCGTGCAGATCGTGCGCGCCGCCGTGCCCGACTACCCGGTGGTCACCGACACCGCCCTCACCGCGGTCGACCGCGACCGGTTCCCGCAGGGCGTCGACGTCGTCTCCGGCCACGTCGCCTGGACCGGCGGCGACCCGTCGACGCTGACGCTGAGCCTGTGGGGAGACCCGGCCGGGGTGACGGCGTCCGGCCACCGCATCAGCGGCCGGCTCACCGACGAGGCCCGCCTCATCCCGTTCCGGCTCTCCGGGCGCACGCTGGCGGGGGAGAAGGTCACCACGTACGGCTTCCTGCGGATCCCCGGTGCGAACGACCTGCCGCTCACGCTGAAGCCCGGCCTCGCGCCGCAGCGGGTGCCGGAGAACGGCTCGGTGACCTGGCGCATGGCCGACCTCGTCGCGCTGCCCTCCGGCGCCGCCCTGCAGGTGCAGCCCGGTGCCACGGCCACCGGCGCGCGGCAGCACGCCCGATGCACGGTGACGGGCGGCGCGGTGACCTACACGGCGGGAGCCGGGGCGCCGTGGGCGGATGCCTGCGTCGTGTCGGTGCGGCTGGCCGGCCAGGCGGACTGGACCCACCTCTCCGTGCCGATCCAGGTGATGGCCGCGTCCCCCGTGCCGCAGCTGAACGCGGCCTCCGTCACGGTCGGGCCGGGGCAGACCTCCACATATGACCTGAAGGACCTCACGGCCTGGCAGGGCCGCGCCGACTGGGCGCACATCGTCTACACGGTCGCCTATGCCGGCGCCGACTTCACGGTCACGCACACCGGGTCGACCCTGCGGATCACCGCGGGGGATGCCGCGAGCCCCGGCGCCGAGGAGGTCGCCGTCGTCGGGGTGACCAGCTCGCCCGGCGTCGCCCCGGCCAGGCTCATCCTGCGGGTCGGAGCGGCGCCGTCGGCGCTGCCGCAGGGCGGAACGGTGGCCGCGCAGTGCACGCAGGCATCCGGATCGTCGTGCACGATCCGCGTGGTCGGCGCCCCCGGGGAGCTGAACCCGCTGCCGCGCACGCCGCTGCAGGTGGTGTCGGTGACGTCCGAGTGCAAAGGCGTGGCCTTCGCGGTCGCCGGGCCCGGTGAGGTGCGGGCGACGTGGAAGGCCGACACTCCGGGCCAGCAGTGCACCGCGTCGGCCGCGGTGCGCGACGCGCAGGGCCGCATCACGCCGCCGAGCGCGGCGGCGCAGGTGCAGCTGAACCTGCAGGGGTACCCGCAGGCGCCCGCGGCCGTCACCCAGGTGGCGTACGACGACGGCACCCTGAACCTGCAGGTCAGCCCCGGCGCGGCCCAGCGCGCGTGGCCGGCGATCACCGGATTCGTCATCCGCTCCGAGGGTCAGGTGGTGTCCACCTGCACCCCGGACGGCACGTGCAGCACGATCAGCGCACCCAACGGCGAGGAGCGCGTCTACACGGCGACATCCCGCAACGCCGTCGGCGAGTCGCGCGGCAGCGTGTCCACGAGCGGGTGGGCCTACGACGCCCCGCAGGCTCCGGCATCCGTCACCGCCACGCCCGTGCCCGCGGGCGACGCGGGCGGCGTGGTGTCGCTGCGGATCGACGGCATCGAGGCCGACCAGACCGGCTCCCTGCACATCACGAGCGCGACCGGCGACACGATCGACGTGCCCGTGCACCGCGGCGACACCTCGCTCACCGTGCCCCGCTACACCGTGGGCAGCAACCGCGCGACGACCATCACCGTCACCCCCACGTCGCGGTTCCCCGTGCCGCCGGGGCTGGAGGGCACGTCGAGCGGACAGTCGCGCTCGACCCTCGGCAACGGCGTCGGCGCGCCGCAGAACCTCGGCCTCGATCTCACCTCGCAGGCGTCCGGCGACACGGCCACGCTGACGGCGTCGGGATCCGCGGACCTCAACGGCGACGGCTCGGTGCTGCGCTACGGCTTCGTGCTCGACTCGCAGGCCTGCCAGGCGACCGGATCGGCCGACACGGCCCGGTTCACGGTGCCGGTGGGCCGCACCTACACGGTCACGGAGTGCGTCGAGTCCTGGTTCGGCGGCCAGCTGTTCGCGAGCTCGCAGGTCTCCCGCCAGATCACGGTGAACCCGGATGACGCGCCCCCGACGGGGTACACGTTCGTCGTCGGCCCGAAGCCGGACCTCGCGTCGGGCGGCGCGCAGTGGCTGATCTCCGCCACGCCGACGTCGTCGACCGACAACCCGCCGCCGGGCGTGACCACGCAGTTCTCCGGGTACCCCTCCACGGTGATCGGCTCGGACCCGGGCATCAGGGTGTGGCACGCGTGGGGCAGCTGGCAGAGCCGGTCGGCACTGGTCGTGCCGGCGTCCGGCAGCGCCCCGTACCAGGTCGCCGCGAACTGGCGCGTGTCGCAGTGCACCGGCGGATCCGCGCTCGCCGCGACCGGCACCTCGACCGACGGGGCCGCGAAGATCACGTTCACCCTCGATTCGGCGGACATCGTGTACCGGGATGCCGACGGGCGGCAGCTCGCGACGACGGTGCCCGGTACCGTGCCGTATGGTGCGACCAGTGTGGAGGGCATCCCGGTGACCGCCGACTGGTCCGGGCGCTCCTGGGGCCTGGATCCCGCCACCACCACGTTCGGCGGGGACTGCGATCCGGGTTCCCCGCCCGTTCCCTGACCTCTCCACGAAAGCAGGCACATGACGATCTCGCAGGACCAGGCCACATGGTTCGCCCAGACGTTCCGGCAGCTCGCCGAGAACGTCGAACGCGCCGTGCTCGGCAAGCGCGCCGTGGTGGAGCTCGTGCTCACCGCCGTGCTCAGCGAGGGACACGTGCTGCTGGAGGACGTGCCCGGCACCGGCAAGACGTCGCTGGCCCGGGCGCTCGCGCAGTCCGTGCAGGGCACGAACACGCGCATCCAGTTCACGCCCGACCTGCTGCCCGGCGACATCACCGGGATCACCGTGTACGACCAGAAGTCGGGCGAGTTCACCTTCCACGCCGGCCCGGTGTTCGCGAACGTGGTGCTCGCCGACGAGATCAACCGGGCGAGCCCCAAGACCCAGGCGGCGCTGCTCGAGGTCATGGAGGAGGGCAGGGTGACGGTGGACGCCGTCAGCCGCGCCGTGGGGTCGCCGTTCCTCGTGATCGCCACGCAGAACCCCATCGAGCAGGCCGGCACCTACCGGCTCCCCGAGGCGCAGCTCGACCGTTTCCTGATGAAGGCGTCGCTCGGCTACCCGGACCACGCCGCGACCCTGCGCATCCTCGACGGCGCCGCCGTGCCGACCGCGGAACTGGATGCCGTCGTGACCCCGCGCGCGCTCACCGAGATGGCCGAGCTCGCGCACGGGGTGTACGCGAACACGCTGATCCTCGACTACATCGCCCGGCTGGTGGATGCCACCCGCCAGGCGGAGCAGGTGCGGCTCGGCGTCTCGATCCGCGGTGCGCTGGCACTCACCCGCGCCTCCCGCACCCGCGCCGCCTCGCAGGGGCGCACCTACGTCACCCCCGACGACGTGAAGGCGCTCGCCGTGCCGGTGCTCTCGCACCGGCTCATCCTGCATGCGGAGGCCGAGTTCGACGGCGTCACGGCCGACGCCGTCGTCGGGCAGACGCTGCTGGACGTGCCGCCGCCGACCCAGCGGGAGGCGTAGCGCGTGTCCCCGCGCACCGTCACCGCCGCCCCCGGCCCGGCCGAATCGTCGTCGGGTGCGGAGCTCACCGCCACGCGCACCGTGGTGGCGCAGAGCGCGGTGCGCGCGCCGGTGCTGGTGCGGGCGACCGCGGCGACGGCGGCGGGGGTCGT
>NZ_DATEJS010000316.1:0-2026 GCF_035277845.1 Microbacterium sp.
GGCGCCCTCGTGCTCCCCGGCTTCGTCGACGGGCACGCGCATGTGGTCGGTACCGGCGAGGTGGCATCCTTCGTCGATCTCTGGGGCGCCGGCTCGCTCGCGGAGATCCAGCGGCGCGTCGCCGCCGGCGCCGCGGCCGACCCGACGGCGCCCCGCGTGCGCGCCCATGGATTCCAGCACGGCGCCGTGCCCGGCGGCGTGCCGCACCGGCTGATGCTGGACGAGATCGTGCCCGACCGCCCCGTCTACGTGCAGGCGTACGACTTCCACTCGATCTGGCTGAACACGGCCGCGCTCGTGGAGTGCGGCATCACCGACGAGACGCCGAACACGCCCGGCGGCACCATCCACCGCGACGCCGACGGCACCGCCACCGGGTACATCGACGAGACCGCGATGCACCGCTACGTCTGGCCGTTCCTCGACGGCCAGGTGACGGATGCCACCCGCGACGCCGACCTGCAGGCGGTGCTCGCCGGCTACCGCGAGCGCGGGGTCACCGCCGCGACCGACATGGCCATGAACGCCGAGGACCTCGCCGCCCTGCGGCGCGCCGAGCAGGACGGCACCCTCACCGCCCGGATCGCGGCGCACTGGCGCGTGCAGCCGACCGGCTCCGAGGCCGAGAACCTCGCCCAGGTGGAGGAGGTCGAGGCGCTCGCCGCCGAGTACGCCGGCGACCTGCTGCGCGTCATCGGCATCAAGGTGATGATCGACGGCACCGTCGACGGCTGCACCGCCGCGATCGGCTTCCCGTATGCCGACGGCTCCACGGTCGACCCGATCTGGAGCCTCGACGAACTCGCGCCCGTCGTCATCGCCGCGGATGCCGCCGGCCTGCAGGTCGCCATGCACGCGATCGGCGACGAGGCGGTGCGCATCGGCATCGCCGCCGTCGAGGCCGCCGTCGCCGCCAACGGGCCGATCCCGCGCCGCCACCGCATCGAGCACCTCGAGGTGGTCGACCGCGCCGACATCGACCGGCTGGCCGCCCTCGGCATCACCGCGAGCATGCAGCCGGTGCACGCCGATCCCGCGATCCAGGACAACTGGCGCTCGAAGCTCGGCGACCAGGCGCGCATCGACTACGGCTTCCCGTGGACCGAGATGGTGGATGCCGGGGCGCCGCTGGTGTTCGGCACCGACTCGCCCACCTCCGACTTCGCACCCCTTCCCAACATGTTCGTCGCCGCGACCCGGCGCTCGGCCCTCGACCCGTCGCTGCCGGCCAACACGCCGCAGTTCGCGGTCCCGCTCATCCAGTCCATCGAGCACGCCACCCGGGACGCCGCCCGCGCCAGCCGTGCGGAGCACCGCTACGGGCGCATCGCCGCGGGGCTCAGCGCCGACTTCATCGTGCTGGACCGCGACGTCACGCAGCTCGCGCCCGACGAGCTGCTGCAGGCATCCGTGACCCGCACCGTGCTGGGAGGCCGGACCATCCACATCCGCTGAGTCCCCGACCTCAGCACTGAACGCAACAGCAAGGAGGCTGACGCGTGACCACAACCACCGTCATCGCGACCCGCAAAGCGCGGGGCGCGGGCGCCTGGCCGATGGTGAGATTCATCGGCGGGCGCATCCTCGGCCTGATCGTGACGCTGCTCATCGCGAGCGTCGTCGTTTTCGGCGCCCTCTACGCGGCACCCGGCTCGCCGCTCACCTTCCTCACGCACGGCCGCACCATGACCGCCGCGGCGAAGGCGCAGCTCGCCGCCGAGTACCACCTGAACGACCCGATCCCGGTTCAGTACCTGCGCTGGCTGGCCGGGGCCGTCCACGGCGACTTCGGCACGTCGATCATCTACCACGTGCCGGTCTCGCAGATGGTCGGATCCCGCTCCGGCACGACCGTGCTGCTCGTGGTGATGGCCGCGGTCGTCGTGCTGGTCGCGGGCCTGGCGATCGGCCTGTACGCCGGGCTGCGGCCCGGCTGGCTGTCGCGCTCCGCGATGGCCGGGGCGACCGCGATGATGGCGGTGCCCACGTTCGTCGCCGCCGTCGTGCTGATCTCGGTGTTCGCCGT
>NZ_DATEJS010000317.1:0-2724 GCF_035277845.1 Microbacterium sp.
GTCTTCCCGGGCGAGGCGGATCGCGCGGAACTCGCGCCGGGCCGCGAGTGGGCTGCCGTCCGCTCGCACGGCGCAGCCCTCGACCGCGACGACGCGGAGCTGCTCGTCGCGGCGGTGTCCCTCGGCGGCTGGCTCGTCGACGCGCCGTTCTGCCCGCGCTGCGGGGCGCGCACCGAGGTGGTCCAGGCGGGCTGGGCCCGCAAGTGCGCGGTCTGCGACCGCGAGCACTTCCCGCGCACCGATCCGGCCGTCATCATGACGGTCACGAGCTCCGACGACCCCGACCTGCTGCTGCTCGGCGCCAACGCGCTGTGGGGTCCGCCGCGGTTCTCCTGCTTCGCGGGCTTCGTCGAAGCGGGGGAGTCGCTGGAGGATGCCGTCCGCCGCGAGCTCGGCGAGGAGGCCGGCATCCGGATCGCCGCGCAGCGGTATCGCTGGTCGCAGGCGTGGCCGTACCCCCGCTCGCTCATGCTCGGCTTCGAGGCGCAGGCCGAGCCGGGCGCGATCGCCCGCGCGGACGGGGAGGAGATCGTCGAGCTGCGCTGGTTCACCCGGAGCGAGATCGCCGCGGCCCTGGAGCACGGTGCCACGTGGGATGCCCCGGGATCGGTCACGGACCCCGCCGCCCTGCAGCTGCCCGGCCCCGCGTCGATCGCGTATCGCCTGATCGCCGACTGGTGCGGGCGCCGATGAGCGGGTCGGCCCTGGACGGACTGGATGAGAGCCAGCGGGAGGCGGCATCCGCCCTGCGCGGGCCGGTCTGCGTGCTCGCGGGCGCGGGCACGGGCAAGACGCGCGTGATCACCCATCGCATCGCGCACGGCGTGGAGACCGGCGCGTACACGCCCACGCGGGTGATGGCCGTGACGTTCACGAGCAAGGCCGCGGGGGAGATGCGGGGGCGGCTGCACCGCCTGGGCGTGCCGGGCGTCGCGGCACGCACGTTCCATGCGGCGGCGCTGTCGCAGCTGAACTTCTTCTGGCCGACCGTGGCGAAGGACGCCGCGCCGGGGATCGTCGACAACAAGGTGAGGCTCCTGGCCCACGCCGCGGAGTCGGTGCGCCTCGAGCTCGATCGGCCGACCCTGCGTGACGTGGCGGCCGAGATCGAGTGGCGCAAGGTGACGCTCCGGTCGCTGGACGCCTACGCCCGCGCGCGGCCGGAAGGCGTCGGCGGGCTCCCCGTCGATCGGGTGGTGGCGCTGCAGCGCGCGTACGAGCAGCTGAAGGACGAGCGACGCCAGCTCGACTTCGAGGACGTGCTGCTCGCGTGTGCGGGGATGCTCGAGGCCGAGCCGCGCGTCGCGGCTGCGGTGCGCGAGCAATACCGGCATTTCACCGTCGACGAGTTCCAGGACGTCTCGCCGCTGCAGCACCGGCTGCTCGACCTGTGGCTCGGCGACCGTCGGGATCTGTGCGTCGTCGGCGACGCGAGCCAGACCATCTACTCGTTCACGGGGGCGGATGCCTCCTTCCTGCTGGATTTCGAACGTCGCCATCCGGACGCCCGCGTCGTGCGACTCGAGCGCAGCTACCGGTCCTCGCCTCCCGTGCTCGCGGTTGCGAACGGGCTGATGCGCGGACGCCCCGGCGCGCTGCGTCTCGTGGCCGCGACGGCCCCCGCCCCGGATGCCGCGGCCGAGCGGCCCACGGTGACCGCCTACCTCGACGACGAGTTCGAAGCCCGGGGCGTCGCGGATGCCGTGGCGCGTCAGCTCGCCGCGGGCGCCGATCCCCGCCAGGTCGCGGTGCTGTACCGCACGCATGCGCAGTCCCTCGCCCTCGTGGACGCGCTGAGTCGGGCCCACGTCGCCACGACGGTGCTCGGTGGCCGGCGCTTCTTCGACGTGCCGGAGGTGCGGCAGGCCGTGATGGCCATCCGTGCGGCGGCCGTGGCCCCGACGACGGGATCCCTCGTCGCCGACGTGCGCGCCGTGCTGCGCGGACTCGGCCTCACGGACGATCCGCCGCCGGCCGGCGCGGCGCTGCGCGAAGCGTGGGAGGCCCGGGCGGCGCTCCTCCGGCTGGCGGAGGAGGCCCCGGCCGACACGACGCTGAAGGCGTTCGGCGACGAGCTGCAGCGCCGCGCGAAGGACCAGCACGAGCCCACCGTGCGCACCGTGACGCTGGCCACGCTGCACGCCGCGAAGGGCCTGGAGTGGGACCACGTGCATCTGGTGGGCATGGCGGAGGGGCTGCTGCCGATCTCCTACGCGACCACGTTCGAACAGGTCGACGAGGAGCGCCGCCTCGCGTATGTGGGCATCACGCGCGCCGCCCGGACGCTCTCCATGTCGTGGGCGCGCGGAGGGGGCCGGCAGGAGCGGCTGCCGTCGCGGTTCCTCCGAGAGATCGGCACAGGCAGCGTGGATGAGGTGAACATGCGACGGTCGACGGCGGGTGCCCGCCGGCCCGCAGGATCACGCGGTACCCGTCCGTCGGCTCCGTCGCGCTGAGCATCCGGACGCATGCCAGCACGGCCTCGGCGAGCAGCGCACGCGGTGTCGGCGCAGCCGTCCGCCGGGCGAGCTGCGATGCCAGGGCCGGCCACTGCGGATCGGCGCCGTACGCGTGCGTCTGCTCGCACACCGCGCACGCCGTCCGCCCCGGCCGCACGAGCGGCCCCACCTCCGCGCCGCCGCCCGTGAAGACGACCGGCAGATGCGGTGCGTCGTCGCGAAGCAGCTGCACGGCCGTCGTCGGGTCGACGACGTGATGCGAGAG
>NZ_DATEJS010000318.1:0-16969 GCF_035277845.1 Microbacterium sp.
CGGCTCGAGGTGCGGCCGATGGCGGCGATGTGCGTGGAGTGCACGGCCGCCACCGGCGGGTGATCTGGGGAGTTGCGTTTCGTCTCGCTCGCTGCGCTCGCTCGCTCAACGACCGGGGGGACTCGGGGAAGGTGAGGGGGCTCGCTCGCTCAACGACCGGCGGGGTGGGGGAGGCCGGGCATCCGGACGGCGGCGAACTGCGGGGCTGAGACGGCGAGGCGGACCCAGAGTTCGTCGCCGCCGTCGGCTGCTTCGGTCTCGAGCTCGAGGGCGCCGAACACGAGGTGGGCGCTCTCCCAGCCGGCGGCGGCGTCGTACGGAAGGCGCACCTCGGCGGCGGCGCGGGATGCGACGACCAGCAGGGATTCGGTGGCCGACTCGCGGATGAACACCAGGATGTCGTCGCCCACGTGCAGCCAGCGGAAGCCGCCGTCGCTGAGCGCCGGATGGTCGCGGCGCAGCCGGATCAGCCGGCGGTAGAGCTCCTGCGCCGCCTGGGCATCGGCCGCGGTGACTCCGGTCGCGGGGTCGATCCGGGGGTCGTCGGGCGCGGCGTCGAGCAGGTGCCAGGGCAGCGGCGTGCGCGAGGCCTCGCCGTCGACGGCGGTGAGCCCGAACTCGTCGCCCGCCCAGATCATCGGGATGCCGGGCATCGTCACCGACAGGCCGAGCGCCACCGGAACGGCACCGGGCCGGGCGTGCGTGCGGAACCGCGCGACGTCGTGGGTGTCGAGCGCATTCAGGTTGCCGAGCCGCACCCGCCACGGGAACGCCGCCGCGAACCGGGTGTGCGCCTCCACCAGCTCCCGCCCGGTCTGGCACGGGATGGCGGTCACCGGCTGGCCGAAGAACATCTCCGCCGGGGCGGGCTCGGACAGCCAGCTCCACACCGGGCGCGTGAAGTTGGCGTACGTCATGGCGCCGTGCCAGGCATCCCCCTGGAAATCCGGTGCGGCATCGCTCGTCGACTCCGCCAGCAGGATCGTGTCGGGGTTCACCTCGGTCATCGTGCGGCGCACGGCACGGCGCACGTCGGCGTTGAAGTCGTCACCGCGGTAGCGGCCCGTCATGTTCGCCACGTCGATGCGCCAGCCGTCCAGCGAGAACGGCGGCTGCAACCAGCGGCCGACGACCGAGTCGGGCCCCTCGACGAACCGGCGGCGCAGCTCGGCCGATGCCCAGTTGAACTTCGGCAGCGTGGGCGCGTCGAGCCACGACACGTACTCGGTGTGCTCGTCGTTCAGCCAGTAGAAGAACTCGGCCTCCGGGGCATCCGGATCGCCGTACGCCGACCGGAACCACTCGTGGGCGTCGCCGCAGTGGTTCGTGGTGAGGTCGCCGATCACGCGGAGTCCGCGGGCGTGCGCCGCGGCCGTGAACCGCGCCAGCGCCTCGTCGCCGCCGAGCAGCGGGTCGACGTGATCGAACGTCGTCGCGTCGTAGCGATGGTTCGACCGGCCCGGGAAGAACGGCGTCAGATAGACGAGCGTGACGCCCAGCTCGACGAGGTGGTCGAGGTGCTCGATCGCGCCGTCGAGATCGCCGCCGTACAGCTGGCACCCCCGCCCGGGCGGCACGTCGTCCACCGGGTCGGTCCAGTGCGCGGGAATCGCCCAGTCCGGGATGCGGCGGGCATCCGCCGCGCCCGATCGCGCGAACCGGTCCGGGAACACCTGGTACAGCACGCTCGAGCGCACCCACTCCGGCGGCGGGTCGGAGGCCAGCAGCCGGAAGTCGTCGACGTCCGGGGTCTCGGTGCGCGAGAGCCCGGCGGCGTTCAGCCATACGCGGGAGCCGTCGCCCCGCGTGATCACGAAGCGGTAGCCGACGACCGGGTTCTCGACGCACAGCGGCGCCTCCCACCACTCCCAGGCATCCGCCTGCTCCGGCGCGCAGGTCAGCCGGCGGGCTGCGGAGAAACGCGGCTCCCCGTCGGGATGGGAGCGGGCGTGCACGGCCGCGACGGGGCCGAAGGCCCGCGGCATCCGCACCCGCACCCGCACCACGTCGCCCAGGCGCGGCGACCCGTCGGACACGTGCAGCGCCGACCCGTCGTGGTGCGGCAGCGCCGACCCGAACCCCACGGGGAGGGATGCCGGCGTCACTTGACGCTGCCCGCGGTCAGGCCGCCGACGATGTAGCGCTGCAGGAACAGGAACAGCGCGACGACGGGGATGGCCGCGAGCACGGCGCCGGCGGCGAACAGCCCCCAGTTCTGCGAGAACTGCTGCGACACGAACTGGTACAGCCCCACCGCGAGGGTCTGCTTCTGCGGCGAGATCAGCACGGTGCTGGCGAGGGCGTACTCGCTGGTGGTGCCGACGAACGACAGCAGGCCGACGACGGCGAGGATCGGCGCCACGAGACGCAGGATGATCGTGAAGAACACGCGGGCGTGGCCTGCGCCGTCGATCTTCGCCGCCTCGTCGAGCGCGACCGGCACCGTGTTGAAGAACCCGTACATGAGGTACGTGTTCACCCCGAGCGCCCCGCCGAGGTACACCATGATGAGGCCGAGCTGACTGTCGAGGCCCAGCGCGGGGAAGATGTTCCCGATGCCCGACAGCAGCAGGAAGATCGCGACGATCGCGAGCAGCTGCGGGAACATCTGGACCAGCAGCAGAGTGAGCAGGCCGAAGCGCCGCCCGGTGAACCGCATGCGCGAGAACGCGTACGCGGCGAGGGCGCTGAGGAACACGGTGCAGATCGCCGTCGTCAGCCCGATGAACAGCGTGTTGCCGTACCAGGCGGCGTACGGCTGCTGCGGCAGCCGGAACAGGTTCACGTAGTTCGAGAAGTCCACCGACGCGAACAGCGAGTTCGACGACAGCAGCGTCCCGTTCGTGCTCAGCGACGCCGACACGACGTACAGGATCGGGAACACGGAGAAGACGAGCATCACGACCCCGATGAGGTGACGCCATCCGGTCGCGCCGAACCACCGGCCGAAACTCCGGCGCCGGGGCGCGGTCGGGGCGGGGATCGCCTCCGCCGCATCCGTCTTGAGCGAATCGATGTCGGTCACGTCAGTTCAGCTCCTCGAGTGCCTTGGTCTGCCGGAAGCCGATCGCCGAGATCACGCCGACGATCACGAAGATGATGATCGAGAACGCGCTCGCCAGGCCGTAGTCGCGGTTGGCGCCGACGAAGGCGATCTTGTAGACCATCGAGATCAGGATGTCGGTGCTTCCCACGTTGATGGCCGCGTTGGGATCGGTCGGGCCGCCCCCGGTCAGCATGTAGATCAGGTTGAAGTTGTTGAAGTTGTAGGCGAACGACGAGATCAGCAGCGGCGCGATCGACACCAGCAGCAGTGGGAACTTGATGAGCCGGAACGTGGCCCACGGGCCCGCGCCGTCCATGCGCGCCGCCTCCTGCAGCTCGTCGGGGATCGACTGCAGCGCCCCGGTGCACACCAGGAACATGTACGGGAAGCCGAGCCACAGGTTCACCCCGATGACGCTCACCTTCGCGAGCAGCGGGTCGGTCAGCCACGGGATGTTCGCGCCGCCGAAGAGCACCTGGTTGATGAACCCGAACTGCGGGTTCAGCATCCCGGCCCAGACGAGCGCGGAGAGGAAGCCGGGGAACGCGTACGGCAGGATCATCGCCGCGCGGTACCACTTGCGTCCGCGCATCCGGGCGTCGTTGAACACCACCGCCAGGAACAGGCCGAGCACGAAGGTGGTCGCCACCGACAGGAACGCGAACACGAACGTCCAGAGCGTCACCCCGAAGAGCGGCCCGCGGATCGCCTGGTCGGTGAACGCGCGCACGAAGTTCGAGAAGCCCACGTTGATCTGCCAGCCGGGCAGCAGCTGCGAGCCGTTCGGCGCGGTGAACGCGCCCTTGCCGGTGTCGGAGTAGACCACGCCCGTCTTCGTGTCGGTCATCGTGCCGGCAGCGGCGTCGTACGTCAGGGTCGACGTGTAGACGAACGCCTTCGTTCCGTCCGGCGTCTTCAGCGTGCCGCTCGACGGGTTCGAGCCCATCGGCACGGCGAGGCCCGTGATGTCGGCCTGGCGGTCGAGCATCTCGGAGAGGTTCAGGGTGCGGTAGCCGGGCACGGCGTCGAACTGCCCGGTGGCATCCTTCGTCGCATCCGAGATCGGATGCAGCGGGGTGTGCGCGTCGCCGATCTCGGCCTCGCCGCTCGGGGTCGTCACGAGGAAGGCGAGCTGGCCGTTGCGGTCGAGCACGGCCAGCGGGTACTCGGGCGAGTGCGGTGCGCGCGTCTGGGCGCCCTCGAGGAGGGCCGCGACGGCGTCGTCCTTCGTGGCGATGTGCCCCGAGCCGTAGTTGGTGAAGGCGACGTAGCCCGAGTAGACGACGGCGAAGATCTGGAACACCAGCAGGAAGATGAGGCCCGGGGTGAGGTACTTGCCGGGCAGGCCCTGCTTGCGGAAGTAGATCCAGTTGATGACGCCCGTGGCCGCCAGCACGATGGCGAACACCACCCAGCTGCCGGCGGCGGCGAGCGTGAACAGGGCGTACAGCCCGAGCGCGTCGATCAGTCCGAGCAGGACGATCTTGAGGAGCAGGACGCCGATGCCGGCCGAGGCGGCCTCCGCGATCCGCGCAGCGCGCTTGCTGCGGACGGCGGATCGGCGCTGTTCGGGGCTCTGGGTCGGCGGGGGTGCGGTGAGGGTCATAGCGATGGTCCTGACGATCCGCGAGCGGCCGCACCCACCCGGTGGCGGGTGCGGCCGCTCGGCTCGGTCACTTCTGCTTGTCGATCGCCGACTGGATGTCGGAGGTCATCTTGGTCCAGGTCGCGGCCGGATCGGCCTTCTGCCCGATGATCGCGGCCTCCGCGACACCCCAGTACTGCCAGACCGCGGCCATGGCGGGCACGTTCGGCATCGGGGCGCCCTGGGCGCTGACCTTCTCGAAGCCCTGCATGATCGGGTCGCTGGCGACCTTGTCGAACGCGGTCGTCAGAGCCGGCGGGCGGCCGCCGGCCTTGTACAGCGCCTCCTGCACGGCATCGGTGCCGATGTAGTTGGTCAGGAAGTCGTTCGCGGCGAGCTTGTTGGCGGTCTTCGCGCTCAGGAAGAAGCCCTGCACCCCGACGAACGGCGAGCTCTGCTTGCCGCCCGCGGACGGGATCGGGTCGACGGCGACCTTGATGCCGGCCTTCTGCATCGCCGGGATGTTCCACGGGCCGGTGATCATGAACGGCGACTGGCCCTGGTCGAACTTCTCGATCGCGATGTCGCCGGTCATCGACAGGCTGAGCGCGCCCGTGGAGCCCTGCTGGCGCAGCCACTTCGCGAAGGTGACGCCGTCGGCGCCGCCGATCGTCAGCTTGCTCGCGTCGTAGCTGCCGTCCGCGTTCTGCGCGAACACGGGGGCGCCGAACGAGGACTGCAGCGGATACAGGTGGTACGGGTCGGACTGCGGACCGACCTGCACGATGTAGGGGTACTTGGTTCCCGCCGCCTTGCCCGCCGCGATCATGTCGTCCCACGTCTTCGGGGCGGTGGGGGCGAGCTTGGTGTTGCGCACCAGCGCGATGTTCTCGATCGAGTAGGGCAGCGCGTACACCTGGCCCTTGAAGTTGAAGGCGTCGAGCGCGACCTTCTCGTACTTGCTCGCGCTGTCGCCGAGCTCGACGGGCTGGATGACGCCGTCGGTGGCGAGCTGGCCGGTCCAGTCGTTGGCGCCGACCGCGATGTCGGGGCCCTTGCCGGTGGGGATCTGCGTCTCGAGATCCTGCTCCAGCTTGCCGAAGTCCTTCTGCACCAGGTTGACCTTGACGCCCGACTTCTTGGTGAACTCGGCGGCGATGTCCTTCAGCGCGGAGACGCGCGACGCGTCGACCCAGACGGTGAGCGTCTTCGAGCCGGATGCCGCGTCGTTCGCGGACTTGTTCGCCGAGGCGGAGCCGGAGCATCCGGCGAGAGTCGTCGCGGTGATCGCGGCGAGGGCGACGGCTGCTGCGCTGAGTGCCATCCGTTTGGTCACCGTCATCGGTGTGCCTTTCTGTTTCTGGGAGGGGGAGCCGGCGTCCACAGCACAGAAGGCGGGGAGGCCGTTCTCCCGGGATGCAAGCGCTTCCATCTATAGCAAACGCTTGCAGATTTTCCAAGGCGAGATTTGGCGCGACGGCGTGTTACCGCGAAATCACGGCACTGTTTGAGGTACGGAGACTGGAAGCGCTTGCAGGATGCTGCCGCCGGTACCATGTCGGCAGGACCGAATCGGGATGGTCGGGAGCTGGGGAATGACGGGGATCGAAGAAGTCGCGCAGCGGGCAGGTGTGTCCACCGCGACCGTCTCCCGCGCCCTGAGCGGCAACGGCCCGGTCTCCGAAGCGACCCGCGAGCGCGTGCAGGCCGCGGCCACCGAGCTCGGCTACGTGGTGTCGTCGAACGCCTCGAGCCTGGCCTCCGGGCGCACCCGCAACGTGGGCGTCGTCGTGCCGTTCCTGTCGCGCTGGTACTTCTCGTCGGTGGTCGAGGGAGCCGAGGCGGCCCTGCTGCGCAAGGGCTACGACCTCACGCTCTACAACCTGAGCGGTGGCGCCGAGTCACGGCGCAGCGTGTTCGAGCACTTCCTGCTGCGCAAGCGCGTGGATGCCGTCATCGCCGTCGCGCTGGAGCTCGCCGACGACGAAGTGAGCCGGCTGCTGGCCCTGCACAAGCCGATCGTCGGAATCGGCGGACCCATCCGCGGCGTGCGCACGCTCACGCTCGACGACCAGGGGGTGGCGAGGCTCGCCACCGAGCACCTCATCGCGCTGGGGCACACGCTGATCGCCCACGTGGGGGCATCCACCGAGTTCGACCTCGACTTCCACCTCGCCTCGACGCGGCGGCGCGGCTTCGAGCACGCCATGCACGACGCCGGACTGGCCCTGCGCGACGACCTGTACCAGCCCGCCGACTTCACGATCAACGGCGGCTACCAGGCGGGCAAACAGCTGCTCGGCCGCCCGTTCGACCGGCCGACCGCGATCTTCGCCGCGTCCGACGAGATGGCGATCGGATGCCTGCTCGCCGCCCGGGATCTCGGGCTGTCCGTTCCGCACGACGTCTCGATCGTCGGCGTCGACGACCACGAGCTGGCCGATTTCTTCGGACTCACGACCGTCGCGCAGTTCCCCCAGCAGCAGGGCGAGCGCGCCGTCGACGTGCTGATGGGCGAGCTGAGCCCGGATGCCGCTTCCGAGTCGCTCACCACCGACCTGCCCTACCGCCTCATCGTGCGCTCCAGCACCGCCCGCGCGCATCCCCCCGGTCGTTGAGCGAGCGCATGGGCCCACGCGCCCGGAGGCTCCGCGCGACGCGCCAGCGGCGCGTGGAGGGGGCGTGGGGAGAGCCGAAACGCAGTCCACCCCCACCCCCACCCCCCGCCTCGCGCGCCCGGGGCGCGGAAACCGGGCCAGGTGAATAGGCTCGGAGGGGAGGCCGACGGCATCCCGCGCCACCGCTGGATTGGACGACGAGGTTCATGGGCAACACAATCGGATCCACTGCACTTCACGACGCGATCGACACGCTCGAGCCCGACCTGAAGGCCGGGCTGACTCAGCTCATCGGCGGGCTCGATCCCGAGGATCTCGCGGAACGCGAACCGCGCGACATCGTCGGCGCCGCACTGTCGATGCGCACCCTGGCCGCGCAGCGCGACCGCAAGCAGACGCGGGTCGAGGTGTTCACCCCGACCCTCAGCGAGCACGGCTGGAGCTCGCGGCGCACCATCGTCAACATCTGCACCGACGACGCCCCGTTCCTCGTCGACTCGGTGATCGCCGCGATCGCCCGGCAGGGGCTCGCCGTGCACCTGCTCGTGCACCCGATCGTCGAGGTGCGCCGCGGCGACGACGGCGAGCTGCTCGAGATGGGGGTGCACGGCGGCGAGCTCGAGTCGTGGATCCACCTCGAGGTCGACCGGGTGCCCACCGACGAGGGCCGCACCGAACTCGAACAGCGCCTGGTCGACGTGCTCGGCGACGTGCACGCGGCCGTCGACGACTGGCAGGCCATGCGCCGCGCCTGCCTCGACCTCGTCACCGACCTGCGCACCGCGCCGCCGCGCACCGCGGATCCCGCCACCGTCCGCCCCGCCATCGACTTCCTCGGCTGGCTCGCCGACGACAACTTCACCTTCCTCGGCTACCGGGAGTACACGCTCGAGACCGACGTGAACGGCGACGACGTGCTGGTGCCGATGCCGCACACGGGCCTCGGCATCCTGCGCAAGCCCACCACCGCGGTCGCGACGCTCCGGCCCGAGGCGCAGCGCACCGCGCGCGAGCCGCGCCTGCTCACGATCACCAAGGCGAACTCGCGCGCCACCGTGCACCGCGACGTCTACCTCGACTACATCGGGGCGCGCACCTTCGACGCCGACGGCAACGTGATCGGCGAACGGCGCTTCCTCGGCATGTTCACCTCCGGCGCGTACGCCGCCTCGGTGCTGACGCTGCCGATCGTGTCCACCAAGGTGCACGCGGTGCTCGAGGCATCCGGCTTCTCGCCCATGTCGCACTCCGGCAAAGACCTGCTGCAGGTGCTCGAGCAGTACCCGCGCGACGAGCTGTTCCAGGACTCCTCCGAGCACCTGCTCGAGGTCGCCAGCGAGGTGAGCCGCCTGCGCGAACGGCGCCGCACCCGCATGTTCCTGCGCCGCGACGAGTTCGGGCGCTTCGTGTCCGCCCTCGTCTACCTGCCGAAGGACCGCTACAACACCGCCGTGCGCCTCAGCATCGAGAATCTGCTGCGCTCGGTGTTCCGCGCCGAGAGCGTCGACCACGCCACCTGGGTGGGCGAGGCGCCGCTCGCCCAGCTGCACTTCGTGGTGCGCGTGCCGCGCGGCACCTCGCTGCCCGAGATCGACGAGGCCGAGCTGCAGGCGCAGCTGATGGATGCCGTGCGCGGCTGGGACGAGGGCCTGGTCGACGAGCTGCACCAGACCTACGGCGAAGACGAGACCGCACGCCTGCTGGCCCAGTACGGCGCCGCGTTCCCCCTGGCCTACAAGGAGTCGGTGCGGCCGGACGAGGCCCTCGACGACATCGCGCTGCTCGAGGGCCTCGACGAGCGGGAGTTCGCCGTGCACCTCAACGTGCCGGAGCGCGACGAGCCCGCCAAGCGCGTGCTCACCGTCATCTCGCACCGCGAGTACCCGCTCACCCAGGTGCTGCCGATCCTCACCGACCTCGGCGCCGACGTCGTCGACGAGCGGCCCTACATCCTCACGCTTCCGAACGGCCAGGTGCGGTACATCTCCGACTTCGGCCTCGTGGTGCCGGGAGTCGACCCGGAGAGCGCCGCGCGCTGGGCCGACCCCGCCTGGGCGCACGACTTCGAGCAGGCGTTCGCGGCATCCTGGACCGGCGCGGCCGAGAGCGACCGCCTCAATTCCCTGGTGCTGCTCGGCGGCCTCGACTGGCGCCGCATCGTCATCCTCCGCGCGATCGCGATGTACCTGCGGCAGATCGGCTCCGCGTTCTCGGTGGAGTACCTCGAGCAGGCGCTCGTCGCGCACCCCGCGCTCGCCCGCGACCTCGTGCACCTGTTCGAGCTGCGCTTCGACCCCGCCGTCGCCGGCGACCGGACCGCCCAGGGGGATGCCGCCGAAGCCGACCTGCTGCGCGCCCTCGACGACGTCTCGAGCCTCGACGACGACCGCATCCTGCGCTCGTTCATCGGGGTGATCGGCGCCACCTGGCGCACGAACTTCTACCAGCCGGCCGCCGACGGGTCGCCGAAGCCGTGGGTGTCGATGAAGCTCGACTGCTCCCGGGTGCCGGGCCTGCCCAAGCCCCACCCGATGGCCGAGATCTGGGTCTACTCGCCCGAGGTGGAGGGGGTGCACCTGCGCTTCGGCAAGGTCGCCCGCGGGGGCCTGCGCTGGAGCGACCGCCGCGAGGACTTCCGCACCGAGATCCTCGGGCTCGTGAAGGCGCAGATGGTGAAGAACGCGGTCATCGTGCCGACAGGGTCCAAGGGCGGGTTCTTCGCGAAGCGGCTGCCGCCGGCGAGCGACCGCGCCGCGTGGCTCGAGGGCGGCAAGGCCGCGTACCGCACCTTCATCCGGGGACTGCTCGACCTCACCGACAACCGCGAGGGGTCCGACATCGTGCCGCCCCCGCACGTGGTGCGGCACGACGGCGACGACTCGTACCTCGTGGTCGCGGCCGACAAGGGCACCGCGACGTTCTCCGACATCGCCAACGCCATCTCGGCCGAGTACGGCTTCTGGCTCGACGACGCGTTCGCGTCCGGCGGCTCGGCCGGCTACGACCACAAGGGCATGGGCATCACCGCGCGCGGCGCGTGGGAGTCGGTCAAGCGGCACTTCCGCGAGCTCGGCCTCGACACCCAGTCCCAGGACTTCACCGTGGTCGGCGTCGGCGACATGTCCGGCGACGTGTTCGGCAACGGGATGCTGCGCTCCCCGCACATCCGGCTGGTGGCCGCGTTCGACCACCGGCACGTGTTCGTCGACCCGCATCCGGATGCCGCGGCATCCTTCGCGGAACGGCAGCGCCTGTTCGACCTGCCCGGCTCGTCCTGGGACGACTACGACCGCTCGCTGATCTCGCCCGGCGGCGGGGTGTTCCCGCTGTCGCTGAAGTCGATCGCGGTGACGCCCGAGATGGCCGAGGCGCTGGGCCTCGACCCCGCCGTCAAGACGCTCACGCCGCTGGAGCTCAAGCGCGCCGTGCTGCTCGCCCCCGTCGACCTCTTCTGGAACGGTGGCATCGGCACCTACATCAAGGCGAGCGACGAGACGGATGCCGAGATCGGGGACCGCGGCAACGACGCGATCCGGGTGAACGGCAACCAGCTGCGGCTGCGGGTGGTCGGCGAGGGCGGCAACCTGGGCGTCAGCCAGCGCGGCCGCATCGAGGCCGCACTGTCGGGCGTCAGCATCAACACCGACGCGATCGACAACTCCGCGGGCGTGGGCACCTCCGACCGCGAGGTGAACATCAAGATCCTGCTCGGCGCCCTCGAGCGCGCCGGCCGGCTCGACCGCGAGGCGCGCAACGCGCTGCTGCACTCGATGACCGACGAGGTCGGCGTGCAGGTGCTGCGCGACAACTACGAGCAGAACGTGCTGCTGGGCAACTCGCGGGCCAACGCCGCCGTCATGCTGCCGGTGCACGAGCGCCTGATGGACCTGCTCGAGCAGCGCGACGAACTCGACCGGGAACTGGAGTTCCTGCCGAGCCCCGTCGAGGTGCAGGCACGTCTCGCCGACGGACGCGGTCTCACCCGGCCCGAGTTCGCGGTGCTCGTCGCCTACGCGAAGCTCGCGCTGAAGACCGATCTCAACTCGAGCGACCTGGCGGACGACCCGTGGTTCGAGAGCACCCTCGCCGAGTACTTCCCGCAGCCGATCCGGGACGCATACGCCGGCGACCTCGACGCGCATCCCCTGCGCACCGAGATCGTGGTCAACTCGGTCGTGAACTCGATGGTGAACCGCGGCGGCATCACGTTCGCCTCCCGGGCGGCCGACGAGACCGGGGCATCCAGCGAGCAGATCGCCCGCGCATACGTCGCGGTGCGCGAGATCTTCGACCTGCGCGGATTCGTCGTCGCGGTCGAGGCCACCGACAACCTCGTGGCGTCCGCGGTCCAGACCGACCTCTACCTCACCTTCCGGCGCCTGCTCGACCGGGCCACCCGCTGGTTCATGCAGCACCGGGCGGAGGGATTCGACATCGGCCGGCAGATCGAGGACTTCCGGCAGCCGGTCGCGTCGCTCTGGGACGACATGGGCCACCTGCTGCTCGGCGGGGACCTGCACCGGTTCGAGGAGCGGATGCGGCAGCTCGAAGAGGCGGGCGTGCCGACCGGCCTCGCCCGGCACAGCGCCGGGGTGCTGGATGCCTTCTCGCTGCTCGACGTCGCCGAGTGCTCGCGGCTGCGGGGCTGGGACATCCGGGAACTCGCCGGCCTGTACTTCGCGCTGTCGGCGCGGCTGCGGTTCGAGGAGATGCTCACGAAGGCGACCGCCCTGCCGCAGAGCGACCGCTGGGGGTCGATGGCGCGCGCCACCATGCGCGACGACCTGTACGCGGTGATCATCGAGCTGACCGCGACGATCGCGCAGCAGACCGAGGCGACCGAGCCGGAGGCCCGCATCGAGGCCTGGCTCGAGCAGGGCGGCTCGTCGGCGCGCCGCGTGCTGGACGAGGCGCTCGCCGCCGCCCACGCGCAGGACGGGTCGGGGCTCGCGACCCTGTCGGTCGCGGTGCGCCGGTTGCGGTCTCTCGTGCGGTGAGCGGCGGCGGGGCGAGGCGTTTCGGCTCTCCCCACGCCCCCTCCACGAGTCGCTGACGCGTCGCGCGGAGCCTCCGGGCGCGTGGGCCCATTCGCTCGCTCAACGACCGGGGGAAGAGAAGGATCCCGTGACCGGGCGCGATCACGGGATCCTGTGGTGACCGCCGAGGGCCGGGAGGACATAGAAAGCCCGGCCCCCAGCGGTGGTCGGTGGGGTTGGGATTCCAGTGCGGGATCCCAACTCGTACGGTAGCGGGATATCCGGATCGGTGTCAATGGTTTTCGTGGAGTACGGGCGCAGCGGCCACAGCGACGGCCCGGTCCGTCGACGCAGGTAGGCTCGGACGCTATGGCCGCAGGCGCAACGATCCACACTTTCGACGTCGAGCTGGCCGATGTGGACCGCGGCGTCTACGAGTCGCTCACGCTGCGGGTGGCGCGGCATCCGTCCGAGACCGACGCGTTCATGATGACCCGCGTGCTCGCGTACTGCCTCGAGTACGAGGAGGGCATCGCGTTCAGCGAGGGCATCTCGGCGACCGAGGAGCCCGCGGTGCTCGTGCGCGACCTGACCGGCGCGATCACCGCGTGGATCGAGGTGGGCGCTCCGGATGCCGCCCGCCTGCACTACGGCAGCAAGCTCGCCGGCCGGGCGACCGTGTACACCCACCGCGACCCGGTGAAGGTGATCGCGCAGTGGGCGGGCAAGCGCATCCACAACGCGGACCGTATCGTGGTGCACAGCTTCGACCCGGGCTTCATCGACGCCGCGACCGGCGCGCTCGAACGTCGCAACACGCTCACGGTCTCGGTGACCGAGCAGCACCTCTACCTGCAGCTGAACGGCACGAGCGCCGAGTCCGACCTCCACACCCACCCCGCCGCCCCCCTCGGTCGTTGAGCGAGCGAAGCGAGCCGAAACGCAGCTCCCCGTCGACCTCGCCCAACGGCACCGGCAGGAGCACACTGGATGCGTCCCGCTTCCGGCGAAGGGAACGCGCCATGGTCACCAGCATCCCGCTCTCCAACGGGCTTCACATGCCGCAGATCGGCCTGGGGGTCTACCTCGTGACCGATGTCGCGGAGTGCGAGGCGAGCGTGAAGGCCGCCCTCGAATCCGGCTACCGGCTCATCGACACCGCGGCGCTGTACCGCAACGAACGCGCGGTCGGTCGCGGCATCCGGGCGTCCGGCGTGCCGCGTGACGAGATCTTCCTCACCACCAAGCTGTGGCCGTCGCAGTACGGGCCGCAGAAGTCTCGCGTCGCGATCGACGAGTGCCTCGACCGCCTCGACAGCGGATACGTCGACCTGCTGCTGCTGCACCAGCCGGTCGGCGACGTGCCGAGCGCCTGGCGTGCGCTGGAGGATGCCGTGGATGCCGGCAAGGTGCGCGCCATCGGGGTGAGCAACTTCCGGGTCGACGACCTCGAGAAGCTGCTGCCGACCGCACGGATCGCGCCCGTGGTCGACCAGGTCGAGCTCCATCCGCACTGGCAGCAGCCCGCGCTGCTGCCGTACCTGCGGCAGCACGGCATCGTGCCCGAGGCCTGGTATCCGCTGGGGCACGGGTCGCGCAAGCTCCTGGGCGAGCCGGCCATCGTGGCCGCGGCGGCCGCGCACGGCATCTCCCCGGTGCAGGTCGTGCTGCGGTGGCATGTGCAGCGCGGGTTCGTGGCGATCCCCAAATCCACGAACCCCGCCCACATCGCGGCGAACCTCGACGTGTTCGACTTCGCTCTCACGGATGCCGAGATGGCGGGGATCGACGCGCTCGGCACCGAGAAGCCGATGTTCCGGATGCCGCGGTGGGTCATGTCGGTGGTCATGCCGATGGCGCGGTCGCGGCCGCTGCCGTAGGGGATGCGGGCTTGGGGCGAGGGCCTCATCCCAAGCCGTACGCCTTCTGCGGGGCGAACTCGTAGACGAGCCGCTTCTCCGCGGACATCCGGGCGAGGAACGCCTCGTCGTCGAGATCCTCTCCGTACCAGGCCAGCGGCCCGGACGGTCGGTTCTGCATGACGCGGAACAGCTCGAGATTCTGTCGCGGGGCATCCGGGCCGTCCAGGATCGTCACGGTCGACTCGATCGTCAGGTACGCGTACGCCTTGTCGAAGACGAACAGCGTGCACCGCGGATCGCGCCGCAGCCGGCCCGTGCGGACCCGGTCGGCCGTACCGCTGCTCCACAGCCGGCCGTCGACGAGGGCGACCCCGACGCGCACCGCCTTCGGCATGCCGTCGGGCGCGATCGTGATCATCGCGGCGGCGTGGTGATCGGTGAGGAATTCGTGCTGGGTGTCGGTCAACTCCATCGGGACCTCCGTCTGGTTGGGGGGATGCTGCGTTTCGGCTCGCTTCGCTCGCTCAACGACCGGGGGAGGGAGCGGGGCAGGGCGGGGGCTACGCCTCGGGCTGGTAGCTGCCGGGCTCCCAGCAGCGGGTGGCGACGCCGATGCGGTTCCAGGCGTTGATCGTGACCAGCAGCGAGATCAGCTGAGCCAGCTCGTCGGGCGCGAACTGCTGGGCGGCGGCGTCGAAGACGTCGGTCGGCACGTGGCCGTCCGTGAGCACGGTGACCGCCTCGGTCAGGGCCAGGGCTGCCTGCTCGCGCGGTGAGAACCAGTCGGTCTCGCGCCAGGCGGGCAGCGCGTCGAGCCGCTGCTGGGTCTCACCGCCCGCGCGGGCATCCTTCGCGTGCATGTCGATGCAGTACGCGCAGCCGTTGATCGTCGACGCGTGCAGCCGCACCAGTTCGCGCAGCGACGGCTCGAGACCGAGGCCGGCGACCGAGTCGAGGCGCGCCATCGCGGCGCTGAACCGCGGGACCAGGGCGTCGAAGTCGAGGCGGGGAGTGCTGTTGAGGCCGGGCGTGGGAGGCGTGATCATGTGGCGATCCTTCGAGTCGAGGGGTGTGAGACCTGTCTACTCCGAGGGTCCGACATCCACACGGAACCCGCCAGGCCTCACGTTCCGTGCTTGAGCACCTCGAGGCGCGCCTTGTATTCGACCTCGTCGATCTCTCCGCGGGCGAAGCGCTGCGCGAGGATCCGCTCGGGATCGTCGCCGAGAAGCGGCGGCCGTCCCGGTGCCCCGTGGTGCCGCGGATCCCGCAGCAGCACCACGAGAAGGGCCGCGATGCCGCCGCAGAACAGCAGCACCACGATGCCGGCGAACACTGCCCCCCAGGCGCCCCAGGCGCCGTATCCGTACATCACGTCGAACTCCTCTGCCGGTTGCCGATGATCCCAGGATCGGCCTCGGCGGGACGTCCGGCAGGGACTTTAGACCCTCGGAACGTGGGGATGCAGGCGATTCGTTCACGCACAAAACTGAACTGCCTCACGGCGAGCCCCGCGCCGCCTTCGGCCCCGCGCCCCTATCTCCCCCGGTCGTTGAGCGAGCGCAGCGAGCCGAAACGCACCTCGCCCTCGTTCAACGACCGGACGCGCCGAGCCCTCGGATCGCGGTGTCGACGACGCGCTCGGCGGCGGCCTGGCGCTCCGCCGCGCTGAGGCGCGCGGCGGGGCCGTGCAGCGCCAGCAGCGCGAACCCGTGCACGGCCGCCCAGCACGGCCACTCGGCACCCACGCGCGCGTCCGGGGGCAGGTCGCCCTCGCGCACCATGGCATCCAGCGCGTCGACGAGTGCGGCGAGAGGCGTCGGCATCCCGGCCTCGCCGGGCAGGACGTTGCTGGTGAAGAACGCGGTCTCGAACCAGCCGGTCTCGCGCAGGGCGAACCCGATGTAGCCGAGGCCGACGGCCCGCAGCCGCTCGCGCCCGGACAGGGCGGCGGTGCCGGCGCGGGATGCCTGCATCCGCTCGGCCATGTCGTCCTGGATGCGCCGGGCGATCGCCTGCAGCAGCTCGTCGCGGTCGGCGAAGTGCCGGTACGCGGCGCTCGGCGACACCCCGGCACGCCGCGTGGCCTCCCGCAGCGAGAGGGCCGCGGGGCCCCCGGCGCGGGTCAGTTCCAGGCCCGCGTCGACCAGCGCGGTGCGCAGATCACCGTGGTGGTAGGTGTCGCGAGCGGGTTGCGGCATCCTGACCCTCCCCAACGCGACGCCGGATGTGTACGATGTCAACATATCGGATGTGAACACCGTAGACATCAAGGAGGATGCCATGACTTCCGCCCTTCCGCCCGTCGTCGACGCCGCGACGTGGCAGCAGCAGCTGGCCGACCTGCGCGTGCGCGAGAAGGCCGCCACCCGCGAACTCGACGCCATCGCCGCGCAGCGTCGCCGCCTGCCGATGGTCGAGCTGCCGCCGTACACGCTCGAAGGCGCCGACGGCCCGATCAGCCTCGCCGACGTCTTCCAGGGCAAGAGCCAGCTCATCACGTACCACCACATGTGGCATGACGGCGCCGAGTGGCAGTGCCCCGGCTGCACCGGGCTGACCACGCAGTACTCGCGGCTCGGATTCCTCGACCAGTACGACGCCCGGTTCGTGATCGTGACCCAGGGCGAGATCGGCGAGGCCCTCGCCTACCGCGCGAAGGTGGGCAACAAGATGGAGTGGTACTCCACGGCGCACAGCCCGTTCGGCGCGGACATGGGTGCACCCCGCAACGGCGGATTCGGCTTCAACGTGTTCCTGCGCGACGGCGACACCGTGTACCGCACCTGGCACACGAACGGCCGAGGCGTCGAGCAGCTCGCGCACAACTTCGGGCTCGTCGACGTGCTGCCGTACGGCCGGCAGGAGGAGTGGCAGGACGT
>NZ_DATEJS010000319.1:0-20332 GCF_035277845.1 Microbacterium sp.
CCAGCCAGGCGACGGTGTCCATCGTGGCGTGGTGCTCACCGCGGGGCAGCACGATCGCGGCATCCGGCCCCGCTGCACGCCACAGGCCGGTGACGCCGAGGTTGACCGATTCGGTGCCGCCGGACGTGAGCACCACTTCGATCGGGTCGCAGTCGAGGGTGCGTGCCAGCCGCTCGCGCGACTCCTCCAGGATGCGCCGCGCCGCCTGGCCCGCGCGGTGGATCGACGAGGGGTTGCCGATGGTCTCGGATGCCGCGAGCCACGCCTCGCGGGCCTCGGCGCGCAGAGGCGTCGAGGCGGCGTGATCGAGGTAGGCGGCCACGGGTGGCTATCGTAGTCGGATGGTTCCCGCTCAGGTGACGACGATGTCAGTTGAGGGACTCCTCGCCGAGGCTCTCGACGGCCTCGGCGTGCACGTGGACGCCGACGGCGGGACGTTCCGGATCTGGGCCCCGGATGCGACGGCCGTCGAGCTCGTGGTGTTCGACGAGGACGACCTCGACTGGCCGGTGGCGACGGTCCCCCTCGTGCTCGCACAGGCGGGGGTGTGGGAGATCACCACCCATGCGCTCCGCGTCGGTTCGCGCTACGCGGTGCGCGTGGCCGGTCCGCGGGGCGCACGCAACGCCTTCGACGCCGACGCGCTCCTGCTCGACCCGTACGCCCGCGGCGTGGAGCAGGCCGGGCCGTCCGCGTGGCGCGGAGTGGTCGTCGACGGGTCGTTCGACTGGGAGGGCGTGGGCAAGCCCGCCGTGCCGGATGACCGCACCATCGTCTACGAGGCCCACGTGCGCGGGCTGACCAAGCGGCATCCGCTCGTCCCGCCGGCGCTGCACGGCACCTACGCGGGCCTCGCGCACCCGGCGATCATCGACCACCTGCACGGTCTCGGCGTCACGAGCCTGGAACTCCTCCCGGTGCACGCGTTCGCGTCCGAGCCCCGCCTGGCCGGGCTCGGCCTCGCGAACTACTGGGGATACAACACCCTCGCGTTCTTCAGCCCCCACGCGGCCTACGCGACGGCCGCGAGTCGCCGCGGCGGCCCCGATGCCGTGCTGCGCGAGTTCAAGGGCATGGTGAAGGCGCTGCACGCGGCGGGCATCGAGGTGCTTCTCGACGTCGTGTACAACCACACGGCGGAGGGCGGGCGCGGCGACCCGACCGCCGGCCTGCGCGGCATCGCGAACCGCGGCTATTACCGCCAGACCGACGAGGGCGCGTACATCGACGTCACCGGCTGCGGGAACACCGTGGACACGTCCACGGATGCCGCCGCCCGCCTGGTGCTGGACTCGCAGCGCTACTGGGCGCGCGACTGCCGGATCGACGGGTTCCGGTTCGATCTCGCGAGCGCCCTCGGGCGGGATGCCGGTCACGCGTTCACGTCGGACCATCCGCTGCTGCGCGCGATCCGCGACGACCCGCTGCTGCAGGGCGTGAAGCTCATCGCCGAACCCTGGGACGTCGGCATGGGCGGCTGGCAGACCGGCGGGTTCGCGCCCGGATGGCACGAGTGGAACGATCGCTATCGCGACCGGGTGCGCACGTTCTGGCTGTCCGACATCGAGCACGCGCGGCGCACCGGCGCACCGGCCGGCGGCGTCGGCGGACTCGCGACCAGTCTCGCCGGGTCCTCGAACACGTTCAGCGACGAGCGCGGACCTCTCGCGTCGGTCAATTTCGTCACGGCGCACGACGGGTTCACCCTGCACGACCTCGTCTCGTACGACAGCAAGCACAACGAGACCAACGGCGAGCACGGGCGTGACGGCACCGACACGAACCGGTCGTTCAACCACGGCGCCGAGGGAGCCACCGCCGACCCGCGCATCCTCGCGAACCGGCGCCGCGCGATGCGGAACCTCTTCGGCACACTGCTGCTGTCCGCCGGGACCCCCATGATCACCGCGGGCGACGAGCACGGCCGCACCCAGCAGGGCAACAACAACGCGTACTGCCACGACTCCGACCTCACCTGGGTGGACTGGGAGCACGACGCCTGGCAGCGCGATCTCGCCGCGCACGTCCGGCATCTCATCCGGCTGCGACGGGAGAACCCCGCGCTGCGCCCGCGCCGGTTCGCCCGGCTCGGCGCTCGCGTGCCCTCGGCGTCGGCGATGGAGTGGTTCGATGCGGCCGGGCAGGCCATGCCGTGGCACGGCTGGGAGGATCCCGGGCACCGGACGCTCCAGTATCTGGCGGCATCCACCCCCGAGTTCGAGGCCGCGAACCGCATCCTCCTGATCGTGCACGGCCGTGAGGAGGCCGGCGAGGTCACGCTGCCCGCGCTGCCTGGAGCCGGACACCTCGTGGAGCTGTGGTCCAGCGCCGACGAGACACCTGCCGAAGGGGGTTCCACGGTGCTCCCCGGCCAGACCGTGACGATGCCGCCGACCTCGATGCGCCTGTTCCGTGTGGAGGATCCGACACATTAGGTCGAGCGCGGCCCGACCCGCTGGGAATCGTCCCGTGCTGGCGATAGGTTCGTGACGTGGCCCGCATGACGAAGAACCCCGCCAAGCGCCCGAACCCGGCAGCGACCCGAGGGAGCGCGAAGGAAGACAGCTCGGCGCCCGCCGCCGTCGTCCCGCCCCCGGCAGAAGCCCGGCCCTCGTCACCTGTATGGCGAAGCACCTCCGCGCTCCCGCTCCGCCCCGCATCGGCCTGGCACGCGGACCACGACACCGTCACCGCCCGCATCCCGCTCCTCGGCCCGCGACCCGAGGCGGGCGCGTTCGACCCGAAGGCGTACGTCGGGGAGGCGGTGCCGTTCGCGGTGACCGCGTTCCGCGAGGGGCACGACCTCATCGGCGTGCACGTGCGTCTGACGTCGCCGGCGGGTGAGGAGTCGCTGCACCGGCTCGAGGCTCTGAAGGACGGCTTCGACACCTGGCGCACCGAGGTCGTGCTGCTGGAGCAGGGCGACTGGACGTTCCGGTTCGAGGCCTTCGCCGACGACTTCGCCACGTGGCAGCACGCCGCAGACCTGAAGATCGCGGCCGGGGTCGATGCGCCGCTCATGCGCGAGATGGGCGCCCGGCTGCTCGAGCGCGCCGCTGCCGAGACGGACCGGCCCGACGCGGAGCGCGCAGGGCTGCGGACGGTCGCCAAGCGCCTGCGGGATGCCGCCCTGCCGGACGACACCGCCCTTCGCATCGTGCGCGACCGGGCCCTGGCCGAGGAGTTCCGGCTGCGTCCGCTGACCTCGCTCGTCACGGTGGGAGACGAGCTGACCCTGAACGTCGAGCGCACCGTCGCCGGCAACGCGGCATGGTACGAGCTGTTCCCCCGTTCCGAAGGGGCGACCCGCCGCGAGGACGGATCGATCAGCTCGGGGACCTTCCGCACGGCCATCGGCCGCCTGGACGGCGTCGCGGGCATGGGGTTCCAGGTGGTGTACCTCCCGCCGATCCACCCCATCGGACGCATCAACCGCAAGGGCCGCAACAACACGCTGGAGGCGCAGCCCGGCGACCCCGGCTCCCCGTACGCGATCGGCGCCCGCGAGGGCGGGCACGACGCCATCCATCCGGAGCTCGGCACGCTGGAGGACTTCCGCGCGTTCGTGGACGCCGCCCGGGAGCGCGGCCTGGAGGTCGCGCTGGACCTCGCCCTGCAGGCGGCGCCCGACCATCCCTGGGTGACGGAGCATCCGGAGTGGTTCACGACGCTGCCCGACGGCACGATCGCCTATGCGGAGAACCCGCCGAAGAAGTATCAGGACATCTACCCGCTGAACTTCGACCTCGATCCGGCGGGCATCTACGCGGAGATGCTGCGCGTGGTGCGGCACTGGGTGGCGCAGGGCGTGAAGATCTTCCGCGTCGACAACCCGCACACGAAGCCCCTCCAGTTCTGGGAGTGGCTGATCGCCACGGTGAACGCGGAGGATCCCGACGTGGTCTTCCTGGCGGAGGCGTTCACCCGCCCGGCGGTCATGCAGGCGCTCGCCCGGGTCGGCTTCCAGCAGAGCTACACCTACTTCACCTGGCGCAACACCAAGCCGGAGCTCGTGGAGTTCCTCACCTCCCTCTCGCAGGACACGGCGGACTTCATGCGCCCGAACCTGTTCGTCAACACGCACGACATCCTCACCGAGTACCTGCAGTTCGGCGGGCGTCCCGCGTATCGCATCCGCGCCGCCATCGCCGCGACCGCGGCCCCCACCTACGGCGTCTACGCCGGATACGAGCTGTACGAGAACGTGGCGCGTCCGGGCTCCGAAGAGAACATCGACAACGAGAAGTACGAGTACAAGCTGCGGGACTGGGATGCCGCCGAAGCATCCGGGAACTCGCTCGCCCCGTTCCTGCGACGACTCAACGCCATCCGCGCCGCCCACCCGGCATTGCAGCAGCTGCGCAACTTCCGGGCGCACTGGAGCGACGACGACGCCATCCTGGTGTACTCCAAGCACCTGGATGCCGCGCTGTCGCCCACCGGTCGCGCGGACACGATCATCGTCGTGGTCAACGTCGACCCGCACTCGGTGCGCCAGACGATGGTCCACCTCGACACCCGCGTGTGGGGCGTCGAGCCCGGCAACGCCTTCGAGGTCGAAGATCTCATCACGGGCGCCCGCTGGAGCTGGACGGACCACAACTTCGTCAGGCTCGATGCGTTCACCGAGCCGGTCCACATCCTGCACGTGAAGGAGACGAAATGACCATCGCCGATGACATCCTGAACCAGGTTTCCAGCGGGTCGTACTACGCCCCGCACGATGTGCTGGGTATCCATCCGGACGGCACGGACTCGGGTGTCATCCGCGTCCGCCGCCCGCTCGCCACGGGCGTCACCGCCGCGTTCGGCAACGGCCGCACGGTCACCCTGGAGCATCTCGCGTACGGCGTGTGGGAGGGCGAGTACATGGGCGACCCGGACGGGTACACCGTGACGGCCACGTACGAGGATGCACCGGACTACGTGACGGACGACCCCTACCGTCATCTGCCGACGATCGGCGAGCTCGACCTGCACCTCATCCGCGAGGGCCGTCATGAGCAGCTGTGGCGGGTCCTGGGTGCGCACGTGCGCGACGACGACGGCACGGTCGGCACCTCGTTCACGGTGTGGGCCCCGAACGCCCGCGCGGTGCGGGTGGTCGGCGACTTCAACTCGTGGGACGGCCAGGGCCACGCGATGCGCTCGCTCGGGTCGAGCGGCGTCTGGGAGCTCTTCGTGCCGGGCATCGGCGCGGGCACGACGTACAAGTACGAGCTGCTCACCACCGCCGGACACTGGATCCTGAAGGCCGACCCGATGGCCCGGCAGGCGGAGACGCCGCCCGCGACGGCGTCCGTCATCACCGACTCCGAGTACACGTGGGGGGATGCCGCCTGGCTCGACAAGCGCGCCGCGTCCGCCCCCTACCGGGAACCGATGTCCGTGTACGAGCTGCACTTCGGCTCATGGCGACCGGGGCTCTCGTACCGGGATGCCGCCGACCAGCTCGCCGAGTACGTGACCGGCCAGGGCTTCACGCACGTGGAGTTCATGCCGCTCGCGACGCACCCCTTCGGCGGGTCCTGGGGCTACCAGGTCACGGGCTACTACGCCCCGGACGCCCGGCACGGCTCCCCCGACGACCTGCGGTACCTCATCGACACGCTCCACCAGGCCGGCCTCGGCGTCATCATGGACTGGGTCCCCGGGCACTTCCCGCGCGACGCCTTCGCCCTGGCGCGCTTCGACGGCACGCACCTGTACGAGCACGCCGACCCGCGGCGCGGCGAGCACCAGGACTGGGGCACGCTCATCTTCGACTACGGCCGGCACGAGGTGCGCAACTTCCTCGTCGCCAACGCGCTGTACTGGCTCGAGGAGTTCCACGTCGACGGACTGCGCGTGGACGCCGTCGCCTCCATGCTGTACCTCGACTATTCGCGCAAGGACGGCGAATGGGCGACCAACGTCCACGGCGGCCGCGAGAACCTCGAGGCGATCGCGTTCCTGCAGGAGGTCAACGCCACCGCGTACCGCCTGCACCCGGGAGTGACGATCATCGCCGAGGAGTCGACCAGCTTCCCCGGCGTCACCGCACCCACCGATCACGCCGGCCTCGGCTTCGGGTTCAAGTGGAACATGGGGTGGATGAACGACTCGCTCGTGTACATCGGCCGCGACCCGCTGTACCGCGCGCACCACGAGGGCGAGCTGTCGTTCTCGTTCGTGTACGCGTTCAGCGAGAACTACGTGCTGCCGATCAGCCACGACGAGGTCGTGCACGGCAAGGGCAGCCTGATCTCCCGCATGCCCGGCGATCACTGGCAGAAACTGGCGAACATGCGCGCCTTCCTCGCGTACATGTGGGGCCACCCCGGCAAGCAGCTGCTGTTCATGGGCCAGGAGTTCGGCCAGCTGTCCGAATGGTCCGAATCGCGCGGTCTCGAATGGTGGCTCACCGAGCAGCCCTCCCACGCGCAGCTGCAGAGCTTCGTCGCGACGCTCAACAGCGTGTACCGCGGGCAGTCGGCGCTGTGGAGCAGGGATTCCGAGAGTGCGGCGTTCACCCGCCTCGGCGAGCCCACGTGGAACCCGAACGTCATCGCCTTCGCCCGCCGCGACCTGCAGGGCAACGCCGTCGCGGTGGTCTGCAACTTCTCCGGCAACCCGATCGACCGGTACGAGCTGGTGCTGCCCGAAGGCGGCACCTGGCACGAGATCCTCAACTCGGATGCCACCGAGTTCGGCGGGTCCGGGGTCGGCAACCTGGGCGTGGTCAACGCGGCGCCCGACGGCCACGCCACGATGGTGCTGCCGCCGCTCGGCGTGCTCTGGCTGCAGCACGAGGCCGTCCGCCACGTGAACGCGCCTCAGGGCGACGGCGCGGTGCGCACCCGCTGACGGATGTGCGAGGGGGCCGCGTGCCCGGACGACGCGGGGGTCGGCGTCGCCGACGAGGCCGAACAGTTCCACGAGACGCTCCCGCACCGGGGCGCGCTCGTCTGCGGGCAGCACCGCGAACAGGTCCAGCAGGCGCCCGAACGCGTCGTCCACGTGCCCGCCGGCGAGGTCGAGGTCCGCGATGCGGAGCGCGGCATCCACGTCGGACGGGTCGTCCGCCGCGGCGCGGCGCGCATCCTCGAGAGACACGTCCTGCACGCGCTGCAGCAACCGCACCTGGCCGAGACCGGCGCGGGCATCCTCGTCGCGCGGGTTCTCCGCGAGCGCCTTCTCGTACGCGCTGATCGCGCGCGCGTAGTCGCCCGCCTCGATCGCGTCGTAGGCCTCGGCGTGCAGGGGCGGCAGCGGCGGCTCCTCGGCGGCGGCGACGGGCTCGCCGTCGCCGACCGGAAGCGTTCCGGTCACGCCGTTCTGCGCGGCCAGCTGCAGCAGCTGGGCGAAGACCTCGCGCACCTGCTGTTCCGGCACGGCACCGGTGAACAGCGGCACCGGCTGACCGGCCACGAGCGCGACGACCATCGGGATCGACTGCGCGCGGAAGCCGGCGGCCAGCTGCGGGTTGGCGTCGACGTCGACCTTGGCGAGCAGCACGCGGCCGGCGAGCTCCAGCACGACCTTCTCCAGCACGGGGCTCAGCTGCTTGCAGGGGCCGCACCATTCCGCCCAGAGGTCGACGACCACCGGGACGGACCGCGACAGTTCGAGCACGTCGCCGAACGTCTCATCGGTGACGTCGATGACGAGGCCCGAGACCGGCAGCGGCTCGCCGGCCGAAGCCGCTGCAGCCGGCGGGGGCGTCGGGCGGCCGCGCAGGGAGGAGAGGTCGACGGCGCCGCGCAGCGACGCGCCCAGGTTCGGGTCGCTCATTTCTTCTTGTTCACCTTCGCGGAGAGGATGTCGGATGCGTAGCCGAGAAGCTGGATCTTCGTGTTCGAGCCGCCCTGGCCGGGCACGTAGAAGAACAGCTGATCGCTGTACGTGGTGGTGTAGCCGGTGCTCGACTGCTTGGTGCCGGTGAGGGCACGCGCCTCGTCGCTCGCGAAGATCACGGCGCCGGAGGCCGTCGGCCTGGTGATCGTCGAGTCGTCCACCTGGACGGCGATGATCGCGCCGCTGTCGAGCGTCGCCAGCGCCGACGGATCGGTGGCGCCCGCACCGGCCAGGAAGGTCATGCTGCCCGTCTGCCCGCTCTTCTTGGCCGACTTGTTGAACGCCGCGAGCTGGGCCGCATGCGCCTTGCGCGTCTGATCGAGGAAGCTGTCGGTGGCCTCGTCGAAGTTGCCGGCGAAGCGGCTCTTGGCCCCCTTGTTCAGCACGTCGGCGTAGGCCGTGGCGAGCTGGTTCGGCGGCAGCACGAGGAACGAGGAGTCCGGCGGCACGGCCGACGCGCCGACGTAGGCCGGTGCGAGGTCGGGGATCTGGGTGGACGGCTGCAGCTGGGCGACGTAGCCCAGCTTGTAGTTCGACCACGGATCCGTCTGCGTCATCATCAGCACGGTCGACGGCGACGTGGACTTGCGGGTGTCCGACGCGATCATCATGACCGTGCGAGGCCATCCGTCGTACGCCTGCGGAAGGACCACGCCGGCGCTGAGGCCCGTCGCGGGGATCGCGGCCAGCGCCGACACCCCCTTCGTCTTCTTGCGGATCGTGTAGTTGGCCCGCCGCTCGGCCAGCGGGGCGCCGTCGAGGCGTGTCGCGGCCGCGGCGGCGTTCATCTTCGCATCGGCACCCGCCACCGTCCGCGAGATGCTCGCCAGGATGCGCTCGGCCTGCGGTTCGCTGACGGCGGGCGCCTGCTGGTCGTCCGCGATGACGGTCGCGGACGGGGACGACGTCGGCGAAGCGCCGAAGTGCGGCCACGCGTCCGGGCTGCAGCCGGCGAAAAGCAGTGCGCTGAACGCCAGCGGGACGGCGATGAACGCGCGACGCGAGCGGCGGGACCGGGACCCCGAGCCGGCCGAGATCACGCCCTTGTCGGCCGCGGTGACCGTGAGGTCCTCCGGTTCGCCGGAGGACGACTGCGGCAGCGGGGGCGGGCTCTTGCGGCGCGGACCGCGGGAGCGGCGCACGTGACGGATCGCGAGGATGTAGAGGAGCACTCCGACGAGCATCAGGATGCCGCCGAACAGGATGAGCGGGCCGGCCCACGGCGTCGCCGTCGACAGCGGCCAGGTGACGGAGATGTCCGTGGGCGCCGGCTTCGTGCCGTCGGATGCGACCAGCGCACTCGTTCCGGCGGGCAGCTGCAGCGGCTGGATCAGCAGATCCTTGTCGCGGAACTCGTCCAGCCACAGATCCGAGCCCACCGGGTTGTGCGCCCCGATCATCGGGGCGGTCGAGGCTGCGCCGGGTGTCGCGCTCGGGGACGGCGACGAGGAGGCGCTCGCGGAGGGTGACGTCGACGGCGTCGCGGACGGTGTCGGGGACGCCGTCGTCTGGCCCACGGCCTGGCCGTCGGGCCCGACGACGGTCGTGACGATCTTGCCGCCGCGGCCGAGGGTCACCCGGTTGTAGGTGGCGCCGGCGAGCCACGCCTTCACATCGGCGGTGCGGCCGTAGGAGAGGAACACCTGCCCCGGTGCGGAGGCGCGCACGGTCTGGGATCCGGGGTGCCGCGTGAGCACCGCGCTGTCGATGACGGTGAACGGGGCGTCGCCGGCCGTGTGCACGGCGGTCGTCTCCGACGACGGCCCTTCGAACACGGTGCGCTGGGCGATGCCGGCGGCGATCATCAGAGCCGCGAGCACGAACGCGGCGATGGCCCACACGAAACGCACGAAAAACACCCTTCCGGGCCGGCGCATCGGGCACGCGCAGGCCACAGCATCGACCCTCCACCATAGCGAAACGGACCTGGGAGCGGTCACAGAGCGCGCGGCGCCGCAGGGTGCACGGCGGATGTCAGTATCCTGACGTGACACGGCCGCCGACACGGGAGGAGCGTCCATGAAGGTGCAGAACCCGTTCCGGGTGGCGCTCGTCGCGACCCTCGGTGTCGGGCTCGGCCTGCTGCTCATCGGCAGCATCCAGACGCTGTCGACGATCCTGCTCTATGTCGGGACCGCCCTGTTCCTCGCCCTCGGGCTCGAGCCGGTGGTGGCGTTCCTCGTGCGGCGGCGCTTCCGGCGCTGGGCTGCGGTGGTGGTCACGATCCTCGCCGCGCTGGCGGTCGTGGCCGGGATCATCCTCATGGTCGTTCCGATCATCGGCGGTCAGGTGACCCAGCTGATCGCGCAGATCACCGAGCTCGTCAACAGCAACACGGCCATCGACGATGTGAAGAACTGGCTGCACCACACCTTCCCGGCGCTCAATGTCGACGTCGTCTCGAACTACCTGCAGGACTGGCTGACCCGCAACGTCGCCACGATCAGCGGCTCGATCGGGCAGGGAGTCATCACGGCCGGCGCGAAGGTGCTGGGCGTGCTCGCCGGTGCCCTCATCGTGCTGGTTCTCACGATCTACTTCACGGCATCCGTCCCGTCGCTCAAGAGCGCGGTGTACCGGCTCGTGCCGGCCTCGAAGCGGGCGCGGTTCATCGACCTGTCCGAGCAGATCACGGACTCGGTCGGCTACTACGTCATGGGGCAGGTCACGCTCGGGGTCATCAACGGCGTGCTGAGCACGATCTTCCTGTCGGTGATCAACGCCCCGTTCCCCGCCGTGCTGGCCGTGATCGCGTTCTTCTTCTCGCTGATCCCGCTCGTCGGCACGCTGACCGGCTCCACGATCATCGTGCTCACGTGTCTGATCCCCGGGCTCGGCTCCCCCACGACCGCCCTGATCGCCGCGATCTACTACCTCATCTACATGCAGGTGGAGGCATATGTGCTCTCGCCGCGCATCATGAACCGGGCCGTCTCGGTGCCGGGAGGCGTCGTGGTCGTCGCGGCGTTGGCGGGCGGGTCGCTCCTCGGCCTGCTCGGCGCGCTCATCGCGATCCCGGTCGCCGCGAGCGTGCTGATCATCTACCGGCAGGTGATCATCCCGCGCCAGAACGAGCGCTGAGCCGCCGCGGCGCCGGCCGCGATCCGTCGGGTTCAGCCGTGCGCGGCGGTGGCACCCGATCCGTGCCACTCGGTGGGCAGCGGAAGCGCTGTCGCGTTCACGACGGCGACGATCTCGGTGAGCACCCGTCGGGTCTGGTTCTCGCCGACCCACAGGTGCTTGCCGCCCTCCACGTCGATCACGGTGGCCTCGGGCACCGACGCGAAGCGCTCCACCGCCTCGGCGGGGCGCAGATAGTCGTCGAACTCGGGCACGAGCACCACGAGGCGGCGCGGGTCGTCGTGCCAGGCCGCAACCTCCGCGGGCGTCGCGCGGTGCAGCGGCGGTGACAGCAGCACGGCCCCTTCGATGGGGTGGTCCGGCCCGTACTTGAGGGCCAGCTCCGTGCCGAACGACCACCCGAGCAGCCAGGGACGCGGCAGCCCGCGGGCCGCGACGAAGTCCATCGCCGCGGCGACGTCGAACCGTTCGGCGGCGCCGCCGTCGAACGTGCCGCCGCTCGTGCCCCGCGGCGACGAGGTGCCGCGGGTGTTGAAGCGGAGCACTGCCAGGTCGGCCAGCGCGGGGAGGCGAGCCGCAGCTTTGCGCAGGATGTGGGAGTCCATGAATCCGCCGGCGGTGGGCAGCGGATGCAGGGTGACGAGCGTCGCCACCGGCTCGCGGTCGAGCGGGACGGCGAGCTCACCGACGAGGCGGATCCCGTCGGCGGTCTCGAGTTCGATGTCCTCGCGGTGCGCGGGCAGCGTCACAGCTCCACGGATCTCCATCAGCTCACCTTCCAACAGGCAGTGTGCCAGTGCCGACGTGCGGCGAGATCGGCCGCATCACCCATGATGCCATCGGCGCGCCACGCCACGAGGTGAGCGGCTCCGGGTGCGATCTGCCGACCGCAGCCCGGGCAGGTGTAGGCCTTCTCGGACCGTGATGCCGGCATCGGCTGGACGTACCACTCCACCCCGCCGCGCACCTCGGTGCGCTTCCAGCCCAGGATCATCCGCTCCAGCGCGTCGCCGTCGGGCTGCGGCCGGGGCCGTCGTGCCCGCGGCATCCGCTCAGTACCAGCCGTACGAGTTCGAGTGCCCCCATGCACCGCAGGGCGTGCCGTAGCTGCCGGAGATGTACGACAGGCCCCACTTGATCTGCGTGGCGGGGTTGGTCGCCCAGTCCGAGCCGTAGGCGCCCATCTTGCTTCCGGGCAGTGCCTGCGGGATGCCGTACGCGCCACTCGGGTTCGCCGCATTGACGCGCCAGCCCGACTCGCGGTTCCACAGCGCCACCAGGCACTGGAACTGGCTGTCATCCCAGCCGCGGGCCTGGACGAGCTTGTACGCGATCGCCTGGGCGCTGCCCGGCGAGGGGGCCACGAACGACGCGACCTGGGCCATCATGGCCGCCGACGACGACGTCTGCGCGGGTACGGACTGCGGGATCACCTTCACCGAGTACCGGTCGCGCTGCAATGCCGGCTGAGCCGCGTGCGCCTGCGTGTCGAGGGTCTGGGCGTCGTCCCGCGTGAGCGAGTAGATGGTCGCCGGCGGCGTGGTCTCCGCGTTCGCCCGCGTCGCCAGCGAGGCGCCGAGCGGTCCGATCGAGGCGACGCCGAAGGCGACGACCGCGAAGCCGGCGAAGACGGTGAGGACGCCGCGACGGCGGGACCAGCGCGCGGGCGCTTCCTGCCGCGGGCGCGCGATCGGGCGCGTGGTCACGGGAGCGGGCGGCTGCACGCGAACTCGCCGCTTCAGCGGAGTGCTCTGGGCCGCCAATCGCCTCGCCCGCCGGGATGTCTCAGGAATCATCTCGATGCGGGAAGTCACAATACGGTAAACCATATCGGTCGCGGGCCGCCGCCGCCATCCGACGAGCCGCCGCAGTCAGTCAACTGCCAGCATCACGTCCACGATGGCGTCGAGGACGGCGTCGACCTGCGCCTCGCGGTAGCCGCGTCGCTGCATCCGGAACGCCACCGAGCGCACCTGATCCACGGTCACCGGGCGTCCCTCCGCGAGATACGCGGCGAGCTTGTCGACCACGATGTCCACCTCGTCGACGCGATACCCGTACCGCGGCCATGCCACGCGGCGGAACCGCTCGCTCCGGGGGCGGCTGATCCGGTCGAGGATCTCCTGCGCGTGCGCGCGGGACTGCGCCACCCACAGGCTTCGTCCGGCCCCGGAGATCGCCGTGCCGCGCGCCCGGGCGGCGAAGGCATCCTCCACGCGGCCGAGAGCGGCATCCACCGAGGCGATGACGTAGCCGTGCTTGACGAGCGGGAACGCGGCCGTGCGCACGTCGGCCGCGGTCATCGCCGTCGCGCCCTCGGCGCCTTCGAACGACGCGCGGGCGCGGGCGAGGAAAGCGTCCACGGCCTTCTTCTGGTACCCCTTCGTCCGCCCCTTCGTGAGGGGGAAGCCCGGGGCCGCGGGCGCAGACTTCGGGTCGGCGGTCGTCGTCATGAGGTCACCATCGGGGTCATCAGGTAATACAGTGCCAGAGCCGCCGGGGCGGACAGCAGGATGGAATCGAGACGGTCGAGGACTCCGCCGTGCCCGGGCAGCCACGAGCTCATGTCCTTGATGCCGAGGGCGCGCTTGATCATCGACTCCCCCAGGTCGCCGCACGTCGCAGTGCCCAGGATCACGGCGCCGAAGATCACCCCGGCCCACCACGGCACGCCGAGCAGGAACAGGGCCAGCAGCACACCGGCGGCGACGGATGCCACCACCGCGCCCGCGAACCCTTCCCAGGTCTTCTTCGGGCTGATGCGCGGGGCCATCGGATGCCGGCCGAACATGAGCCCCGAGGCGTATGCACCGGTGTCGGCCGCGACCGCGACGATCAGGAAGGACAGCACCCACCATTCGCCGTGGTCCTGGTCGAGCAGGACCACGCACAGGCTCCCCGTCAGGGCGACGTAGAGCTGGATGAACGAGGCCAGCATGACGTCGTCCAGCACGGCTCCGTACGTGCGGCCGTCGCGGGCGATCATCTGCCCGATGAACCGCCAGGCCAGTACGAGCACCACGGCGCCGAACAGGGCGATCCACCAGATCCAGCGCCCGCCGTAGAACCAGCCGGTCAGCACGAGGGCCGCCGCGCACACGGTCTGCGGGATGATGTCGATGCGATGCCCCGCGCCCTGCAGCGCGCGGGAGAACTCCCAGACCGCGAGTCCCACCGCTGCGAGGGCGAACAGCACGAAGAGCTGCTTCAGGAACACCAGGGACGCCACCACCACGGCGCCGATCGCGAGGGCGATGAGGATCGCGACGATCAGATCCCGCCCGGTGCGCTCCTTGATGCGCTCGTTGGCCTCCTCGAAGTCCGCGCGGGCCGAGCGCAGATGGGCCTGCAGCGCCGAGGCGGCGTCGTCCGGGTGCGACGGATCGGCCTGGTCGCGTTCGACGCGATCGGGCTCTTCACCGCCTTCGACACCGGACATCGAACCGTTCAGACTTCGAGCAGTTCGGCCTCTTTGCGCTTGAGCGCGTCGTCGATCTGGTCGACGTGCGTGCGCGTCAGGGCGTCGAGGTCCTTCTCCGCGCGCTTCAGCTCGTCTTCGCCGACATCGCTCTTGAGGCCGTCGAGGTCGTCGTTCGCCTTGCGCCGGATGCCGCGCACGTGCACCTTCGCGTCCTCGCCCTTGGAGCGGACGAGCTTGACGTACTCCTTGCGGCGCTCTTCGGTGAGCTCGGGAAGCGTCACCCGCACGAGCGTGCCGTCGTTGGTCGGATTCGCGCCGAGGTTCGGGGTGTCGCGGATCGCCTGCTCGATGTCCTTCAGCGCGGCCTTGTCGTACGGGTTGATGACCACCGTGCGCGCCTCGGGGTTGTTCAGCGAGGCGAGCTGCGCGAGCGGCGTCGGCGTGCCGTAGTAGTCCACCAGGATCTTCTGGAACATCTGGGGGTTCGCGCGCCCCGTGCGCACCGTCGCGAAGTCATCCTTCGCCGCCTCGACGGCGCGGTCCATGCGAGCTCCGGCATCGGCCAAGACATCCGCGATCACGGTTTCTCCTTCTTCTGAGACGTCTGAGTCATTCTAGCGGTCGGGTACCGCGCAACCGTGGGAGGAGGACCCCACCGTCACGCCGTGACGAGGGTGCCGATCGGCTCGCCGAGAAGGGCGCGCGTGACGTTGCCGGCGGGCTCCATGCCGAACACGCGCATGCTCATCCCGTTGTCCATGCAGAGGCTGAACGCCGTCGAGTCGACGACCTTGAGGCCGCGCTGCAGGGCGTCGAGGTAGGTGATGCGGTCGATCATGGTCGCCGAGGCATCCTTCTTCGGATCGGCCGTGTACACCCCGTCCACGCCGTTCTTCGCGACGAGCACCTCGTCGGCGCCGATCTCCAGCGCACGCTGCGCGGCGACGGTGTCGGTGGAGAAGTAGGGCAGACCGGCACCGGCGCCGAAGATCACCACGCGGCCCTTCTCCATGTGGCGCTCCGCCCGCAGCGGGATGTAGGACTCGGCGACCTGCGTCATCGAGATGGCGGACTGCACGCGGGTGGCGGCACCGGCCTGTTCGAGGAAGTCCTGCAGGGCGAGGGCGTTCATGACCGTGCCGAGCATCCCCATGTAGTCGGCGCGCCCGCGGTCCATGCCCCGCTGGCTGAGCTCGGCACCGCGGAAGAAGTTTCCGCCGCCGACGACCACCGCGATCTCGACGCGGTCGACCGCCTCCGCGATCTCGCGGGCGATCTGACTGACGACGTCGGGGTTCACCCCGAGCCCGCCGGCGCCGAACGCCTCACCCGAGAGCTTGAGCAGGACGCGTCGACGTCCGGTTGCCTCACTGATCACTGTTCCTCCTTGCCAGAGCCAAACCTATCGAACGGCATGCGAAGGGCCCGCATCGAGAACACGATGCGGGCCCTTCGGGATTCTTACGCGCCGACCTTGAAGCGGGCGAAGCCGGTCACCGTGATGCCGGCGTCCTTCGCCACCTGGGCGACGGACAGCTTGTTGTCCTTCGCGTAGTCCTGGTCGAGCAGCGCGACCTGCTTGAAGAACGCGTTCACGCGGCCCTCGACGATCTTCGGAAGCGCGGCCTCCGGCTTGCCCTCGTTGCGGGAGATCTCGGTGACGATCTCGCGCTCCTTCTCGACGTCGGCCTCGGGGACCTCGTCGCGGGACAGGTAGCTCGGGTTCGCGAACGAGATGTGCTGCGCGATGCTGCGAGCGGTCTCGGCGTCGTCACCGGTGTAGGCGACGACCACGCCGACCTGCGGGGGCAGGTCCTTGCTGGTCTTGTGCAGGTACACCTGGAAGTTGTCGCCCGAGACGGTGCGCACGCGACGCAGCTCGACCTTCTCGCCGATGATGGCGGCCTCGTCCGAGATGAGCTCGGCGACGGTCTGCTCGCCGGCCGGGGCGGCCAGCGCCGCCTCGGCCGAGTCGGCGGCGGCCGCAGCGGCGGCGTCGGCGACCTTGTCGGCGAGGGCGATGAAGCGCTCGTTCTTCGCGACGAAGTCGGTCTCGGTGTTCAGCTCGATGAGCGTGACCTGACCGTCGCCCTCGCGGGCGGCGACGAGGCCCTCGCTGGTGGAGCGGTCAGCGCGCTTGGCGTTGCCCTTCGCGCCCTTGAGACGCAGGATCTCGACGGCCTTCTCGAGGTCGCCGTCGGCCTCCTCGAGCGCCTTCTTGGTGTCGACCATGCCCGTGCCGAGCTGCTCGCGCAGCGCTTTGATGTCGGCGATGGTGAAGTTTGCCATGGGTGGTGGCTCCTTGCTGTTGTGGAAGTTCCGATGGATGCCGCGGCGGGACCGTCCTCGGACGACCCCGCCGCGGCGATGTTCAGTGGCTCAGGCCTGGTCGCCCTCGGCGCCCTCGACCGCGAGCTCCTCGGCCACAGCCTCAGCGACCGGCTCGACGACGGTCTCGACAGAGGCGACGACGGTCTCGGTCTCGGCCTCAGCGCCCTGCTCGAGCAGCTCGCGCTCCCACTCCGCCAGAGGCTCGGCCTCGCCGGCCTCCGGGTTGTGCTTCTGCTGCAGGCCCTCGGCGGCGGCGTCGGCGATGATGCGGGTCAGCAGCGAGACGGAGCGGATCGCGTCGTCGTTGCCGGGGATCGGGTACTGGAAGTCGTCCGGGTCCGCGTTGGTGTCGAGGATGCCGATCACCGGGATGCCGAGCTTCTTGGCCTCGTCGATGGCGAGGTGCTCGCGCTTGGCGTCGACGACCCACAGAGCCGACGGGGTCTTCTGCAGGTTGCGGATGCCGCCCAGCGACTTGTGCAGCTTGTCGAGCTCGCGCTTCTTGAGCAGCAGTTCCTTCTTGGTGAAGCCGGAGGCCGCCGGGTTCTCGTAGTCGAGCTCCTCGAGCTCCTTCATGCGGGCCAGGCGCTTGCTGACGGTCGAGAAGTTGGTGAGGAGGCCACCGAGCCACCGCTGGTTCACGTAGGGCTGGCCCACGCGGGTCGCCTGCTCGGCGAGGACTTCCTGCGCCTGCTTCTTGGTGCCGACGAAGAGGATGGTGCCGCCGTGGGCGACGGTCTCCTTCACGAACTCGTACGCCTTGTCGATGTACGACAGCGACTGCTGCAGGTCGATGATGTGGATGCCGGAGCGCTCGGTGAGGATGAAGCGCTTCACCTTCGGGTTCCACCGGCGGGTCTGGTGTCCGAAGTGAACGCCGCTGTCGAGCAGCTGGCGGATGGTGACGACGGCCATGGTCGTTCTCCTGTTTCTGGGACGCTGTGCGCCCGTTGCGGTTGATTCCGTCACGCTGATGCGCGACGAGCCTGGTGCCCGGCACGCTCCCGCCCGCACGGAATGCGGGACCGATGGGAGTGGATGCCGCCTGCAGTGCCGCTCGGAAGCGGCAGGCCACGGGCACGCGGAGTCATCTCGACACGCGAGATGCCCTTTCAGTGTACCAGCAGACGGTTCGTCCACATGTGGCCCCCCGGCGGGGCGTGACCGGCATCCGTCCACAGCGACGACGCGCTTCTCGCGCCGGATCCGCGATAAGCCGAAACTCGGGTCATGAGGACCTCACCGATCGTCCGTGCCGGGATGCGGCCGTGCCGGGCGGCGGCAGCCGCCGTGGCGCTGACGCTGCTCGTCGGCTTCGCTCCGGCGACCGCGGCAGCCGAGGGAGGCCGGGCCGAGGTCGTTGCGCTGAAGGGGGTGATCGCGGCCGATGGAGCACCCGGAGAGGACGGCACGACCGGGCATCCGCGCTGGGCCTGGCCGACGTCGTCGCACCAGGTCGTCGCCGCGTTCGTCGCGCCTGTGGATCGGTACGGTCCGGGGCATCGCGGGATCGACGTCTCCGCCGCGCCCGGCTCGGTCGTGCGGGCGCCCGCCGGCGGCGTGGTCGCCTTCGCCGGCATGGTGGCGGGACGTCCGCTGGTGACGATCGACCACGGCGGAGGGCTCGTCTCGACCCTGGAGCCGGCGCTGTCCGCCGCGGTGGCGGGCGAGCCGGTGGAAGCGGGTGACGCCGTCGGGACGGTCGCGACGGGCGGGCACGCCCCCGCAGGCACCGTGCACTTCGGCGTGCGTCGCGACGGCGAATACATCAACCCCCTGCTGCTGCTCGGCGGCATCCGGCACGCGGTGCTGCTGCCCTGCTGCGAGTGACCGCTGCGCACCTGCCCTCAGGGCAGGCCTGCCGTCGGCCGCACGCATGCCGGCGATCGGACAGGCGCGTCAGGCGCGTGGATGTGCCAGCCGGTAGGCGGCCATCAGCCGATCGCCCGAGACGTGGGTGTAGATCTGGGTGGTACCCAGGCTCGCATGCCCGAGCATCTCCTGCACCGCGCGCAGGTCTGCGCCGCCCTCGAGCAGGTGCGTCGCCGCCGAGTGGCGCAGCGCGTGCGGCCCGACGGTCTCGGCGCCGATCACGGGTGCGAGCTCTCGGGCGACCACGGTGTAGACGGCGCGCGGACTCAGGCGTCCGCCGCGCGGCCCCAGGAAGACCGCCTGGCCGGAAGCCGAACCGACGAGGACGGGGCGAGCCCGCACCAGATAGGCGTCGAGGGCCCGCGCCGCCGCGCCGCCGAACGGTACCACCCGCTCTTTGGATCCCTTTCCGAGAACCCGCAGCGTCCGCCGCTCGCGGTCGACGTCTCCGAGGCTGAGTCCGCACAGTTCGGAGACGCGGAGCGCGGATGCGTAGAGCACCTCAAGGAGGGCGTGGTCGCGCAGCAGCAGGGGATCGCCGTCGGCGGCGCGCGCACTGAGGCCGTCGAGCAGCGCCGCCACAGCCTCGGCGCCGGCCACGGCCGGCAGCGTGCGACCGCGTTTGGGGGCGACCAGGCGAAGGCTCGGATCGGCGGGGACGTGCCCACCGTCGTGCGCCCACCCGAAGAAGCCGCGGATCGCGGCGGTGCGCCGGGCGGCGGTCGCCCGCGAGATGCCGCGCTGCAGGTCCTGCCACAGCCAGTCCCGAAGGGCCTCGAGGCCGACGTCGCCCAGTTCGATGTCGCCGGTCGCGGACTGCAGGTCGGCGAGATCACCGCGATACGCCCGCACCGTCGCGGGCGACAGGCGGCGCACGTCGACGAGGTAGGCCGCATACTCCGCCGCCGCCTCGCTGATCCGCATGCGTCCAGGATGCCGCAGCTGTGCACGGCGGGGCGCGGCCGACGCGCGGCGGATCGGCATCACGCGGGGTGCGGCGGACAGCGTCGCCGCGCCGCGGGCCCGGCGGACCGCCGGCATCGCATCGCGGGCCCACCGAGCAGCATCATCGTGTCGCGGGCGCGCCGAGTCGCCAACCCTCGGCGTCCCGATTCACTTCCCCGGACAGCAGCAGGAGGCCCAGCCGCGTCTCGACATCGCTCACCGCCATGCCGGCGCGCCGCGCGACATCCTCGACGGGCCGCCGGGAGCGCCGGCTGAGCGCATCCCGCACGCGCATCGTGTCGTCGGTGGGCGGCGCGCCGGAAGCGCCGGATCCGGTGCGGCACGGCTCCGGGTCGAACAGGGTGCCGGGGTCCAGCAGCTCCAGGACCTCGTTCGCGTCGGTGACGCACCGGGCGTCGAATTCGCGCAGCAGCCGGTGGCATCCGACCGAGGATGCGCTGGTGACGGGTCCGGGCACCGCACCGATGGGCCGCCCCAGCGCGGCCGCATGACCCGCGGTGTTCAGAGATCCGCTGCGCGTGCCGGCCTCCACGACGACCGTGACACCGCTCAGCGCCGCGATCACGCGGTTGCGCGCGAGGAACCGCCACTTCGTCGGTGCACCCCCGCAGGGAACCTCGCTGATCACGGCTCCGCGGGCGGCGACCCGTTCGAACAGGTCGGCGTGCCCGGCCGGATACGCCCGCTCGACTCCCCCGGCCATGACGGCGATCGTGGTGCCGCCCGCGCCGAGCGCGGCGCGGTGGGCGCAGCCGTCGACGCCGTAGGCGCCGCCGGACACGATCGTCACGCCGCGGCCGGCGAGCTCGGCTGCGAACTCCGCCG
>NZ_DATEJS010000320.1:0-5649 GCF_035277845.1 Microbacterium sp.
CCCGGCGGCGAGGCGCTCGCCGGCGTCCGCCCCCTGCAGGTGCGCCGCGAGGTAGCCGGCGGCGAACGCGTCGCCGGCGCCGACGGCCTCGACGACCTCGGTCGGGATGGCCGGGGCGAAGCTGCGCACGTCGGCGGTGGCGAAGCGGTGGAACTCGGTCGCGCCCACGTCGCCGTCCTTGACGACCAGCATCGTGGGGCGGGGGATGAGCTCGCGCACCGCATCCGGGTCGGCGGTTCCCCACAGGCCCTCCGCCTCGTCGAGGCCGACGAACACGAGGTCCGCGCGGCGCGCGAGGGCGAGCAGCGTCGGGGCGGCGACACCGGGTTCCCACAGCGAGGCGCGGTGGTTGACGTCGAAGCTCAGGATGCCGGAGCCCGCCGACACCCGGTCGATGACCGTGTCGATGAGCGCCGCGCAGGAGTGGGAGAGTGCCGGCGTGATGCCCGAGATGTGCACGATCTCCGCCTCCTCCAGCGGAACCGCGGCGACGCTCGCCGGGCTCATGTGCGCGGCCGCGGACCCGCTGCGGTAGTAGAGCACGCCGCGCCCCGGGTCTTTGAAGTACACGCCGGTGGGGGCCTGCGGGTCCCGGGTCACCCAGTGCACGTCCACGCCGTGCCGGGCGACGTCCTCGCGCACGCGCACGCCCAGGGCGTCGGCGCCGACGGCGCTCACCCAGGCGGTGGGGATGCCGAGGTGGGCGACGTGCATGGCGACGTTGGACTCGGCGCCGCCGACGAGCAGGCGCACGTCCCGGGCGGTCGCGAGGGACTCCGCGTGCGCCGGGGTGATCAGCGCCATGGTCTCGCCGAGGGCGATCAGCCGCGGGGTGGACGAAGCGGACGCAGACGGATCGGTCATGCTTCCATGATGGTCTTCGACGTGCGAAAAATGCAACGCACGTTGTAGTATTTGCACAGCACGATGACACGGAACGGATGAAGGGCGCGGGATGGACGCGGACGGACAGCTGCTGACGGCACACGACAAGGGGCTGCCCGCGCGGGCGATCGGCATGACGGCATCCGACTTCCTCGCGACCCGTCCGCGCCTCGACGAGTTCTGGACGCCGCTCATCGTGCTCGACGACGCCGCGATGCGCTCGAACGTCGCGACCATGGCGGCCTGGTGCGCCGAGCGCGGGCTCGAGATCATGCCGCACGGCAAGACCACGATGGCGCCCGACCTGTGGAAGCGGCAGACGGATGCCGGAGCCCTCGGCATCACGCTCGCGACCATGGGCCAGGTGCGCACCGGCCGCGACCTCGGGCTCGACTCGATCATGCTCGCCAACGCCGCCGTCGATGCGCGCTCGCTCGCCTGGCTCGCAGGCCAACTCGCCGCCCCTGCCTTCCGGTTCGTGTGCTGGGCCGACTCGCTCGCGACCGTCGACGCGATGGAGCGCGGCCTGCGCGCGGTCGGCGTGCCGCGCCCGGTCGACGTGTGCGTGGAACTCGGCGCAGTCGGCGGCCGCACCGGCGCCCGCTCGCTCCGCGAGGCGGTGGCGATCGCCGAGCGACTCGCCTCCTCCGAGGTGCTCCGCCTCGCCGGTGTCGCCGGGTACGAGGGCAGCCTCGGCCACGACCGATCGCCCGCCGCGCTCGCGGCGGTGCGCATGTACCTCGAGGCGCAACTGGAGCTGCACGCGGCGATCGGTCACCTGTACGACGACGGGGAGCGGTACGTGACGGCGGGCGGAAGCGCCTACTTCGACGTCGTCGCCGAGGTCTGGGCACAGGCGCCGCGCGACGACCGCACGCATTTCACGCTGCGCTCGGGCGCCTACATCGTGCACGACGACGGCTTCTACCGCGGCATCTCCCCGTTCGACGAGGGCCGCTCGTCGAGCGAGCGCAGCGACCTCCGCTCGTCGGGCGAGCGCAGCGACCCGCGCTCGTTGAGCGAGCGCAGCGAGACGAAACGCCCCGTGCCCGACACCGATTCCCCGCGTTTCGTGAACGCCATGCACGGCATCGTCCGGGTGGTCTCGAGCCCCGAGCCCGGCCTCGCGCTCGTCGACGGGGGCAAGCGCGACCTGCCGTACGACGAGGGGCTGCCGATCCCGCGCGCGGCGGCGGACGACCTCGCCGGGCCGTGGCATCCGCTCGACGCGACCGTGTCGGCCATGAACGACCAGCACTCCTACGTGCGGCCCGCAGCGCCCCTGCCGATCGGCTCGGTGGTGCGCCTCGGGCTGTCGCATCCGTGCACCGCGTTCGACAAGTGGCGCGTGCTGCCGGTCGTCGAATCCGTCGAGTCGGACGTGGTCACCGGCCTCGTCCGCACCTACTTCTGAGGAGTGCCGGTGTCGAATCGAACGGTGCTGCGCGGCGGGTCGGTGGTCGCTGCCGACGGTCCGGCGCGCGCGGACGTCGCCGTCGAGGGGGCGGCGATCACACAGGTCGGGGCGGTCGACCCGCAGCCCGGCGACGTCGTGCTGGATGCCGCGGAACGCCTGATCCTGCCCGGATTCGTCGACGCGCACTCGCACGCCGACGGACTGGTGGCAGACCCCTCCGTCACCCGCGCGCTGCTGCGCCAGGGCGTCACCACGGTGATCGGCGGACAGGACGGGGTCTCGTACGCCCCCGGCGACGGCGGCTACGCGAGCGGCTACTTCGCGGCGATCAACGGACCGCATCCGACGTACCGGGGCGGGGGAGTCGATGCGCTCCTGGCATCCGTCGACGGCACGTCCGCGCTCAACGCCGGCTACCTCGTCCCGGCCGGAACGGTGCGGTTCGAGGTGTGCGGGCGGGAGGACCGGCCGGCGACCGACGACGAGCGGCGGCGCATGGGCGACCTCGTCGGGCAGGGCATGGCCGAGGGGGCACTGGGTCTGTCCAGCGGCCTCGACTACGTGCCGAACATCTTCCAGGATGCGGCCGAGCTCGCGGCCCTGTGCGCGCCGGTCGCGCGGGCGGGCGGCGTGTACGTCAGCCACATGCGCGGCGGGTACGAGGCGAACACGGCGGCGGGCATCGCCGAGATGGTCGAGATCGCGCGACGGGCGGGGCAGGATGCCGGCGCTTCGCTGCCCGTGCACGTCGCGCACTTCCATGCCGACGCCGACATCGTGCTCGCCCAGCTCGCCGAGCTCGAGAAGGCGGGGGTGGACGCCACCTTCGACGCCTACCCGTACATCCGCGGCTGCACGCTGCTCGGCATGCCGCTGCTGCCGCCCGAGGTGTCCGCGCTGCCGGCGGTCGAAGCCGTCGGCGTGCTCTCCGACCCCGCCCGTCGCGCCGACCTGCGTGCCGCCGGGATCGCCCGCGCCACCCGCAGCGCCAGCCTCGGTCCGGACTGGCCGGACATGATCACGCTCGCGCACATCGCCGCGCCCGAGCTGGCGTGGGCGCTCGGGCTCACTCTGCGCGCCGCCGCCGCGCGCGCCGGCACCGACCCGATGGACTTCGCACTCGACGTGCTGGCGGCATCCCGCCTCGAGGCGAGCGCCGTCATGGCCGTGCGCAACCCGCGTCCGAGCACCGAGCTCGCCCGGATCTTCGCGCACCCGCGCCACATGGGCGGCTCGGACGGCATCTTCATCGGCGCGCACCCGCATCCGCGCACGTCGGGCACCTTCGCCCGCTACCTGCGCGAGTACGTGCGGGAGCTCGGCACGTGGACGTGGGCCGACGCCGTGCAGCACCTGTCCGGGCTTCCCGTCCGGCGGTTCGGCCTCGGCCGCCGCGGCGCGGTCGAGCCCGGAGCGGTCGCCGATCTGGTGCTCGTCGACCCGGTGAACGTGGCCGACACCGCGACCTACGAGAGTCCGCGCAGCCTCGCGGTCGGCATCGACGACGTGCTGGTCGCCGGCATCCCCGTGCTGCGCGGCGGCGACCTGACCGGAGCCCTCCCCGGCCGCGGCCTGCGCCGCAGCCCTGCTTCCCCCCGGCCGCCCCGCGAGCGAAGCCCCCGGCCGCCCCGCGAGCGAAGTGCCCGGTCGCCCCGCGAGCGAAGCGCCCGGTCGTTGAGCGAGCGAAGCGAGTCGAAACGCCCGGCCCCCGGAGCGGATTCCTGATGTCGCAGAGCGTCACACGAGCAGCCGGCATCCTCACCGCCCTCGCCGACGAACCCCAGTCGGTGGCGGCGCTCGCCGAGCGGTTCGGCATCCATCGCTCGACCATGTTCCGCGAGCTGCAGAGCCTCGAACAGGTCGGTTTCGTGCGCCGGCAGGGCGACGGCCGGTACGCCCCCGGCATGCAGCTCGCCGTGCTCGGGAGCGCGGCGCTGGAGCACCTCGACCTGCGCGGCGCCGCGTTCGCGCACGTGCGTCGGCTGCACCGCATCGTCGGCAACACCGTGCACGTCGGCGCGCTCGTCGGCGACGAGATCGTGTACGTGGACAAGGTGGAGGACGCCGCGGGCGTGCGCATGTACTCCCGCGTCGGGTCCGCCGTGCACCCCCACTGCAGCGGCATCGGCAAGGCGGTGCTGGCCGGTCTCCCGCGGGACCGCCGGGACGCCGTGCTCGCCGGCTGCGACTGGCGCCGGTACACCGCGAACACCCTCGTCACGCGGGAGGCGCTCGACGCCGAGCTCGCCGTCACCGCGCGCCGGGGGTGGGCGGCCGACGACGCCGAGTTCGAGGACTTCGTCAACTGCGTCGCAGTGCCCATCGTGTCCTCCGCCGGAATCGTCGGAGCTCTCTCGCTCACGGCGCTGCGGGCCGTGCAGAACCTGACCCAGCTCGAGCAGCGCGTGCCGCTGCTGCGCGAGACCGCCGCCGAGATCTCCCGGGATCTCGGCTAGACCTGACCGACAACGAAGGGAAACAACCATGCCCAAGACCGGTTTCTACGCCGAAGGCGCCCCCAACCCGGCGGGCCCGTACAGCCACGGTGTCGTCGCGAACGGCTTCCTGTACACCGCCGGCTTCGGCCCGCAGGATGCCGCGAACGACCACGCGGTCGCGGACAACGTCGGCGACCAGACCCGCCAGGTGCTCCGCAACATCCAGACCGTCCTCGCCGTCCACGGCCTCACGATGGACGACGTCGTGAAGAGCACCGTGCACCTCGAGGACCTCGCCGACTTCGCCGAGTTCAACGAGGCCTACCAGGAGTTCTTCACCGCGCCCTACCCGGTGCGCACCACGGTGGGCTCGCGTCTCGCGAACATCCTCGTCGAGATCGACGTGGTCGCCGCCTTCCCCCAGCCCTGACCCCCGCGCCCGCTCTCCCGCTCCCGGCAACTCCGCCTCCCCCCTCTTCTCTTGTTCAAGGGTCACATTCTGCGGGTCTCACCAACATTTCGTGACCCTTGAACGGCGAGCGTGCCGGGGAGGCGGCCGGCTTCTTCTGCTCAGGGGTCACGTTCTGCGGGTCTCACCAACAATTCGTGGCCCTTGAACGGCGAGCGTGCCGGGGAGGCGGCTGGCTTCTTCTGCTCAGGGGTCACGATCTGCGGGGTTGACCCGCAATTCGAGACCCTTGAGCGAAAGCGGCCGGCGAGAGGGGTGCCGGCGGGATCGGGCCCGGGCGAGGATCAGGCCGTGGGTCAGATCCCGGATCAGACCCCGGCGCGGACGCGGGCACCGTCGAACCAGTGGTGCCTGTGCGCGTCGGGGTCGCCGGCGATGATCGCGGTCAGGAGCTCGGCGGCGCGCCGTCCGTACGCCGTCGGGGCCAGATCGATGACCGT
>NZ_DATEJS010000321.1:0-4711 GCF_035277845.1 Microbacterium sp.
CGAGGCCATGTGCGCGTCGATGTCCAGCGACACGTCGAAAAGCGCCTCCACTGGGTACGGCGACTCGGTGACGAGCATGAACGTCGAAGGCACGCGTCGTCCGCGTCTCGGAACGAGCGGCGGTCAGCGGTAGTTGACGAACTGCAGGTCGACGTCGAGGTCGGCGGCGCGCAGCAGGCGCTGCACCTCCTGCAGGTCGTCGCGGCTCTTGGACTGCACGCGCAGCTCGTCGCCCTGGATCTGCGACTTCACGCCCTTGGGCCCCTCGTCGCGGATGATCTTGCCGATCTTCTTGGCGTTCTCCTGCGAGATGCCGTCCTTGAGCGTGGAGGTGATCCGCACCTCCTTGCCTCCCTGCACCGGCTCGCCTGTGTCGAGGCTCTTCAGCGAGATGCCGCGCTTGATGAGCTTGGACTGGAAGACGTCGAGCACCGCCTTGGCACGCTCTTCGGTGCTCGCCTTGATGAGGATGCTCTCGCCCGACCACTCGATGGACGCGCCCGTGCCCTTGAAGTCGTAGCGCTGCTCGACCTCCTTGCGGGCCTGGTTCAGTGCGTTGTCGGCCTCCTGGTGGTCCACCTTGGAGACGATGTCGAAACTCGAGTCAGCCATGCCCCCAGCCTACCGAGGCATCCGGGGGATCACCGGGGTGCAGCAACCCAGGGCGGCGGCCCGTTCGTAGACTGGCAACCATGTTCCCGATGACCGAAGCGGACGTTCGGGATTCGCTGATCAACGCCGACGCGGACGATCTGCGGATCATGGCGGTGCCGCATGATTTCCTGCTGCTGGACTGGGACCACCTCGACTTCCTCGCCTGGCGCGATCCGCGCACCCGTGGCCGCGGCTATCTGATCGTCGTGCATCGCGGCGACCCGGTCGGAGTCGTCCTGCGCGCAGCCGAGGGCCGATCGCGTGCGCGATCGGCGATGTGCAACCTGTGCCACACCATGCAGCCCGGCGACCAGGTGACGCTGTTCACCGCGCACAAGCCGGGCAAGGATGCCGGATCCGTCGGCACCTACATCTGCGCGGACATGACCTGCCACGAGACCGTCCGTCTCGCCGCCCCGCTCGCGCCGGGCGAACTGCGCGCCAGCGTCGACCGCCGCATCGACGGCACCCGCACCCGCGCCGAGGCCTTCGTCGAGAGCGTTCGCGAGTACGCGGTCAAGGGCGTCTCGTCGTGAGGGTCGTGGTCGTCGGCGACGCCCTCATCGACGAGCTTCGCGACGACCGCGGAGTGCGCGAGTTCGTCGGCGGAGCCGCGCTGAACGTCGCGGTCGGTCTCACCCGGCTCGGTGTGCCCACGACACTCATCGCCATGGTCGGCGACGACGAGGCCGGCGACCACATCCGCGGCTACCTGCGGGACTACGGGGTCGAGCTGCTCGCCTCGCCCGGCCCGTTCGGCTCGTCGCGGGCGGTGTCGACCCGCACCGGCGGCGAGCCCGTGTACGTTTTCAACGAGGCGGCGCAGAACCGTGCGGTCGTGTTCGGGGAGGCCGAACGGCGGGCGTGTCAGGATGCCGACCTGGTCGTGGTGAGCTGCTTCCCGTTCGACGATCCCGCTCAGGTCGAAGCGCTCGCCGACGCCGTCGGGTCGACCCCGCTCGCGATCGATCCGAATCCGCGAACCGGCATGATGTCCGACCTCGCGGAGTTCGTGCGCGGATTCGAACGTCTCGCGGCTCAGGCATCGCTCGTGAAGGTCGGCGAAGACGACGCCGCCCTGCTCTACCGTGTGCCCCTGGATGGGCTGCGCGACCGCCTTCGCGACCTCGGCGCCGCTGTCGTGCTCACCACCTACGGCCCCGCGGGGGCGGGGCTCGACGCGCCCGGGATGGAGATCACCGCGCCCATCTCGAAGCTGCCGGGCCGAATCGTCGACACGATGGGGGCAGGCGATGCGGTGCTGTCGGCGATCGCGGCATCCCTCGTCCAGGACTCGCCGGAAGGCGAGGACGAGTGGGGCGCCGCCCTGCACCGTGCCATGGACGTCGCTGCCGCGACGTGCCGTTTCGAAGGCGCCCTGCTGCGACTGCCGAGCGCGATCGACGACGACGAGCTGGAGCACTTCGGCAGCTGATCGGCCCGGGGGAGAGCCCCGCGCACACCCCCGCGGTTGCGCGTATCGTCGAGGTGAGGACGGATTGCGTACATCGGAGGCGGAGATGGGCAAGCTGACCTACGACGGAGTCCACGTCTACATCCCCGACCGGGCGCTCCATCACCTGCAGGTCGTGATGTCCGACAAACTGCGGCGCGGCGAGAGCTTCACGTTCACGTGGCGTGAGGATCCGAGCCTCGGGCACGGGCGCATGACGGTGTGGGTCACCGCCGACTCCACCCTGGTGTTCAAGTACGACGACCCGCGCCGGCCTCGGCTGAATCGACGGTGGCTCGAAGAGCTCGCGTACCTGGCGAACTCGAACGACGGCCTGCATCTCGTCCCGGAACCCGAGGAAGACCTCGACGAGTGACACGACGGTGACGAAAAGCCCCGGCCAGTGTCGCGTTTCTGCGTCTGACCGGGGCTTTTCCTTCCGTGGCGAGTGAGGGATTCGAACCCCCGAAGCATTCCGCGGCTGATTTACAGTGAAGGTCGACTCGTCCGGCGTTTTCGGCTGGTGTCCGACCGTATTGGCGGCACATGGCTGGGAGCCGTCGCGGGATGCGGCGCTGACTGCTCGTTCAGGCTCCCTTCCGCTGCCGCATGCACACACCGATGTGCACACGAGGCCGGTGCAGCTAGGCGTGCCCGTGCGGCACGGCGTCCGGCTCTTGACCCTCGATCCAAGCCTCCACGGTGGTGACCTTCCACCGCAGGTACCGGCCGACCTTGATCGCCGGCGGACCGTACGGGAGAGGACGAGACCGCCACTCGTAGATCGTCTTGACGGGCACGCGGAGGATCTCTGCGACCTCGTCGATGGTCATCAGCGGGCGGATTGTCCGTTCATTCATCTCGGGAGGGTAGCCAACGCGGAGGGGCTTGGCCATGCTGGGCAGGTGGAACTGGATGAGATGATCCGGCGTGCGGCCGCACTCGGGGCTGACCACGCGGAAGCCGAGCACGCCGGATCCTCGGTGTCGAGGCTCTATTCAGGCCGGGATATTGCGCAGGTGCTCGGCCTGCCATCTGGCCTCGATGGTGACACCCTCGTAGCACTACGCGAGGCGTACGACGGTGGCCGACTGGACTACTGGTGACGTGATGCCGACTCGTGAGGAGTGCATCGACCTCGCGGCGGCGGCGTTCGCCGACATCCGGGAGCGAGAACGTCTCGAGCGCACCCGTGAGAGCATCAACGCTCCGGTCGATGCCGCGGGGTCCAATCGTGACTCCGGGGTGCAGGACTAGCAACCGTGCAGGCACCCGTGCGATACTGCCGCCATGACGGGGGCAGCACGGAGAATGAGAGTGGCGGCGCGCACGGCGTCGGAACGCAGGGTGCGAACGGTCGATCAGTATAAGGCGACTGGCGCTCGCATGCCTGACACGGCCGAGATGGCCCGCGTTCGTGCCTTCTATGCCGCCCGTGACGCTCGACTGGCATAGCGCAACTCGCGAGCACAGAGCGCATCTCAGTTCGTTTAGCTGCACACTTCCTGATCACGGGTACTTCGACGAGGACGAAGGATTCGTCTGCCACGACTACCCGTGGGAGCTTGAGGTGCAGGAATTCATCCGAGGGATGCACCCCAAGGTCGCGGCGCCCGACTGGCTCTTGGTCGGCTATGACGATGATGGGCTCGCCGCGGTTCTCGCCATGCGAGTGAGCCCGTTCGATCGATACGCGTTCATCCAGGCGATCGGCGTCGCGCAGCGCGCGAGTGGGAACGGCCTTGCAGGTGAGGCGATCACGATCGCGCCTCAGGTCATGGGGACTTTCTACAAGATGCGGTCCGACTTCATCGTTCAGGCACGTATCGATCCCATGAACTTCGCCGCCAAGAGCGTGGCCGAGCGTGCCGGATTTGACCACATCGGGTCGGATTACACCTACGAGACGTGGACCAAGCGCTACTGAGCAGGTCGTGCGCGGCGCAGGGGTCAGCCGAGGGTGAGTTGAAGGCCGTGGTTCATCTCGTCGTAGGACTCGGTCAGCATGCCGCGGTGGCTGACCTGCACCTGGTACAACTTCAGACCCGCAGGGACTCCGGGCACATCGAAGTTGAACGTGCACCCTCCGAGACCATCGGTCGCGGGAGTGCCAGGCTCGAGTGAGCTCGTGGCGAGCACTTTCCCGGATGCATCGTACACGTCGACCTGTGCGCCGGCGGTGATGTCGTCGTAGCCGTTCTGACCCGCGCACATGCCCTCGCCGAGGTCGAGGACGCCGGACCCATCGGTGAGGGTGAGCGACCCTGTCACGTCGAACGTTGGCGGCGCGGTGTGCGTGGGCTTCGGTGTGGGACGACTGGCCGCGGCGATGCCGCCGACGACACCCGCGACCACGACGACCGCTCCGACCGCGCTCAACGCCACCAGGAGCGGTCGACGCGTCGTCTTGGGTGGTTGTGACGTCGCAGCGTCGTTCGTCGCTGTGACGGGGGTCTGCGGTGCGGTGGGCGGTGCAGGAATGTCGAGCCAGCTCGTCCCATCCCAGTACCGCTGTTCGCCGTCCGGTGTCGGATACCAACCAGCCGCGGCCGGCTCCACGTTGTCGCTCATGATCAGCTGTTTCCTTCCCCCAAATGCCCAGTG
>NZ_DATEJS010000322.1:0-9839 GCF_035277845.1 Microbacterium sp.
AGACCCGCGCGCTCTCGCTGGCGGTCCGCACGAACGGCGCCCGCGCGCCCGGCGTAGTGATGCGCCGGATGCTGCCCGCCCGCTGATCCGGGCCGGCGTCCGGCGAGATGGTCGCTGTCCGCCGACGTCCTGGAGATCCCCATGCCTTCCGGCATCCCCCGTCAGACGCGCACTCGAGTGCGCCGGCGCCTTCACCTCGCCGGCCTGCGCCTGAAGCGCGCCGCATCCCGCGTCATCCGAAGCGTCTACCTGGTCAACGCGGCCGTGTGGACGGCGGCCGGCGCCCTCGTCGGATTCGAGGTGCTCGACGCCCTCGTCGGCGGCATGGTCGTCGCCCCCGAGGCCGTGCCTCTGCTGCTCGTCGCCCTCGCGCTGTGGTGGTGGGTGCGCAACCGCCGCGGCGAGCGCTGAGGCCCCACGAAGCCGTTCAACCGACGAGATCTGCGGCCGCTGCGCGCAGATCTCGTCGGTTGAACCAGGGCGGACGCGTCAGAGCGCGGTGAGGATGTCTTCGACCTTCTGCTTGGCGTCGCCGAACAGCATCTGCGCGTTGTCGCGGTAGAACAGCGGGTTGGCGACGCCGGCGTAGCCGGAGGCCATGGACCGCTTGAACACGACGACGTTCTCGGCTTCCCAGACGCGCAGCACGGGCATGCCGGCGATGGGGGATCCGGGGTCTTCGGCGGCGGCGGGGTTGACGGTGTCATTCGCGCCGATGACGAGCACGACGGAGGTGGATGCCAGGTCGTCGTTGATCTCGTCCATCTCGAGCACGATGTCGTACGGCACCTTGGCTTCGGCGAGCAGCACGTTCATGTGTCCGGGCAGGCGCCCGGCGACGGGGTGGATGCCGAACCGCACGTCGACGCCGCGTTCGCGCAGGCGCTTGGCGAGTTCCGCGACCGGGTACTGCGCCTGGGCGACGGCCATGCCGTAGCCGGGCGTGATGACGACGCTGGAGGCCTGGGTGAGCAGGGATGCCACGGCTTCGGCGTCGACCTCGTGTGCTTCTCCCTCGGGCTCGTCGCCGTCTTTCTTGGGTGCTTCGATGCCGAATCCGCCGGCGATCACCGAGATGAACGACCGGTTCATGGCCTTGCACATGATGTACGACAGGTACGCACCGGACGAGCCGACCAGGGCCCCGGTGACGATGAGCAGGTCGTTGTTCAGCAGGAAGCCGGCCGCGGCGGCCGCCCATCCGGAGTAGCTGTTGAGCATCGAGACGACCACGGGCATGTCGCCGCCGCCGATGGAGGCGACCAGGTGCCAGCCGAGGGCGAGGGCGAGCACGGTGACGACCACGAGCAGCCAGAACATCGGCGTGATGATGTACCAGACCGTCAGGGCGACGAACACGACCAGGGCGCCCACGTTGAGCACGTTCTTGCCCGGCAGCATGAGGGGCTTGGACGAGATCCGCGCGGACAGCTTCAGGAACGCGACGATCGAGCCGGTGAAGGTGACCGCGCCGATGAACACGCCGATGAACACCTCGCCGTGGTGGATGCCGAGCAGGCTCGCCGGGATCCCCTCGGTGTCGAGGGCGCCGTTCCAGCCCACGAGCACGGCGGCGAGTCCCACGAACGAGTGGAACAGGGCGATAAGTTGCGGCATCCCGGTCATCTCGACCACGCGGGCCCGCCACAGGCCGATCACCGCCCCGATCGCGACGGCGATCACCAGCAGCGTGACGCCCAGGCCGAGCGAGTTGGTGCCCCACGCGCCGGTGATGACGAGGATGACGGTGGCGATCAGCGCGATCGTCATGCCGACGATGCCGTAGGTGACGCCGCGCCGGGACGTCTCGTGCTTGCTGAGCCCGGCCAGGCTCAGCACGAACAGCAGGGCCGCGACGATGTACGCGGCCGTGGCGATGGATGCTGCGACGCTCATCGGTCACCCGCCTTCGAGAACATGGCGAGCATTCGCCGGGTGACGGAGAAACCACCGAACACGTTGATGGATGCCAGCAGCACCGCGACCGCGGCGAGGATCTGCACGACCGGCGACGGGGCGACGATCTGCACCATGGCGCCGACGACGATGATGCCCGAGATCGCGTTCGTGACGCTCATCAGCGGGGTGTGCAGCGCGTGCGCCACGTGCCCGATGACGTAGAACCCGATGATCACCGCGAGGGTGAGCACCAGGAAGTGCTGCGGGAGGGGGGCCGGGGCGAACGCGCAGATCGCGAACAGCGCCGCGATGCCGAGCACGATGAGCCCGGTCTTCGCGCCCGGCGACAGGGTGCGTTTCTGCTTCCGGGCGGGGGCGTCGGCCGCGGCATCCGCCTTCTGCGGTGCGGCCGACACCTGCACGGGCGGCGGCGGCCACGTGACCTGGCCGTCGCGCACCACGGTCACCGAGCGCTGCACGATGTCGTCGAAGTCGATGACGAGGTGGCCGTCCTTGCCCGGGGTGAGCAGGGTGAGCAGATTCACCAGGTTCGTGCCGTACAGCTGGGACGCCTGCGAGGGCAGCCGCCCGGCCAGGTCGGTGTAGCCGAGGATGACCACGCCGTTGTCGGTCACGATCCGCTCGCCCGCGACCGAGCCCTCGACGTTGCCGCCCTGGGAGGCCGCCATGTCGACGATGACGCTGCCCGGCTTCATGCTCGCGACATCCGCCGCGGTGATCAGACGCGGAGCCGCCCGGCCCGGGATGAGCGCGGTCGTGATGATCACGTCGACGTCCGCGGCCTGCTCGGAGTAGATCTCCGCCGCCCGGCGGTCGTACGCCTCGCTGGTCGCCTTCGCGTACCCGTCGGTGGACTGCTCGACCTGCACGTCCACCGCGAGGTACTCGCCGCCGATGGAGCGCACCTGGTCGGCGACCTCGGGACGCGGGTCGGTGGCCCGCACGATCGCGCCCAGGCTGGATGCCGCACCGATCGCGGCGAGCCCCGCCACCCCCGCGCCGGCGACCAGCACCTTCGCCGGCGGCACCTTGCCCGCGGCGGTGACCTGGCCCGTGAAGAACCGGCCGAACTCGTGGGCCGCCTCGATCACGGAACGGTACCCGGCGATGTTCGCGGTCGACGACAGCACGTCCATCGACTGCGCGCGCGAGATGCGCGGCACGGCATCCATCGCGAGCGCCGTGATGCCGCGCGTGGCGAGAGCCTCCAGCAGGTCCGGACGCAGGGCCGGGCTCAGCAGGCCCGCGATCACCGCACCGTCCTTCAGCTTGCCGATCTCGTCGAACGCGGGCGGGTTCACGCGCAGCACGATGTCGCTGCGCCAGGCCTCGTCGTCGCCGACGATCTCGGCGCCGGCATCCGCATAGGCCGAGTCGAAGAATCGGGATGCCTCGCCCGCGCCCGCGGCCACCGCGACGCGGTAGCCCAGCTTCACGAGGCGGGCGACAGTGGGGGGAGTGGCGGCCACGCGGGTCTCGCCGGGCGACTCGACGACGATGCCGATGGTCGCAGGCGGCGCGTGCTGCTCCGGTGCAGTGGGGGTCATGTTCTCTCCGTTGGGACGTTCTTGCAGGACTCTAGGGCGAGCAGGACGCCGGAAAACCCCAGATTACGTCGAGTCGCCGGGAAAGATTCGCCTTTCTTCCCGAAATGCGCGGCCAGCAGAGGGATACCATCCTGGATCGCCAAAGATTTGAAATGGAATTGATCTTCCGGATACCGGAATTATGACGGCGGATGGAGCCGTCGCCGTAAAATCGGGAGCTATGACCGTCGCCTCCACTGCCGTGCTCGAAGCCGACCGCCAGGCCCTCATCGGCCTCATCAAGGACGAGGCGGTGTTCCACGGGGACTTCACCCTGTCCAGCGGCAAGAAGGCCACCTACTACGTCGACATGCGCAAGCTCACGCTCGACCACCGCGCCGCCCCCGCGATCGGGCGCATCATGCTCGACCTCATCCGCGACGTGGACGGCATCGTCGCGGTCGGTGGCCTGACCCTCGGCGCCGACCCGATCGCGAACGCGGTCATGCACGAGTCCGTCAACGCCGGTCACTCGCTCGACGCGTTCGTCGTGCGCAAGGAGCCCAAGGACCACGGTCGCGGCCGTCAGATCGAGGGAGCCGACGTCGAGGGCAAGCGCGTGGTCGTCGTCGAGGACACCTCCACGACCGGCCAGTCGGCGCTCAAGGCCGTCGAGGCGCTGCGCCGTGCAGGCGCCGAGCCGGTCGCCGTCGCCGTGATCGTCGACCGCAAGACCGGCGCGCAGGCCGCCGTCGAGGCGGAGGGCCTGCAGTGGCTCGCCGCGATCGACCTCGAAGACCTGGGGCTCGACCCCCAGTAATCCACGGGGATGTCACACGCCGGCGCCGGCCGGTGTCTCCATGCCGAAGGAATCATTCCAGACGCAAGGAGAAGGACATGAACACTCAGAACCAGGCCCGCATCCCGGCCGCCGAGGTCACCGGCGTCTTCGGGGCCCTCGTCAAGCTGGGCGCCAAGAAGATGATCGGCCGCGTTCCCGACTCGATCGGCGTGCTGTGGCAGCACCAGGGCGTCATGAAGGACTCGATGGGCATCGGCCGCAAGGTCGAGGGATGGCACGAGCTCGACCCGAACCTGGCCTCGTACGCCGCGATGGCATCGGCCGCCACCATCGGATGCAGCTTCTGCCTGGACTTCAACTACTTCGCCGGCCGCAACCACGGTCTCGACCTCGAGAAGATCCGCGAGGTGCCCCGCTGGCGGGACTCCGCGGTGTTCAGCCCGCTCGAGCGCGCCGTGATGGAGTACGCGGAGGCGGCGAGCCAGACGCCGCCGGCGGTGACGGACGAGCTGTCCGACGCCCTGCTCGCGCAGCTCGGCGCCCCGGCACTCGTCGAGCTCGCCGCCCGCGTCGCGTTCATGAACATGACCGCGCGCATGAACGTCGCTCTCGGCATCCGCTCCGAGCACTTCGCGGACTCGTGCGGGCTGCCGCCGCTCGCCACCCGCTCGGCCGACGGACGCGCCGCGTAGGCTCGCGCCCATGAGCACCGACACCGTCGACGACGACCCGTTCGTCGCCCACCGGAACCTGCTGTTCACCGTCGCGTACGAGATGCTCGGCTCCGCCGCCGACGCCGAAGACGTGCTGCAGGAGTCGTGGCTGCGCTGGGCGGCGGTCGACCGCGACGAGGTGCGCGACCCGCGCGCGTACCTCGTGCGGATCGTGACCCGCCAGGCGCTCAACCACCTGCGCACCCTGTCGCGCCGCCGCGAGGAGTACGTCGGCGAGTGGCTCCCCGAGCCGCTGCTCACGAGCCCGGATGTCGCCGACGACGTGGAGCTCGCCGAGAGCCTCTCGATCGCGATGCTCACCGTGCTCGAGACGCTCGGGCCCGCCGAGCGGGCGGTGTTCGTGCTGCGCGAGGTGTTCGACGTGCCGTACGACGAGATCGCGGATGCCGTCGGCAAGACCCCGGCCGCGGTGCGCCAGATCGCGCACCGCGCGAAGGACCACGTCGCCGCGCGCCGCCCGCGCGTGCGGGTCGTGCCCTCCGAGCTCGAAGAGGTCATGGAGCGCCTCGTCGCGGCTCTGAACACCGGCGACATGCAGGGCCTCATGGACGTGCTCGCCCCCGACGTCGTGTCGGTGGCGGACGGCGGAGGCAAGGTGCACGGCGCCGCGCGGCATCCGATCGTGGGCGCGCTCCGGCTCGCCCGCTACCTCATCAGCGGCATGACGAAGGCGGGCGGCGCCCTCGTCGCCTCGGCGACCCGGGTGAACGGGCAGCCCGGCATCCGGATGGAGCTCGACGGTCAGCTCGCCGCCGTCGTCAGCGTCACCGTCGAGCACGGCCGGGTCACGCACATCTACTCGATCGCCAACCCCGAGAAGCTCGGACGCGTGGACACCGAGGCGGTGGTCGCACGCTGACCTGCGGGCGGGCCCCGGCCGGCCGGCGGCGCGCGCACCGGACCGGCCACGGGGCCGCAACGGGCGCGGTACTCTCGTTGCGTGGCGCGTGGCGACTGGGACCCGACCCATCTGCCCGATCTGAGGGGTAGGCGCTACCTCGTCACGGGTGCGACCCGGGGAATCGGCTATTTCGCCACCGAGCAGCTCGTCTCCGCCGGCGCGCACGTCATCCTCACCGGTCGCAACCCGAACCGGCTCGCGGCGTCCCACGCCGCCGTCGAACGGCGCGTGCTCGACGTGTCGGCGGGCGGATCCGGCGCGGGATCGGTCGAGACGCTGCTGCTGGACACCACGAACCTCGGCTCGATCCGGGCGGCCGCGGCCACCGTGCGCAGCCGCGGACCGCTCAACGGCCTGCTGCTGAACGCGGGCATCGTGCACCCGCCCCGCGAGCGGCACGAGATCGAGGGTCACGAGCTCGTGTTCACCACGAATGCGCTCGGGCACTTCGCCCTGGCCGGCGAACTGCTGCAGGTGCTCGCCGTCATGCAGGGGCGCATGGTGTGGCTCGGCAGCCTCGCGACGTTCCTCGGCCGGTTCGACCCGGTCGACATCGAATCGGTCGACCACTACACGCAGTGGCGCGCGTACGCGCAGTCCAAGGTCGTGACCACGGTGCTCGGCCTCGAGGCGGACCGGCGGATGCGGGAGTCCGGCGTGCCGGTCTCGAGCGTGGTCGCGCACCCGGGCTACTCGCTGTCCGGCCGCAGCCCCGGCATCCGCGGGGTGAACGAGCCCTCCGCGTTCGACCGGTTCGCGGACGCCTGGCAGGCGCCGATCGCGCAGTCCAAGGAGCGCGGCGCGCAGCCGCTCGTGCGGGCGCTCGTCGACCCCGAGGTCCAGGGCGGCGAGTTCTGGGGGCCGAAGTACATGGTGCATGGGGAGTCCCGGCCGTCGCTGCCCGCCCGATACGTGCGCGACCCGGAGCTGTGGGCGCGCGTGTGGCACTACTGCGAGCAGGCCACCCGCGTGCGCTGGCCGTTCGAGAAGGCGTCCAAGGCCCGCCGCCGCTGGTGACCCGGCGACGCGGGCGGGCTCAGGCCGTCAGCCACACGGCGGAGGCCGCGGCATCCGTCACCGGAACCGCCGCACCCTCGATGGTCACGGTCCCGCGCGCGTCGACGCGCACCTCGGTGCCGACCGTGAGCCCGGCATCCTCCACCTCGCGGAGCACCTCGGGGTCGCGGTCGCTCACGCGCAGCACCCGGCCGGCGTGCCCTGGCCGGGCATCCGCGAGCAGCACGAAGGGCTCGCGGTGCACGTGCCCCGCGGCATCCGGGATCGCGTCGCCGTGCGGGTCGAACCGGGGATGCCCGAGCCGGGTGTCGATGCCTTCGAGCAGGCGGTCGCTGAGCGCGTGCTCGAGGATCTCGGCCTCGTCGTGCACCTCGTCCCACGTGTAGCCGAATTCCCGCACCAGCCACGTCTCGATGAGCCGGTGCCGGCGGATGATGGCCGCGGCCCGCTGCTCGCCCTCCGCGGTCAGCGAGATCGGCTGGTAGGGCTCGTGCGAGACGAGTCCCTGCGCGGCGAGCTTCTGCACCATCTCGGTGACGCTCGACGGCGCCAGCCCCAGCACCGAGGCCAGCTGCTTGGGGGTGATGCGGCGGTCCTGCCACTCGGTGTGGTGGTAGATCGACTTCAGATAGTCGTCGACGGCGGGGGACGGCACGCGCTCCAGGCTACCCGGCACGTCACGCGGGCCTGAAGGTGAGCCACAGCAGCGCGACGTTCAGCACGATCAGCAGGGCCGCGGCGGCGACGGCGAGCCCGGTGGTCACCGGGTGGTTGCGGTGCGCGCCGAGCACCTCGCGGCGCGCGGTGAGCGCGACCAGCGGCACGAGGGCGAACGGGATGCCGAACGACAGCACCACCTGGCTCAGCACGAGCGACCGGGTCGGATCGGCGCCGAGCATCAGCAGCGCCAGCGCGGGCACGAGCGACACCAGCCGCCGGGCGATGAGCGGCACCCGCACGTGCAGCAGGCCGTGCATGATCTCGCCGCCGGCGTAGGCGCCCACGGCGGTGCTGGCGAGGCCGCTGGCGAGGAGGCCCACGGCGAACATCGTCGCGATGATCGGGCCGATGCTCGCCCGGATCGCGTCGTACGCCTCGTTCAGCGTCGTGGTGCCGTGGGGCACGTTGGCGGCGGCGAGCAGCAGGATGCAGACGTTCACCGCGCCCGCGATCGTCATCGCGATCGTGACGTCCCAGCGGGTGGCGCGCACGAGGCGCGCGGCGGTGTGGGTGCTGCCGGCGAACCGGTCGCGGGTGAGGCTCGAGTGCGCATAGATCGCGTGCGGCATGACCGTCGCGCCGAGGATGGATGCCGCCAGCAGCACGGAGCCGGCACCGTTGAAGCGGGGCACGAGTCCCGCGGCCATCGGGCCCGGCGCCGGGGGCGCGACGACGACGCCCACGACGAATCCCACCGCGATCACGGCGACGAGGGCGATGATGACGACCTCGAACATGCGGGCGCCGTGCCGTGCATGGACGGCGAGCAGCAGCAGCGACACCGCGCCGGTGATCAGGCCGCCCCAGGCCAGCGGCAGCCCGAACAGCAGGTTCAGGGCCACTGCGCCGCCGATGACCTCGGCGACGTCGGTCGCGATCGCGACGAGCTCCGCCTGCAGCCAGTAGGCGCGCCGCGCCCACGGTCGCCGGATGCGCGTGCCCAGATGCTCGGGCAGGCTGCGCCCGGTGACCACCCCGAGCTTCGCCGACAGGTACTGCACGAGCCAGGCGATGACGTTCGCGGCGACCACCACCCACACCAGCAGGTAGCCGTAGGCGGCCCCCGCGGCCGTGTTGCTGGCCACGTTGCCGGGGTCGAGATACGCCACGCCGGCGACGAGTGCGGGCCCGAGCAGCAGCGGCACACGCGGCAACCGGGTGCGCCGCGGACCCCCGAACAGGGAGCGCGCCCCGGCATCCGTCCTCATCCCGCCGGCCATGGGCCCACGGTACGCCATATTTCGGCTCACCGAAATATCCGGATCCGTCACGTCGGGCCGGGTGCGGGGTGCGTTCGTGACGGATCGGGATGCCGGGGCGCCGGATACCCTGGGTCGGTGAGCGACACCGGGCATCCTGAGCAGTCCGTTCCGTCGGAGGCCCGGGCGGAGTCGGCGGCGCACGGTGCGGCCGCACCCGCTCACGGCGTCGGTCCCTGGCCGGGAGGCTCGGATGCCTGGCCCGTCGACGAGCGCTACGACCCGGAGCTGCTCGAGCACGGCGACACCCGCAACGTGGTCGACGGGTACCGGTACTGGACGATGGACGCCATCGTCGCGGATCTCGACGCGAAGCGGCATCCCTTCCATGTCGCGATCGAGAACTGGCAGCACGACATCAACATCGGCTCGATCGTGCGGTCGGCGAACGCCTTCCTCGCCGCCGAGGTGCACATCATCGGCAACCGGCGCTGGAACAAGCGCGGCGCCATGGTCACCGACCGCTACCAGCACGTGCGCAACCACCCGACGGTCGAGGACTTCGCGGCCTGGGCTCAGGACGCCGGCATCCCCGTCATCGCGGTGGACAACGTCGCCGGTTCGCAGCCGGTGGACCACGCCGACCTGCCCCGGTCGTGCGTGCTGCTGTTCGGCCAGGAGGGGCCCGGGCTCTCCGACGAAGCGCTCGCCGCGGCGCAGGGGCACGTCGAGATCACCCAGTACGGATCGACCCGGTCGATCAACGCCTCGGCGGCGGCAGCGGTGGTCATGTACGAGTGGTGCCGCCGCTGGGCCGATTAGCGGGCTCCGCCGCTGGGCCGATTAGCGGGCTCCGCCGCCGGGCCCACCGGCGCGGGCGGAGCTACCGGCCCGCGTTCAGACGTCCGCGCAGCTCCGCCGCATCGACCCGGAGGGCGGCGAGGAGGGCTGCCGCGGGATCGGGATCGGGCCGATCGAGCACGGCCAGCATCACGTGACGTGACGTGATCGTGCGCGACT
>NZ_DATEJS010000323.1:0-5049 GCF_035277845.1 Microbacterium sp.
CGCACCGGCGCAGCGCGGGGCGGTGCGGCGGCGGGTAGCGTGGCAGGATGCCCACCGCTGACGCGCTCGCCCATGCCCACGATCTCGCCGACTTCGTGGCGGCGTCGCCGTCGAGCTTCCACGCGGCGGCCGAGGTGGCGCGGCGGCTGACGGATGCCGGGTTCGAGCCGCTCGCAGAGGATGCCGCCTGGCCGGCGCAGCCAGGGGGCCGGTACCTCGTGGTGCGCGACGGGGCCGTGATCGCGTGGGTCGTGCCGGCGGATGCCGCCTCCGCCACCCCGGTGCGGATCTTCGGCGCGCACAGCGACTCGCCGGCGCTCAAGCTCAAGCCGAAGCCCACCACCGGCCGGCTCGGCTGGCTGCAGGCGGGAGTGGAGATCTACGGCGGCCCGATCCTGGCATCCTGGCTCGACCGCGAGCTGCGCCTCGCCGGGCGCCTCGTCCTCGACGACGGCACCGCGGCGCTCGCCGCCACGGGCCCGCTGCTGCGCCTTCCGCAGCTCGCCATCCACCTCAACCGCGACGTGAACGACCACCTCGCCCTCGACAAGCAGGGCCAGACGCAGCCGGTGTGGGGGCTCGGCGCCGCCGACTCGGCCGACCTGCTCGGTGAGCTCGCGGCATCCGCGGGGATCGCCCCCGACCGCATCCGCGGCTACGACGTCGTCACCGCGGACGCGGCCCGCGGCGCCGTGTTCGGCAAGGACGACGTGTTCTTCGCGTCCGGGCGTCTCGACGACCTCGCCTCCGTGCACGCCGGCACGGTCGCGCTCGCCGCCGCCGACCCCGCGGATCACATCGCGATGCTCGCCGTCTTCGATCACGAGGAGGTCGGCTCCGAGACACGCTCGGGTGCGGCGGGACCGTTCCTCGCCGACGTGCTCGAACGGGTGCAGCTCGCGCTCGGCGCCGACCGGGAGCAGCAGCTGCGCGCCCTCGCGGCGTCCTGGTGCGTCTCGAGCGACGTGGGCCACTCGGTGCACCCGAACTTCCCCGACAAGCACGATCCTGTCGTGCAGCCGGTGCTCGGCTCCGGTCCGATCCTCAAGATCAACGCGAACCAGCGCTACGCCACCGACGGCATCGGCGCGTCCGCGTGGAACGGCTGGTGCGAGGCGGCGGGCGTTGCGAGTCAGGAGTTCGTCTCGAACAACGCCGTGCCGTGCGGCTCGACGATCGGCCCGATCACGGCGACCCGGCTCGGCATCCGCACCGTCGACGTCGGCATCCCGATCCTGTCGATGCACTCCGCCCGGGAACTCGCCGGCGTCACCGACCTGCACGATCTGGCGCGCGTGGCGGGCGTGTTCTTCGGCGGCGACGCGCGCTGACGTCGCCGGTGGTGTGCGCTACCGGTCGCGGCCACCGCGATAGTAGTCGCGCCAGATCAATCGGTGCACGGGGATCCAGCGCGGGATCGACCGCAGCCCGGGGATGAACGGCACGAGCATCAGGGCGAGCGTGAGTACCGCCATGATTCCGACGATGACGAGGTCTGCGTTGCCGAGGGCGTTGAACGGCGGGATCTGGTACCAGAACGAGAACAGCCACAGCCACGACTGGCCGGGGTAGTTCCCCGTCTCGTTCATGACACCCCACTGGTCGCCGGTCAGGTGCTGTCGGTCGGCGAGCCCCGGGAAGTACGTTCCGTCGCCGAGGAAGAGCAGGCTGCCGGTGTGGTCCAATCCCGCGACGGTGCCGCCGCCGAGGATGCCGTCGAGCGTTCCGCTGCGGGCCGAGGCCAGCAGCGCGCGGTCCAGCGCCGGCACCGGGCCGTAGTCGCCGGCCGCCGCCTTGGCGGGGTCGCCGCCGGGGGCCTTCGCCAAGGCGTGCGCGTACGCCGTCGCCCACGCGGAGCGTTGAGCGGCGGATGCCGCGGTCCACTGCGCCACGGCGGGCACGGGCTGCGGGAGCTTCTCGAGGGGCCCGATGACGAAGTCCTGGGCGGTGTCGATCGGCTCGCGCACGCCGGACAGGCTCTGCAGGTCGACCGGACCCAGCGTCTGCGTCGCGCCCGCGGTCGAGTTGTACGGCGGCCCGTAGGTCGCGGTGTCGCTGGTGCCGGCGAGCTCGGCGGTGGCCGTCGCCACGAAGTCCGCAGGGGCGGCCGTCGCCCACTGCCGAAGCGACACCGGCGATTCGTCGGGCGATCCGATGATCGCGGCGAGTGCCACGACCAGCACGCCGACCACGGCGGCGGCCACCACGAGCTCCTTGAACAGGTCGTAGACCCGCTCCGGGCCGCTCCACGGGCGGTGGTCGCGCCGAGCTTGAGTGGCGAGGTCAGGCCTGGTGTGCGTGCTCATCGTGCACCTCCACGATCTCGGGCCGGCTGGGCTGCGCGGCGTGCTGTGCGGTCGCGGGGGCGGGGAACTCGGGAACCTCGGACCCGGGCACCGGCTCGGCCGGCTCCGCCGCCTCGGCCGCCTCGGCCGGCTCTGCCTGTTCGGCCGGCTCGGCCGGGTCTCCGGCGTCGAGCGGCGGCACGACGCCGTGCACCCGCACCAGCAGCACGTGGAGGACGACGATCACGCCGACCGCGAGGGGCAGCAGCACGATGTGCCACATCAGCATCTGCCCGAGGTCCGCGACGTGGAACCACGCGCCGACGCCGACGGCGTTCAGTGCGTCCTTGGCCTGGAATGCGATCCACTGCGAGTCGAAGTTCGTCTGGACGAGATAGCCCGTGAACGCCGTGACGAGGGAGACCGCGAAAGCGATCACGCCGGTGATCCAGGTGAGAGCGCGCCCGCCCCGCCAGGAGGCCATCCAGAACTTCCCCCACAGGTGCACGACCATGAACATGAAGAACAGCTCGACGCCCCACAGGTGCGTGCTGTTGATGAACAGGCCGAGCGGTGACAGGTGGTACCAGGCGGGCCCGTTCAGTGCCAGCACGACGCCGGACAGGATGACGTAGCCGAGCGCGGCGAGGGATCCCATGCCGAACACGTAGATCCACGACGCCACGTAGCTCGGCTGCGTCTGCGGCAGCAGCTTGCGCGGCGGGAGGACGCGCAGCAGCCAGGCCCGCGTCCGGCCCGTCCACGTGTAGACCTCCTCGTCGGGGATCTCAGCGTGCACCGGCGTCCGCGCGGTCGTCTCGGCGGAACGCCGTGGCATCGGAGCCTTTCCCCGAGGGAAGGGAACGAAGATCGCGAGCACGAACAGGGCGATCATCGACACGATCACGATCAGGTTGCCGAGCTGGATCGTGAATGGCGCCCAGCCCAGATAGATCCCGCCCGCTGCGGTGTGCACGGCGGATGCCGCCGCGTTCGTCGTCTCGTTCACGAGACCAAGGATCCCCGCGACCGCCGGGGCGCTCAGGGCCTTTGGTCCCGTGGGGTGCGGTCGGGCCTCAGCGGGCGGCGGCCCGGCCGGCCGCGGCATCCTCGTACCGGTCGATCACCAGGTCGACGAGGGATGCCGGTGCCGGGGCATCCGGCAGCAGCAGCGGGTCGGCGACACGATGCCCGGCGGCCATCCGCACGGCGAGATCGTGGAAGTAGCCCGGCGCGAGCAGGTAGTTCGCGACGACGACGGGTGCGGATGCCGCCGCCTCCGCCACGGCAGCGTCGAGCCGCGGCTCGGCAGCCGCGAGGAACCCGACGGCCACGTCTCGTCCGAGCAGCTCGGCCAGTTGCCGGGCGATCTCGCGGCAGTCCTCGTTGGCGCGGTCGTCGCTCGACCCGGCGACGGCGAGCACGACCCGCACGCCGGGCTCCAGCTCCCCGAGCCGGTCGGCGAGCACCTGCGCCAGACGCGGATCGGGGCCCATCGCCCCGGCGATCACGACGTCGTCGCGCTCGCTGATCTCGCGCTGCAGGTCGACCCGCACGTGGTAGCCCGCCGACAGCAGCAGCGGCACGATGACCGCCGGTCCGTCGACCGAGGCGAGGGATGCCGCGACGTCCGGCTGCTGCACGTCGACGTGCCCGAGGCGGGACGCGACGCCCGGCAGCCGCTGTGCGACGGCATCGAACAGGCCGGTGACGGCGCGCTGCCCGTCGGCCGAGGAGGTGCCGTGGGAGATCGCGATGAGGGCGGGGAGGGCCATCCCGCCATTCTGCCGGGCGGATGCCGCGGCACGCGACTCACGTTGCGGCGCCGCGAAGCGCCCCGGCCGGTGGGGCCGGAGCGCTTCGGGATCTGCCGGGATGCCGGTCAGGCAGCCGGGGCGTGCGGTGCCGGGGGAGCGGGGTGGTGCCGGTGGGCGGCCTCGAACCCGGCTTCGAACCCCGCCTCGAAGCCGCGCTCGTGGGCGCGCTCGCGCTTCGGGTGACGTCCGTAGCCGCGTCCGGCGTGCCCGCCGTGGCATCCTGCGTGCTCGTGGCCGTAGCCGTGCGCGCGCCAGGGTTCGAAGCCGTGCCCGTGCTCGAAGCCGGGGGCTCCGGCCCAGCCGCGACCGAACCCGCGGCCCGGTCCGAAGCCGGCCCAGGGCCCGCGACCGAAGCCGGCCCAGGGCCCGCGCCAGGGGCCGGCGTTCTGCGCGCTCTCGTCCCAGCCGAGTTCGCGTGCGATGGCCTCCAGGGTGCGGAGGGTGGCGGCGAGGTCCTCGGCGGGGATGGATGCCGTGGCGGCATCCTGGACGGCCTTCACCGCGGCGGAGAGCTGGTCGGCCTCCGGGCTCGGGTGCCCGTGGAACTTCGCCGCCATCGCGGCGCGCATGTCGATCCCCTCGGTTCCGATCTCCTCGGCGACGCGGCGCATGAACGCACGCTGCGTGATGCGCATCCAGTCGGCGAGGGAGCGGTCGGGGGTCTTCTCGGTGCCGGAGTCGTCCGGCGTGTTGGTGTCTGTCATGGACAATCCTCTCGTGGGGCGATACATGTCGTATCGCATGTACATGCAGAATGACATGGATTTGGGATGCATGTCAACCTGCATGTAAAATTTCTCTCATGGCGAACACCCCGGCCCCGGACGACATCGACCGCATCGCCGATGCGCTCTCCCGCCTGCGCGGCGGACGGCCTCCCTGGGCGCGGCCTCCCGGGCCGCATCCTGAGGGCGAGCCCAGTGCCGAGGGGCGCGGCCGCGGCTTCG
>NZ_DATEJS010000324.1:0-4834 GCF_035277845.1 Microbacterium sp.
GCCTCGCCGAGCAGCGCCCGTCTCAGCGGCATCCGCTCCGGGGCGACCGCCGTCATGCCGTCCGCGGCGAAGACCCCGTGGCCGTCGCCGCGCATCAGCGCGCGCTGGAGGTGCGCGGGGGCCTCGCTGACGACCGTCACCGCTCCGTCCGCGGCGATCCGGATCAGGCCGAAGTCCACCGCGTCCAGCAGCTCCTCGACCTCGAGCTCCTGCCGGCGGGCGCGCTCCAGCGCCTGCGAGAGCACGTGCGCCTGCTTGTCCAGGATGCTGCGCTGCGCGGCCGACCGGCGCGCGGTCAGGTGACTCGCGCCGCTGACCGTCATGACCACGAGCGGCAGCAGCAGCGTCGAGTACCCCACCGGCAGGGCCGGCTGGGTGAGGACCGTGACCGCGAAGCCGATGAGGATGGCGACCACTCCCCCGACGGCGCCCACGAGACCCCACGACGAGGCGAGCCACATCGCCGGGAGGATCCACAGCAGTCCGACGCCGGAGGTCGGGCTGCCGAGGCGCATGAGCGTCACCGCGAAGATGTCCGCCAACGGCACGAGCGTCAGCCACCAGGGGCTCAGCCGATTCCACGGCACCAGCACGGTCACGCCGGTCACCGCGAACACGATCACGATCCCGGCGAAGAACAGCCCGAGGTCACCGGCCGGCGGGGCCACCACCAGCACGATGGCGAGGATCAGGACGATGAGTCCCAGCAGCAGCTGGTTCAGCGCTGCGACGCGCTCACGGGTGCGGTCGTGCAGACGGCCCTCGGCGGTCGCTGCGACAGTACCCATTCTCCGACGTTATCGCGCTCGCGGCGGTCGGCCGTGCGATCACCGCGGAAAGCGGCAGGGCCGCAACCCCGAGAGGTTGCGGCCCTGCCGTGGATCGGTTCCGATCAGCGACCGGAGAGCTTCTCGCGAAGCGCGGCGAGCGCCTCGTCGTCAGCGAGCGTGCCCGCCGGGCTCGAGTCGCTGGAGAACGAGGAGGGCGCGTCGACGACGCCGGTGCCGGCGGCCTCGGCCTCGAGGGCCTTGGCGACCTGCGACTTGTGGGCCTCCCAGCGAGCCTGGGCGGCAGCGTACTCCTGCTCCCACTTCTCGCGCTCGGCCTCGAAGCCTTCCTTCCAGGCGTTGGTCTCCGGGTCGAAGCCGTCGGGGTACTTGTACTCCCCGTTCTCGTCGTACTCGGTGACCATGCCGTAGAGGGCCGGGTCGAACTCGGTGCCGTAGGGGTCGACCGACTCGTTGGCCTGCTTGAGCGACAGCGAGATGCGGCGACGGTCCAGGTCGATGTCGATGACCTTGACGAACACCTCTTCGCCGACCGACACGATCTGCTCGGCGAGCTCGACGTGCTTGCCGGACAGCTCCGAGATGTGCACGAGGCCCTCGATGCCGTCCGCGACGCGGACGAACGCACCGAACGGGACGAGCTTCGTGACCTTGCCCGGGGTGACCTGGCCGATGGCGTGCGTGCGCGCGAACACCTGCCACGGGTCTTCCTGGGTGGCCTTCAGCGAGAGCGACACGCGCTCGCGGTCGAGGTCGACCTCGAGGATCTCGACGGTGACCTCCTGGCCCACCTCGACGACCTCGGAAGCGTGCTCGATGTGCTTCCAGCTGAGCTCGGAGACGTGCACCAGGCCGTCCACGCCACCGAGGTCCACGAACGCGCCGAAGTTGACGATCGACGAGACGACACCCTTGCGGACCTGACCCTTGTGCAGGTTGTTGAGGAACGTCGTGCGCGACTCGGACTGGGTCTGCTCGAGCAGGGCGCGACGCGACAGCACCACGTTGTTGCGGTTCTTGTCGAGTTCGAGGATCTTCGCCTCGAGCTCCTGGCCGAGGTACGGCGTCAGGTCGCGGACGCGACGCAGCTCGATGAGCGAGGCGGGGAGGAAGCCGCGCAGGCCGATGTCGACGATGAGGCCGCCCTTGACGACCTCGATCACCTGACCGGTGACGACGCCGTCGTTCTCCTTGATCTTCTCCACGTCGCCCCACGCGCGCTCGTACTGCGCACGCTTCTTCGACAGGATGAGACGGCCTTCCTTGTCCTCCTTCTGGAGGACCAGAGCCTCGACCTCGTCGCCGACCTTGACGACCTCGTTGGGGTCGACGTCGTGCTTGATGGAGAGCTCGCGCGAGGGGATGACACCCTCGGTCTTGTACCCGACGTCGAGGAGGACCTCGTCGCGGTCGATCTTCACCACGGTGCCTTCGATGAGGTCGCCGTCGTTGAAGAACTTCAGGGTCTTCTCGACCGCGGCCAGGAAGTCCTCAGCAGATCCGATGTCGTTGATGGCGACCTGCTTGGTGGCCGGGGCGGTCGTTGCGTTAGTCATGTAGTGGGGTGTCCCTTGGATGGTCGGTGTTCGGGCTCCGCGCGCGCACGCGAGCACAGAGCGAATGGATGATGTTGGCTGTCACTCACGCGATGCACAGGATGGAATCACGCCACGGGTGACACTCCAGGGTATCAGAACGCGCCGATGACCCGCGGTCCCCGTCGCCCGCGATGTCAGCGCGTGAGGTCCAGCGGGTCCGTCGCGGTGCGGTCCGGATCGAACCGGTCGGTCGGCCGCAGCGACGTCGGAAGCGGCGGCAGCGGGGGCAGCGGCGGCCTCGGCCCGCGGTCGGAGTCCCGCGGCGGATTCCTCCGCTCGGTGCCGGGCTGCTGGCCGGCGTACCCGCGCAGGCCCGCCTGCTGGATCACGCGCTGGATGGTGAGCCCGCGTTCGTCGGGGTCGCCGACGTACCGGATCTCGCGCAGGCCCTGCGCCTGCGCGGCCGATTCGAACACGAAGTGCCCGAAGCCGAAGATGCGACCCACGAAGGGCTTGTACACGGAGATGTCGAGGATGCGGGCGAGCGGCATGGTCGCGATCTGCTCGGACAGGATGCCGTGGATGCGGAACACCCGCATGTTCGTGATCACGAAGCGGTCGCGCCGCCGGTCGAGGATCCGCCACGCGGCGTGGCACATGACCCCGAGCCCGAGGAGCACCGGCAGCCACCAGAACGTCGGGACGGCCACCATCAGCAGCGCGACGACCACGCCTCCGGCCAGCTCCAGCACGGGGACGGTCAGAGCCGCCCAGTGCTTGCGGACCTCGTCGATCACCACCTCGCCCTGATCGGAGATGAGGTGCCGCGCGGTGCGCGGGTCGACCTCGGTCATGAGCCGGCGAGCGAGCTGAAGAAGTGCACGATCGCGGCACCGGCGCCCCACACGGCGCTGGCGGCGACCTGCACGGCGTTCGCGGCATCGTGCGGGTGCGCGATCACGTAGAAGACGGCGAAAGCGATGACGAACACGATGGCGACGCGCTTGACGATCTTCACGAGGTGAGTCCTTCCTGTCGACGTCAGCGAAGCGATCCCCCCGGATGCCAACCCTTGCTTTTCTACCGCGAACAGCCGCGATCCGGGGTCTGACACGCCTGCGGCCCCGAGGTCCCGCCGTTCGACGCGTGCGACGCGTGCGACGCGCGACGGGGCTCGCTTACGGTTGAGGCATGCCCGAATCCGCTCCTGCGCTCGTCGTCATCACCCCGCGCGGCAAGCTGGTCTTCCTCGCCGTGGTCACCGCGCTGTTCGCCGTGATGGGGATCGTCGTCGTGGTGCTCGCGCCGACCAAGACGCTCAACCTCATCGTGGGCGTCGCCGCCATCGGGTTCTTCGGCGTCGGGGGCGGGTACGCCATCACCAAGCAGTGGCGCCGCTCCCTGGTGCTGCGGGCCGACGACACCGGCATCCGGGTCGGCCACGGCCCTCTCGTCCCCTGGAGCGACATCGACCGGGTGGGCTCGAACAGCGCCGTGTTCGGCATCCGCCTGCGCCGCTACGACAGCCTGCACTCCGCCGGCCACGCGGGTGTGCCGTCCGCCGCCGAGATGCGGGCCAACCGCAAGCAGCCGGGCGGCTGGGACCTGGTGTGGCCGGCCCGGGTGCTCGACCGCTTCCCCGGCGACGCCGCGCGCGACGTCCTGCGCCGCCGCCCGGCGTCCTGATCCGCCCGGCATCCCGACCCGACCGGCGTCGGAGCCGCGTGCGAGGATGAGCGCGTGACCTCCCGCCTCATGCTCATGGATTCCGCGTCCCTCTATTTCCGCGCGTTCTACGGGGTGCCCGACACGGTGTCCGCGCCCGACGGGACCCCGGTCAACGCCGTTCGCGGGTTCATGGACATCATCGCGAAGCTCGTCTCCACCTACCGCCCGACCGACGTCGTGGCCTGCTGGGACGACGACTGGCGCCCGCAGTGGCGGGTCGCTCTCATCCCCAGCTACAAAGCGCACCGCGTGCAGCTCGAGGTCGAAGGCGGCCCGGACGCCGAGGACGTGCCCGATCGGCTCCTCCCCCAGGTCCCCGTCATCCGCGAGGCGCTCACGGCGCTCGGCATCCCGATCGTCGGCACCGTGCAGGCGGAGGCCGACGACATCATCGGCACGCTCGCGACCCGCGCGAGGCAGCCCGTCGACATCGTCACCGGCGACCGCGACCTCTTCCAGCTCGTCGACGACGCCCGCGACGTGCGCGTCGTGTACACGGCCCGCGGCATGAGCAACCTCGAGGTCGTCACCGACGAGGTGGTGGTCGCGAAGTACGGCGTGCACGCCGCCCAGTACGCCGACTTCGCCACCATGCGGGGGGACTCCTCCGACGGCCTGCCCGGGGTCGCCGGCGTCGGGGACAAGACCGCAGCGACCCTGCTGCAGGCCCACGGCGACCTCGCCGGCATCCTAGCCGCCGCCGACGCCGGGGCGGGGATGAGCGCGGGCGTGCGGGCCAAGCTCGAAGCCGCGCGCGACTACCTCGCGGAGGCGCCCGAC
>NZ_DATEJS010000325.1:0-7455 GCF_035277845.1 Microbacterium sp.
CGGATTGTTGCCGACGTAGCATCCCACCACGTATCCGACGATCGAGCCCAGGATGAAGATGGTGCCGCCCATGGTCACGGTGCCGCGCTTCTGATGGTGCTGCGGGTTGCCGAGTTCCGGTGTGCGGATGACCTGCGCCCACCCCAGGTACCGGAACAGCCGCAGGAAGACGGGTGTCAGGAACAGGGTGAATGCCAGCGAGATCGCGGCCGCGGTCAGGAGGGATCTCACGAGAACGATTCTCCCAGACGATCCCCGAGGAAACGCAGGCCCGCGGAGTTGGACGACTTCACGAGCACCCGGTCGCCCTCGCGCAGCTCGCCGAGCAGATACTCGTAGGCGTCGTCGGCGGTCGGGAAGAAGACGGCTTCGCTGTCCCACGAGCCCTCCGCCACGGCGGCGAGGTAGAGGCGCCGCGCGGCATCCCCGACCACGACGATGCGCTGGATGCGCAGACGCACGGCGAGTTCCCCGATGCGGTCGTGCTCCTCCCCCGCGTATTCGCCGAGCTCGCTCATGGCGCCGAGCACCGCGACGGTGCGCTCGCCCGGCGCGGTGATCTGCGCGAGGGTGCGCAGAGCTGCGCCCATGGAGTCCGGGCTGGCGTTGTAGGCGTCGTTGATGATGCGCACCCGGTCGGAGCCGAGGGGCTGCATGCGCCAGCGCTCGGCCAGCTCCACGGTCTCGAGGCGCGCGACGCAGTCGCCGAAAGGCACTCCGAGCGCGGTCGCCGCGGCGATCGCCGCCAGCGCGTTCATGACGTGATGCGCGCCGAGCACGCGCAGCTCCAGGCGCCGCGACTCGTCGCCGACCGTCACGGTGCAGGAGGTTCCCGCGGCGTGCACCTCGATGTCGGTCGCGCGCACGTCGGCCGCAGGTCCCGTGCCGAACCAGCGCACCGCGGCATCCTGCTCCGCCGCGACATCCGCCATCGCCGCGACCCGCGCGTCGTCGACGTTGAGCACGGCCGTGCCGCCCGGGCGCATGGCCTGGATGAGTTCCGCCTTGGCCCGCTGGGTCGCCTCGATGCCGCCGAATCCGCCGGCGTGGGCCATCCCGACCATGAGCACGATCGCGAGGTCGGGATGCACGAGGCCGGCGAGGTTCGCGATCGCACCGGGCGCGCTGGCTCCGAACTCGCTGACCAGGTACCGCGTGTCGTGGGTGACCCGCAGCATCGTCAGCGGCGCGCCGACCTCGTTGTTGTAGGAGGCGATCGGGGCGACGGTCTCGCCCTCGTCCTGCAGGATGCGCGCCAGCAGGTTCTTGGTCGTGGTCTTGCCGTTGGACCCGGTGATGCCGACGATCTGCAGTCGTCCGGCAGCGCGCACGCGGGCGACGACGTCGCGGGCGAGGTCCGCGAGCGCCTGCACCGCGTCGGCGACGACGACCTGGGTCACGGGTGCCTCGACCGGGTGCTCGACGATCGCGAGCACGGCGCCGGAGCGGACCGCACCTGCCACGAACCGGTGACCGTCGGTCTGCTCGCCGGGCTTGGCGACGAAGACGCCGCCGGCCGTCATGGTGCGCGAGTCGGTGTCGACGGCGCCGGAGACGAGGGTCTCGGCGGTGTCGTCCCCGTGGAGGATCAGCCGTCCTCGGGTGGCGTCGGCGATCTGGGCGAGAGTGAGGTCGATCATGGGGCAATCGTGTGGGGGTCGTCGGCGCGGGCGCGGCGGCCCGGTTCAGCCGAACTTGGGGAGGATCGTGGGCTTGGAGGTCGACGGCATGACCCGGTAGGTCTTCAGCACCTGCTCCATCGCGGCCTTGAAGGTGGAGGCGTTGGCCGTCGACGAGGTTATCGCAGTGGGCTGATCGAGCGTCACAGCCACGATGTACTGGGGGTCGTTCGCCGGCGCGAAGCCGATCATGGTCGTGTAGTAGCGGCCCTGGATGTAGCCCTTGCCGCCGTTGGAGATCTGGCCGGTGCCGGTCTTGGTCGCGATGCGGTAGCCGGGGATCTTGACGAGGTCCTTGTACACGGCCTGCATGGCGACGTTCTCGAGGATCTCGCGCACCTGGGCGGAGGTCTTCGCGCTGATCACCCGCGTGGGCTTCGGCTGGCTGGGCTTGATCACCTTGCCGGACGCGGTCGTGCACGACTCGACGAGCGACAGCGGCATCCGCACGCCGTCGTTCGCGATCGCGTCGTACGCCTCGACGAGTTCGGGCACGGTGGTGGTGAGGCCCTGGCCGTACGAGGTGTCGTAGCGCATCTGGCTGTCCCAGTTCTGCCACGGGTGCACGATGCCCTGCGTCTGGCCCGGGAAGTCGATGTCGCTGCCGGAGCCGATGCCGAACTTCTTCAGGAAGTCGTAGCGCTCCGCGAGGCTCATGCGCTGGCTGAACACCGATGCGCCCGCGTTCGACGAGTCGATGAGCACGCCCGCGAGCGTGTAGTCGTAGGTCGGGTGGTGGAACGAGTCGACGACCGTCGCGCCGTTCGGGAAGTGCTCGGGGTCGGAGACGATCGCGGTCGACGTCGGCGTCTGCCCGGCCTTGTCGATGAGCATGGATGCCAGCAGGCCCTTGAACGTCGATCCGGGCTCGAACTGGTCGGTGAAGATCTTGCTGTACCAGGCATCCGGGCTCGACCCGTTGATGTTGTTCGGATCGACGGTGGGGTACTCGGCCATCGCGCGCACCTTGCCGGTCTTGACCTCGGTGACGGTGATGGTGCCGTACTTGGCACCCATCTTCTGCACGCCCTGGGCGATGAGCTGGTCCATGTACCACTGCAGATCGGTGTCGATCGTCAGCTTGAGGGTGCCGCCGTCGACCGCGGGCTTCTCGGACTCGGTTCCGGGGATGATCACCCCGTCCTTGCCCACCTCGAACGACAGCTTGCCGTTGGTCGGTGTGAGGCACTGGTTCGCGCTCAGCTCGAGCCCGGCCAGCGCCTTGCCGTCGCTGCCCATGAAGCCGAGCAGGTTCCCGGCGACCGCGCCGTTCGGGTACGAGCGCGACGGCTGCGGGCTGCACGAGATGAAGTCGGTGCCGAGCTCCATGAGCTTGCGGTACTGCTCGGTGCTCAGTCCGTTCTGCAGCAGCGCGTACTGGGAGTATTTGTTCTGGGCGAGCGCGTTCGTGATGAGGGCGCGGACCTTGTCGCCGGTGCTGCCGATGATCGCAGCGATCCGGTCGGACATCTGCGACCACGGGATCGTGACGGTGTGCCCGTTGCCGTCCCCCTGCTTGGTGTCGCTCACGTTCACGGGGGTCATCTGGCAGTCGTACTTCAGGGTGCTGCTGGCGAGCGTGGTGCCGGTCGCGTCCACGATCGTGCCGCGCGTGCCGGTCAGGGTCTGCGTCACGCCCAGCCCGTAGCGCAGCGAGTCGTCGATGTTGGTCTGGGCGTTGACCACCTGGATGTCGACGAGGCGGATGACGAACGTCACCATGATCGCCAGGACGATGGCGAGTGCCACGACCGTGCGGCGGCGCGGTGAACGGGTGCTGCGGCTCGTCATGGTCTCAGTGTGTCTGCGGGACGGGCAGCCCCTCGGTCAGCGGCGGGGGTGTCGCGGCATCCACAGCGGATGTGGAGCTGGTCGAGGCGCCCGAGATCGTCTCCTTCGGGTCGGTCACGAGCGGATCCTTCGCGATGAGGGCATTGGCGACCTGGCCGCGGCCGAGCGCGTCCACGGTCGACTTGGATGCCGCCCGCTGGCTCTTGCCGAGGATCTTCGCGTCGCTGAGACGCAGGTAGCTCGGCGACTGGTCGATGACCATGCCGAGCGCCGTCGCATTGGCGGCGAGGTTCTGCGGCGAGCTGAGGCCCGCCACCTCGTCGTACAGGATCTGCTTCTGCCAGGTGAGCTGCCGCTGCTGCGACGTGAGCTTGGACACCTCGTACGAGCTCTGCGTCGTCATGATCGACAGCACCATCTGCGCGACGAGGATCGCCACGGCGCCCGCGACCGCCACGATGCCGTAGACGAGCTTGGGACGGCGGCGCGGCTGCGGCGCGGCGACGGCGTGCAGGCGACGGTCGGGATGCCGGTCGCCGCCGGGGACGGCATGGACGCGACCGGAGGCGGGGTGGACGCGGGCGGCTGTCGTGGCGGTGCTCATCGGGCCTGCCTCACTCGTTCTGCGGCGCGCAGCCGCACGGGGATCGAACGGGGGTTGCGCGCCCGCTCTGCGTCATCGGCCAGCTCCGCGCCCTTCACGAGCAGGCGGAACCGGGGTGCGTGTTCGGGAAGCTCGACCGGGAGCCCTGCCGGCGCCGTCGAGCGGGTGGCATCCGCGAACGCCCGCTTGACGAAGCGGTCCTCCAGGGACTGGTACGACATCACCACGATGCGACCGCCCACGGCGAGCGCGTCGAGCGCAGCCGGCAACGCCTTCTCGAGCGCGGCGAGCTCGCCGTTCACCTCGATGCGCAGCGCCTGGAAGACGCGCTTGGCGGGGTGCCCGGCACGCGCCACGGCGGCCGGCGTCGCGGCGGAGAGGATCTCGACGAGCCGGCCGGAGCGCTCGATGGGCGCCTCGGCGCGGGCGGCGAGGATGGCGCGCGCGTAGCGGGCCGCGAGCTTCTCCTCGCCGTAGCGCTCGAAGATGCCGCGCAGGCGGCCCTCGCTGTAGGTGGCGAGCACCTCGGCGGCGGTGATGCCGGTGCTCTGGTCCATGCGCATGTCGAGGGGGGCGTCCTGCGCATAGGCGAAACCGCGGTCGGCCATGTCGAGCTGAAGCGAGGAGACGCCGAGGTCGAACAGGATGCCGTCGACGTCGGTGAACCCGGCGCCGCGGATGGCGTCGGCGATGCCGTCGTACACCGTGTGCACCGGGATGAACCGGTCGCCGAAGGGAGCCAGTCGCTCCCCCGCGATGCGCAGGGCGTCCTGGTCGCGGTCGAGGCCGATGTAGCGGATGCCGGGGAAGCGCTCGAGGAACGCCTCGGCGTGCCCGCCCATCCCGAGCGTGCCGTCGACCATCACGGCGCCGTCGCGCTGCAGGGCAGGGGCGAGCAGCTCGACGCAGCGCTCGAGCATGACGGGGGTGTGGATGTCTCGGAGGTTCATGGTCTCAGGGGCGGGATCGTGGACCCTGATCCCCATCCGCGAGGACCTGGCGCCGGGGAAGTGCGTCAGGGCGTCTCGGCTGGGAGTCACAGTCCGCGATCAGAACAGGCCCGGGATCACCTCCTGCTCCAGCTCGGCGTAGCCCGACTCGTTGGCCTCGGCGTACGCGTTCCAGGCATCCGCGTTCCAGATCTCGGCGTGGGTGCCGACACCGGTGACGACGAGCTCGCGCTCGAGGCCGGCGTAGGTGCGCAGGTGCGGGGGGATGGTGATCCGGTTCTGGCCGTCGGGGGTCTCGGCACTGGCTCCGGACAGGAACATGCGCAGGAAGTCGCGCGCCTGCTTGTTGGTCAGCGGAGCTTCGCGGATGCGGTCGTGGACCCGCTCGAACTCCTCCGTGCTGAACACGTAGAGGCAGCGCTCCTGGCCGCGGGTGACGACGATGCCGCCGCCGAGGTCGTCACGGAATTTCGCCGGCAGGATGACGCGGCCCTTGTCGTCGAGTTTGGGGGTATGCGTGCCGAGCAACAACGCCGCTCACCCCCGTCCGGTTCACCGCTTGACCCTGCCACCCCAGCAGGTGTGCGCCACTTTACTCCACTCTCCTCCACTTTGCGAGGAAGACGCGCCCCGGTCCCCCACCGATGCCCCCGGGCACGAAAAAACACCGACCCGCCGGAGCGGATCGGTGTGGGTGGTGTTCGGGGGGCCGGGGGCTACTGGTGCCCGTCGTGCCGGCGATCCCAGCGGTCGTTCATGCGGTCCATGAACTTGGGAGACGGCTTCGCAGACGGGCCGTCCGACGATCCCTCATCGGCGGAACCGGACCCGCCGCGCCTGTTCGGCGTGACGGCGAGGACCACACCGCCGAGCATGACGACGAACCCGATCACACCGACGACGATCATCGGCAGGGCGACACCTGCGACGAGACCGCCGAGCCCGAGGAGGACGAGCACAGTGCCGTAGACGATGCGGCGATAGCTGAGCCCGCGCCCTGATCCGGGCGCACCGACGACATCTGCATCGCTGTGCAGGAGCTGACGCTCCATCTCATCGAGCAGACGCTGTTCCTGTTCGGAGAGTGGCATGCAACCCCCTCGGCTGTTCTGTTGGCGACGATTCTACGCGCCCTTCTATTGACTAGGCTAGGCCCGTGGCGCCCACCCCGGATCCGATCGAAGCGGTTTCCCAGCGTCTTGACCAGTTCCTCGATGCCCAGCGCGCCGGCACGTCCGGAATGGGCGACGAAGCGGCCCTTCTGCTGCACGCCGGAGCGGAGGCGCTGGCCGGCGGGAAGCGGCTTCGTGCCCGGTTCTGCATCGCCGGGTGGAGGGCGGTGGAGGAGCCGCGCGGCGTGGACGCGGCATCCCCGCCCGACGCCGTCATCGCCGCCGCCGGGGCGCTCGAGGTCTTCCACGCCGCCGCCCTCGTGCACGACGACCTCATCGACAACTCCGACACGCGCCGGGGCCGGCCCGCCGCGCATCGGTCCCTCGAGGCCGCGCACCACTCCGCCCGCTGGCACGGCGACGCCGACGCGTTCGGGCGCTCCGGCGCGGTGCTGCTCGGCGACCTGCTCGTCGCCTGGAGCGACGACCTGTACGAGGAGTCGCTGCTGCAGGTGCCTCCCGCCCAGGCCGTCGCCGCCCGCACGGAGTATGCGCGCATGCGCCGCGAGGTGACCATCGGCCAGTTCCTCGACATCGCCGAGGAATCGAGCTTCACGATCGCCCCCGACGACGAGCACGCCGAACGCGCACTCCGGGTCGCGTCGCTGAAGTCGGCACGGTACAGCGTGCAGCAGCCCCTGGTGATCGGCGCGGCGCTGGCCGCGGCATCCCCCGCGCAGCACGCCACCCTGGCCTGGTTCGGCCACGCGGTGGGGATGGCGTTCCAGCTGCGCGACGACGTGCTCGGGGTGTTCGGCGACGAGTCGGTGACCGGCAAGCCGAGCGGCGACGACCTGCGCGAGGGCAAGCGCACCGTCCTGGTCGCGTATGCGCGCGAGGCGGCGGACCCCGACGAGCGGGCGCTGTTCGACGCGCGGCTGGGCGACCGGCAGCTGGACGACCGCGCGATCCAGGCGATGCAGCAGCTCATCCGACGCACGGGCGCGCTCGACCGGGTCGAGCAGCTCATCGCGGACTACGCCGCCGAGGCGGAGAGCGCCCTGCAGGATGGTGCGGTGGGCGCCGCCGCTCTCGAGGAGCTGCGCGGCCTCGCGCGTGCGGCGACCGTGCGCACGCGCTGACTCGGTCGATCAGGCCAGGGCGCGGGCGACCCGGCGCACCTCGCTCTTGCGCCCCTCGAGAAGGGCGTCCAGCGGCGGGCGGCCGATCGAGTCCTCGACGGCGAAGAGCCAGTCGATGACCTCGTCGTCCGTGAAGCCCGCGTCCTGCAGGACGATGACGGTGCCACGCAGGGATGA
>NZ_DATEJS010000326.1:0-3132 GCF_035277845.1 Microbacterium sp.
GCCGACGTGCTGGAGGTGGTGGAGATGGTGGCGTTCTCACCGGTGAAGGCGAACAGCTGCGCAGCGCGCTCGAACTCGTCGACCCGCGGTGCGACGGGCTTCGCAGCGGTCGGTGCGGCGGGTTCCGCGTGCGGGGCGGGCTCGACGACCGGTTCGGCCACTGCGAGCGGCTCGACCATGACGGGAGCGGACGGCTCGGCGACGACCGGCGCGACGACCTCGAGCTGCACGACCGGCTCGACATCCTGCTGGCGCACGAAGGGGTCGGAATGACGAGGCATGCCCGCGGCGTCTCGCAGCTGACGGCGGGTCAGCTGCGCCGGTCCGCTCGACGGCAGGGCCCGCCGAGCAGCGCGTCGTGTCAGGGGCGCCGCGGGGGCACGCTCTTCTGAAGGCACAGCTCTGCTCTCGGTCGAATCGCACGGGGTAAACGCGACGGAAAGGGGAGGATGTCCGCATCATCGTTGGGGGCCGAAGATAACGAACAGGTAAACACTACCGGCTTCGGCTGGGAAACCGGTAGACACGCGCGCGGTCAGCGCGTCCGAACCGCCGACTCGATCCGCTCGAACAGTGCGGGGCCGGTCGCGATGGCCATCGTGTTGCCGGGGCGCCCGCCGGGTTCCCCGCCGAGGACGCCGCCCGCCTCCGTCACGAGCAGCCCGCCGGCGGCGTGGTCCCACGGGTGGATGCCGCGCTCGAAGTAGCCGTCGAGGCGGCCCGCGGCGACGAACGCCAGGTCGAGGGCCGCCGACCCCATGCGCCGGATGTCGCGTGCCATCGGCATCACGCGCTCCACCCGCTCGAGGTCGCCGGCGTGCGTGGCCGGGTCGTATCCGAAGCCCGTGGCGACGAGAGCCCCCGCGGGGCCCGGCTCGTCGTTCACCTGCAGGCGCACCGGGGCGGCATCCGGATCGGAATCCTGCTCGAGCCAGGCGCCCTGACCGAGCGTCGCCCGGAACAGCTCGCCGGTGACCGGGTTGTACACGGCTCCGGCGAGCGCGGTCCAGCTCTGCGGGTCGGGCTCTCCGGCGACCGCCGCGACGCTCGTGGCGTACGCCGGGATGCCGTACGCGTAGTTGACGGTGCCGTCGATCGGGTCGACCACCCACGTGACGCCGGTGGTGCCGCGCTCGGCGCCGGACTCCTCGCCGAGGAAGCCGTCGTCGGGGCGCAGCTCGGCGAGCCGCGCACGGATGAGCAGCTCGACCTCGCGGTCGGCGGCGGTCACGATGTCGGCGGCGGCGGATTTGGTCGCGGCGATGTGCACCCCCTCGGCGCGACGGCGGCGGGCGAGCTCCCCCGCTTCGCGCACGATGTCGACGGCGATGCGCTCGAGCGCGACGAGGTCGTCGGTACCGGGAAGGGATTCGGGCGCAGGTGAGCTCATGCCTCCACGGTACTGATCCGGTGCGGGTCCGGTCGGCCGGAGTGCGGGTGTCCCGCCGCTAGCGTGGAATCATGCAGCGTCGCACCTCCGACCCCGCCACCCACGACGTCGTCATCGTCGGCGGCGGGCACAACGCCCTCGTGGCATCCGCCTACCTGGCCCGCGCCGGCCTGACGGTGGTGGTGCTGGAGCGGCTGGACCACGTCGGCGGAGCGGCGGTCTCGGAGCGGCCATGGCCCGGTGTGGATGCCCGTCTCTCCCGCTATTCGTATCTCGTGAGCCTGCTGCCGCAGCGGATCATCCGCGACCTCGGCCTCGACATCCGCCTCAAGCGCCGTCGCTACTCTTCGTACACGCCCGACCCGACCGCGCCCGAGCGCGGCATCCTGGTCGACACGCAGGATGCCGCCGCCACCGCCGCCTCGTTCCTGCGGGTCACCGGCGACGCCGCTGAGGCGAGCCGGTTCGCCGCGTTCTCCGAGCGGCTCGCGCCGCTGGCGCGGACGGTGTTCCCGACGATGACCGATCCGCTGCCGGCGGCATCCGCGCTGCGTGCCCGGCTCGGGGACGACGCACTGTGGGAGGCCGTCGTGGAGCAGCCCCTCGGCGCCCTGCTGCGCGACAGCCTCGACACGGACATCGCGCGCGGCATCGCCCTGACCGACGGCCTGATCGGAACCTTCGCCAAAGCCGACGACGCATCCCTGCGCCAGAACCGCTGCTTCCTCTACCACGTGATCGGCGGCGGCACCGGGGACTGGGATGTGCCTGTCGGCGGCATGGGTCAGGTGACGGCCGAGCTGGAACGGGCCGCGCGGGCGGCCGGCGCCGAGATCCGCACCGGCGTGACCGTGACCGCGGTGACGCCCGACGGGGAGGTGACCACCCCCACGGAGACGCTGCGGGGACGGCTCGTGCTGTCCGGAGTCGGTCCGGCGGTGCTGTCCGAGCTGCTCGGCGAAGACCCCGCGGCGAGCCCGGAGGGTGCGCAGGTGAAGCTCAACATGCTGCTCACGCGCCTGCCGCGGCTGAAAGACGAGCAGGTCGCACCGACGGCGGCGTTCGCGGGCACGTTCCACATCAACGAGACGATGACCCAGCTGGATGCCGCGCACGCGCGCGCCGCGGGCGGCGGCATCCCCGATCCCCTCCCGGCCGAGATCTACTGCCATTCCCTCACCGACCCGACGATCCTCGGTGCGCAGCTGCGCGCGTCGGGCGCTCAGACGCTCACCCTGTTCGGGCTGCACGTGCCGCACCGGATCGCCGCGGGCGGCGACAACGACGCGTTGCGCGCAGAGCTGCTCGCGGCGGCGCAGCGATCGCTCGACTCGGTGCTCGCCGAGCCCATCGAGGACTGCCTCTACGAGACGGCCGACGGCCGCCCGTGCATCGAGGCGCGCACCACCGAGGATCTGCAGCAGAGCCTGGGCATGCGCGGCGGCGACATCTTCCACGGCGCGCTGTCGTGGCCCTGGCTCGACGGGGATGCGGACCCCGTCACCCCGGCGGAACGCTGGGGCGTGGCGACCGGGCACGAGCGCATCCTGGTCTGCGGCTCCGGCGCCACCCGGGGCGGTGCCGTCAGCGGTGTCGGCGGACACAACGCGGCCTCAGCCGCGCTGGAGATCCTGCGCGGCTGAGGCCGATCGTGTCGTGCCGGCGCCCGGTCAGGACGCGGGCGGCACCGGGGGCGGCGGCGCGGTGGGCGACTGCGGCGGTGCCGGCGGCTGCTGGGGTGC
>NZ_DATEJS010000327.1:0-8336 GCF_035277845.1 Microbacterium sp.
CGCCACGCCCGCCGTGCCGCGAGCGCCGCGTACACGAGCAGGAACACCGCTCCGGCCCAGCGGGCGACCACCAGCAGCCACGGCATGGTCTGGAGGGCGAGGCCGACCCCGGAGACGCCGAGCACGATGAGCGCGGCATCCGACAGCGTGCACACCACGGCCACCGCCAGCACGTGGTCGCGCCGCAGCCCCTGACGCAGCACGAACAGGTTCTGGGCGCCGATGGCGACGATGAGCGAGAGACCGAGTCCGAGACCGGCGAGAGCGGCGGTGAGCACGATTCGACGCTACGGGTGAGCGGCGGACAAGTACAGCTCATGATCCTTAGGCTGCATTAGCCTGACTTATGTGCGAATCCCGTTCGAGCTCGCCGAAACCGTCGCCGCGGTCGTCGCGGAAGGGACCCTGGATGCCGCGGCCCGTCGCCTCCACGTCACGCCGTCGGCGGTGAGCCAGCGCATCAAGGCGCTCGAGGAGCAGCTCGGGCAGGTGCTGCTCGTGCGGTCCAAGCCCGTGCGACCGACCGCCGCGGGGGAGGCGGTGGTGCGCCTCGCGCGGCAGGTCGCGCTCCTCGAGCACGATGCGCTCGCCGAGCTCGGCGCGGAACCGGAACAGGGGGCGGTCGTGTCGGTGCCGCTCGCCGTCAACGCGGACTCCCTCGGCACGTGGTTCCTGCAGCCGCTCGCGCGGCTCGCTGGGCGGCATCCGGTCGTCTTCGACCTGCACCGCGACGACCAGGACTTCACCGCCGCGCTCCTCGAGTCCGGCACCGTGATGGGCGCGGTCACCTCGCGCGCGACGCCGGTGGCCGGATGCCGCGTGCAGCCGCTCGGCGCGATGCGCTACCGCCCGGTGGCGACGCCCGGCTACGTCGACCGGTGGCTCGCCGACGGACCGGACGGCCTCTCGGCAGCGCCGCGGGTGGACTACGACCGGCGCGACGACCTGCAGGCGCAGTGGCTCGACGCACGGGGCATCGACCCGGGGATCATGCCGCGTCACTACGTGCCCGCATCGAACGACTACGCGATCGCCGTCAAGCTCGGTCTCGGGTGGGGGATGCTGCCGGAATTCCAGTGCGACGCGGAACTCTCCGACGGGCGACTGGTCGAGCTGCCGGGCGATCCGATCGATGTGACGCTGCACTGGCAGCAGTGGAATCTGCGGTCGCCGCTGCTCGAGGCGATCGCCGACGAGGTCGTGGCATCCGCGCGGCGCGTGCTGGTGCCGGTCGGCTGACGGTCAGTCCGCGAGGGCGAGCGCGCGGTAGGCGTCCCGGGTGGCTTGCCGCGCCGAACCCGACCGCGGCACCCGGTCGGCGTAGACGCTGCGGCCCAGCTGCGTGCGGCTGTACAGCTCGTCGATGAGGCACGTGGCGAGCTTCACGAGTTTGGCGATCTCGACGTCGTCGCGGTCGACCCACACGCAGCGGGGCTCGTCGCGCACGGGCACGAACTCGTCGTGCTCCTCCCACGCCACGAGCGTCCGCTCGGCGCCGATCACATGCTGCTGCCACCAGACCTGGCGCAGGTAGTTGCGGGGGATGGATCGCCACGTCTTGTTGGTGGTCTTGATCTCCGCGAGGATGATGCGGCCGTCGGCATCCTGGGCGATTCCGTCCGGCGTCGCGAGGTGGCGCTTCTCGACGACGGCGTGGAACAGCGCCGACGACGGCTCGATGCCGTGCGTCGCGGCGACCCACGCGGCGATCTCCGGCTCGCGGCGCCGTCCGTGGTCGGTGTAGGCGTTGCCGGTGAACCCCGACCCGTTGAGCTTGGCCTCGGCGGCGCGGGCGATCGCCCGTTCCGACGTCAGTGTGGCGACGTCGGTCGCGGTGATCCCACGGGAGCGCGCTCGCAGCCACGCCACTCGATCACGAGAGTCCGCGATGATGCGGGCTTCGAGTTCCGGGGTCACCCTTCGAGGCTACGCCGGACCGCCGACAGTGGGTGACATGCCGCGCCGCCCCGAGCGGCACGGTTGCCGAATTCCGTTCAGCATTTGTTGACGAAGACACCATAAGCTGGATGTGCAGTGCCGAACGAGTCGGCGTCCCCTCCCATCCGAGATCGAGTCCCCGTGTTCGACACCGCATCCGTTCCCGTCGTCGCCCCCGCAGGCGACCCGGCCGTCGAGCCTCAGCCCGCCGGCGAGTCGCTCTACACCGGCTCCATCCCGGTCACCACGGGATCCGTGCGTGTCGCAGCGCCGACGCGGTATCCCGGGGATGCGCTGCCGAACGCGCGGCGCGCACTCTACGTCGTGCTGCTCGGAGCGCTCACCGCGCTCGGACCGTTCACGATCGACCTGTACCTTCCGGCGTTCCCCGTCGTGCAGCACGACTTCCACACCTCGGCGGCAATGGTGCAGCTGACGCTCACCGGCACCATGATCGGCTTCGGGCTCGGTCAGCTCATCGTCGGACCGCTCAGCGACCGCGTCGGTCGCCGTGTGCCGCTGCTCGTCGTGACCGCCCTGCACGTGCTGGCATCCGTCGTCGCGTCTCTCGCCCCGTCGCTGCTGCTGCTCGGTGGCGCGCGTGTCGTGATGGGCATCGGCGCGGCCGCGGGAGGCGTCGTCGCGATGGCGATGGTGCGGGACCTGTTCGGCGGACGCCGGCTCGTCGTGATGCTCAGCCGGCTCTCGCTCGTCTCGGGCGTCGCGCCGGTCGCGGCGCCGCTCGTCGGCTCGGCGCTTCTGCTGGTGATGCCGTGGCGCGGCATCTTCCTCGTGCTGGCGGCCTACGGGGTCGTGATGCTGGTGTGCTCGCTGTTCGTGCTGCCCGAGACGCTCCCGCGCGGGTCGCGCGGCGCAGCGGACCACACGCTCTGGCAGCGCTACGGCAGCGTCTTCCGCGACCGGGTGTTCGTCGGTGTGCTCATCATCGGCGCGATGGCCTTCAGCGGACTCTTCTCCTACCTGTCGAGCTCGTCGTTCCTCTTCCAGGACGGCTACGGGTTCACCCCGCAGCAGTTCGGCATGCTGTTCGCCGCCAACTCGGTGGGCGTCGTCGGTGGCGTGCAGGTGGCGTCGCGCCTGGCGCGGCACTTCGGCCCGCAGTGGGTGCTCGCCTGGTCGACCGCCGCCCTCGTGCTGGCATCCGTCGCGATCATCGTGACCGACCAGCTGCACCTCGGCATGTGGGGCACGATCGTTCCGCTCTTCTTCTTCATGACCGCGTGCGGCTTCACCTTCCCGTGCGGACAGGTGCTCGCGCTCGACCGGCACGGATCGGCGGCGGGCACCGCGGCGTCCCTGCTGGGCGCGGCGAACAGCGTGGTCGCCGGCCTGGTCTCGCCGATCGTGGGCATGATCGCCGCTGGTTCGGGCATCACGGCCACCACCATGGCCATGGTGATGATCGGCTGCGCGCTGGTCGCGGTGGTGTCGCTGTGGACGCTGGTGCGCCCGCGCACCGTGCCTATGCTCGCGGACTGACGGCCGGTTCTCAGTCCCGGCCTGCTCCGAAGACGTGCTCTCGCCGTGCGGTGAGGTTGTCACTCGCGCCCCTTCGTCCGCCGGCGACGTTCGCTCCGGTTCGGTGACGGCTCCTGGTACAGCCACTGCGGCGCCAGATGATGGAAGACGGTTCGCAGCACCGGAACGTGGCTGTTGCCCGGGTCGACCCGCTGCGCGGCGTCGAGCATCTCGAATGCGGAGGTCGTCAGCCCGAGCGCCCAGCGCACCCAGGCTAGCGCGCACATGGTCCAGGCGCGGTCGGGCACGGAGCAGTGGACGACAGCACGACTGAGGAGCACGGCACCGGCCTCCAGCCGGCCACTCGAGGGGACCTCCCGCGTCCGACCGGTGAGCAGGTCGGCCAGGCGTTTCGATTGGCGGTCCTCGCCGCGCTGAATCATGAGGTCGACCGGCGCGCATCCCGCCTCTGCGGCCTCGATGCGGAGCATCAGGGTGCGGTTCCAGGAGAGGGCGCCGGTCTCGGCACCGAACGCGATCTGCAGCACGGTGCGGTCGACGGCCCCCTCGGAATCGATCTGAGCCAGCAGCCGGGCGAGCGTCTGCGCATTCGCGTCCTCGGGGTCAGCGGCGAGCGCCCTTTCGAGCACGTCGATCGGGTTCGGCGGGTCGGTGCGTGCGATCCGTCCGAAGGAGTCCGCCTCGCCGCCGTCGACGATCCGGTCGAGCATCAGCTCCGTGACGACGGCGGCGAGTTCGGGGTCAGAGTCCGGCAGTCGGTAGAGCGTCGAGTCCACGGCCGCGTCGTCGGGGACCTTCCGCGTCGCCGCTTGGATCTCGTCGAGTGGCTGAGGCGCATCCGGATCGCCCTCGAAGAACGGCATCCACCCGTCGCCCGCCACGATGGCTGCATCCTTGATGTCGAAGCCCGACGAATGCAGTCGCTCGAGGATGACCCCGAGGGCGACATGCCAGGCCGGGCCGATCTCGGAGAACGGCTCGTCGCGGTAGACGGCGACCACGACGCTGTCACATCGGGGGACTTTCGAGAGCGCGCCGAGCGCGGCGGACGCATGTCGGCGCGCGGACGCATCCGTCGGCTCAGCTTCCACGAGGATCCGCATCGCGCGCGAGGCATGCTTGCCCCCGAAGGGAGCGATCAGGAGACAGTTCTGTGCCGGCAGCCCCGCGAGTGCAGGGAGAAAGGCGACGGCTTCGGCGGTCGTGGACAGCTTGACGACGGGCGGGGCGGCATGGGTCATGCCACTCATCCTGCGGACCACGGCAGGCGGGCGGCCGACGGGATCCACTTCTGTGGAGAGCGGACGGCCGACGGCGGGCTGTGGACGAACCAGGCCCGCGGAGATCAGCCGGCGAGACCCTCTTCGTGCTCGATCCGCAGGTTCTCGTGAGCGAGTTCGCCCATGCGCCGGATGAACTGCGCCCTCACCTCGGGGCGCCCGAGCACCATGTCGACCAGGCGTCCGCCCATGGCCTGATTGTCGAGCACGGCCTCGATGACCGCGTCGGCGAGGTCCGGAGACTCGACGAACTGCGTCTGCGTGTTCACAGCGGCCTGGGCACGGATCTGCGGGTTCTCGACGAGCACCGCTGTGACTCCCTGCACCCAGGACTCCAATCCCGACGTGCTGAAGTCCTCGTCGGCGAACAGCTCGTTGATGCGGGCGAGGATCTCGGCGAGACGCGCCATCCGGGGGTCGTGGGCGGCGCCGGAGCCCGCGCTGCCGGCGGGCCTCAGCGGCACGACCTCGCCGGATGCCAGGTCGAGCATCCGATCACCGGTGCGGGTCTGCTTGATGTGGGTCAGTTCCACCGCCGAGAAGTCGATCGGATCCGCGCTCACCCGGCCGGTCAGCCGCGGCAGCAGCAGACGCAGGAACAGGGACCGCTTCTCGAGCGACGTGTCGCGGTAGTCGATGATCTGCGACAGGAAGTCGTAGAGCCGCACGAACGAGCCGACATCCTTGCGGAACAGGTCGAGCTCCTCGACGGTCGTCTTGTCGCCGGAAGCGACGGCAGTCGCGTAGCGCGCGTTGAACCGGTCTGCCGCGGCCTTCAGCGGCGCCGTGTGAGCGCCGTGCGACTTCTCGGCCAGGAACGCCTCGGTGAAGGCGTCAACCTCCGCGTCGGTGTAGATGAACGCGGCGTCGAGCTTGGTGATGATGTCGTGGACGAGGTCGGGGTCGGTCCGCTCGGTGAGCTCGGCCGTGCGGTAGTACGGCTTGAACGACTCGAGGATCTCGTCGGGATCGTTCACGAAGTCGAGGATGTACGTGGTGTCCTTGCCTGCGGAGGGGTAGGTGCGGTTGAGGCGTGACAGCGTCTGAACCGCGGTGACTCCCGACAGTCGCTTGTCGACGTACATCGCGCACAGCAGCGGCTGGTCGAACCCGGTCTGATACTTGTTCGCCACGATGAGCACCTGGAAGTCATCGGATGCGAACGCGACGGGAAGGGTGCGGCCGCGCAGGCCGGTGTTGAGGTTGGCTTCCGAGTAGGGCGACTCGATCCCGGCGAAGGAGACGCCGGACACCTGTTCGGCCGTCAGGGTGCCGGAGAATGCGACGAGCGTCGCCAGCGGGTACTTCCGCTTGGCGATGTACGCGTCGATGGCCTGTTTGTACCGCACGGCCGCCTCGCGCGACGCCGTGACCACCATCGCCTTGGCATGGCCGCCAAGCAGATGGCGCACGTTCTCGCGGTAGTGCTCGACGATGATCTGCACTTTCTGGGCGATGTTCGTCGGATGTAGCGATACCCAGCGCATGAGGCCCTTGACGGCCTCGGCCTCGTCGACGAGGTCGATCGCTTCGAGATGCCGCTTGGCGGCGCCCTCCGCGATCTGGAACGCAGTGCCGTAGGTCGTGTAATTTCGCAGGACGTCGAGGATGTAGCCCTCTTCGATCGCCTGCTGCATCGAGTACACGTGGAAGGGCTGCGGGAGCCCGGCGGCATCCGGGCGCCCGAACAGCTCGAGCGTCTTCGCCTTGGGGGTCGCGGTGAACGCGAAGAACGACAGGTTCGGGGAGTCCGCGCGGGATGCCATCTCGGCAGCCAGGACCGCCTCGGTGTCGATCTCACCGCCGTCGTCGAGGTCGGTTTGCTCTTCCGCGGTCAGGGCTTGACGCAGCTGCTGCGAGGTGCGGCCTGTCTGGGACGAGTGCGCTTCATCGGCGATGATCGCGAAGTGCCGGTCGGCGAGGCCCTTGTTCTCGCGAATGGCCTGCAGGGCGAACGGGAACGTCTGCATCGTCACGATGACGATGAGCTTGCCGCTGAGCAGCTCCCGCGCGAGCAGGGCCGACTTGGATGCCTCCCCGGCCTTGCGCACCTCGTCGGAGTTGATCGTGGCGACGGTTCCGTCGACACCTTCGATCTGCTTGATCGCCTTCTGCAGCTGATCGTCGAGCACGGTGCGATCCGTGACGACGATGACGGTGTCGAAGACCTTGTGGTCGGCGGCATCATGAAGGCTCGACAGGCCGTGCGCCAGCCAGGCGATCGAGTTCGTCTTCCCGGACCCGGCGGAGTGCTGCACGAGATAGCGGTGTCCAGGTCCCTCCTCGGCGACCGTGGCGAGGAGTTCGGTCACGAGTTCCCACTGGTGGAAGCGGGGGAACAGCAGCGTGGTCGAGATGGTCGTCTCGCCGGTGATCGGGTCGGTCCGCGTGCTCTTCTCGAGGTGCAGCAGGCGACCGAGGATATGCAGCCAGGCATCCCGCTGCAACACACGCTCCCAGAGGTAGGCGGTCGCGGCGTGCATGGGATCGACCGGGTTGCCCGCTCCGCCATCGTGGCCGAGGTTGAAGGGCAGGAACAGCGTCGCCTTGCCCTGCAGGCGGGTGGTCATCGCCACTTCGTCGGTGGACACCGCGAAGTGGACGAGACAGCGATTCGCGAAGCCGAGCAGCGGCTCGCCCTTCGGATCGCGGGCAGTGCGGTACTGGGCGATCGCGTCGTCGAGCGTCTGCGAGTCATCCGTCTTGAGTTCGATGGTCGCGACCGGCAGGCCGTTGACGAGCAGCACCAAGTCGATCGACTGCGTGTTCTTGCTGGAGTAGTACACCTGCCGCATCACGCGCAGCCGCACGGCTTCGTAGCGGGCGTTCCGGGTGGCATTGTGGCTCATCGCGGGCTTGAACTCGCACATGGCGAACGACGCCGGTGTCTTCTTGAAGCCGCGGCGCAGCACGTTGAGCGTGCCGCCGCCGGCCTCGAGCGGGGCGTCGAGGGTCTTCACGAGCCGATCGAGCAGCTGGTCCTCGGCCGTGGAGCGTTCGGGTCCGGATGCCGCGGGCTTCACGACCTTCGCGTACTCATCCGGCTGGGTGGTGCGGAGCCAGTCGAGCACGTCGCCGCGGTGCAGTGCACGCACCTTGTCGTAGCCGGAGTTGTCGGTGTCGTACGCCCACCCCCGCGCGGCCAGGTACGCGCAGATCTCGTCTTCGAACGCCTTCTCGTGCTGGATGGACATGGCTCCCATCTTGGCGGATAGCAAGGTGGATGCACCTCAGGTGTGAACACCGCGTGCCTCGCCGGTCGTTGAGCGAGCGCAGCGAGACGAAACGCGTCTCCCCGCCGATGTCGTACACCCTCGCTATGGTGCCGTCATGTATCACGATTCGGCTGTTGAGCGGCCAATTCCAGCCCCCGACCACTCCCAAAGTGCTACGCTGTGCGACATGTCCGGGACGATCAGTCACCGCGAGATGCGCAACAACAGCGCCGAAGTGCTCCGCCGCGTCGAAGCGGGGGAGGAGCTGATCGTGACCAACCACGGCCGTCCCGTAGCGCGGCTGAGCCCCGTGCGAGTCTCCGTGCTCGATCAGCTCATCGCCGAGGGGAAAGCACGTCCCGCTCTCGCCGGTGGGCAGTGGAGTGATCTGCCAGACCCGATT
>NZ_DATEJS010000328.1:0-24095 GCF_035277845.1 Microbacterium sp.
CGGGCGGCGGACAGTGCGGACGCCGCTGCGCTCGCCGCCGACGACACCGTGTCCGGACTAGCTCCCGCCGGTGACGGCGGGCCGGCCGACCCGTGCGCACGCGCAGCGCAGGTGGCGGCGGCATCCGGCTCGCGGCTGCATGCCTGTACGCTCGATGAGCTTGTCGCGACCGTCTCGGTCACCGTGCCGTTCGGATCGCTGCAGGCCATCGCCCGGGCACGCGCCGGCCCTCCCGTCGAGCCGTGAGGGTCACGGGGCGAACCGTGATCGTGCCGCCGCGCACGCCCTGAGAGAATTCCCGTCGGTGCACAGCCGTGCATGTGTATGGTGTGCATCGAACGAAAGGACGCCCCGTGCCTAAAGCAGCGACAAGCGGAAAGAAGCTCGTCATCGTCGAGTCACCGACGAAGATGAAGTCGATCCAGGGCTACCTCGGCGACGGCTACGAGGTGCTGAGCTCTGTGGGTCACATCCGCGACCTCGCCGACCGCAAGGCCATCCCGGCGGAGCTGAAGAAGACGTCGGTGGGGCGCTACTCGATCGACATCGAGAACGACTTCTCCCCTTATTACGTGGAGTCCGAGCGCGGCAAGAAGACCGTCGCCGAGCTCAAGCGCGCGCTCAAGTCCGCGGACGAGCTGCTGCTGGCCACAGATGAAGACCGCGAGGGCGAGGCCATCGCGTGGCATCTTCTGGAGACGCTCAAGCCCAAGGTGCCGGTCAAGCGCATGGTCTTCCACGAGATCACGAAGGATGCCATCCGAGCAGCCGTCGACAGCACCCGCGACCTCGACCTCGACCTCGTCGACGCCCAGGAGACCCGCCGCATCCTCGACCGCCTCTACGGGTGGGACGTGTCGCCGGTGCTGTGGATGAAGGTGCAGCAGGGGCTGTCCGCGGGGCGCGTGCAGTCCGCTGCGACGCGGCTGGTCGTCGACCGGGAGCGCGAGCGCATCGCGTTCGTCTCCGCCTCGTACTGGGACGTGGTCGCGACGGCGGCGAAGGCGAGCGACTCGTTCGGGGTGACCCTGGCACGCCTCGATGGAGCCCCGATCGCCCGGGGGTCCGACTTCGACGACCGGGGTGAGCTCAAGAAGCCCGTGGTCGTGCTGGACGAGCAGGCTGCGGCCGCGCTCGCCGAGGCCGTGGCCGTCGCCGGCGAGGCATCCGTCACCGCGCTCGAATCCAAGCCCGGCACCCGGCGCCCGTACGCCCCGTTCACCACCTCCACGATGCAGCAGGAGGCGGGGCGCAAGCTCTCGATGAGCGCGAAGCACGCGATGAGCGTCGCGCAGCGCCTCTATGAGAAGGGGTACATCACCTATATGCGCACCGACTCCACCGCGCTGTCGCAGCAGGCGGTGACGGCGGCGCGCGAGCAGGCGGTGCAGCTGTACGGGGCCAAGGCGGTGCCGCTGAACCCGCGCGTGTACGCGAGCAAGAGCAAGAACGCGCAGGAGGCGCACGAGGCGATCCGTCCGTCGGGCGAGACGTTCCGGACGCCCGCCCAGGTGTCCGCCGGTCTCGATCGCGACGAGCTGCGGCTGTACGACCTGATCTGGAAGCGCACGGTCGCGAGTCAGATGTCGGATGCCACCTACGAGACCACCACCGTGACCCTCACGGTCGCGGCCGGGGAGCGCAAGGCGGAGTTCACGGCCTCCGGCACGGTCTACACGTTCCGGGGATTCCTCGAGGCGTATGAAGAGGGGCGCGACGAGAAGCGTTCGGATGCCGACAAAGCCGACGACCAGCGGCTCCCGCAGCTCGCGGTCGGTGACGTGCTGGCCGTGCAGGACGTGGAGCCCAAGGGCCATGCCACCAACCCGAAGCCCCGCTACACGGAGGCCTCGCTCGTGAAGGCCCTCGAGGAGCGCGGCATCGGCCGCCCGTCGACGTTCGCGAGCATCATCGACACGATCCTGGACCGCGGGTACGTCACCAAGCGCGGGCAGGCGCTCGTTCCGAGCTGGACGGCGTTCAGCGTCGTTCGCCTGCTGGAGCAGCACTTCTCCGAGCTCATCGACTACGACTTCACGGCGGAACTCGAAGACGACCTGGATGCCATCGCCCGCGGCGAGCAGAAGCGCGTGGACTGGCTGAAGGAGTTCTACTTCGGCGGCGGCGAGCACGTCGGGCTGCGCAACATCGTCGACAACCTCGGGGAGATCGACGCGCGAGAGCTCAACTCCACCCCGATCACAGACACCGCGACGCTGCGCATCGGCCGCTACGGGCCCTATCTCGAGGTCACCGACCCGGCGCACCCCGAGGCGGACCCGCGCCGCGTCAATCTGCCGGAGGACCTCGCGCCCGACGAGCTGACCGCGGCCCGCGCGCAGGAGCTGATCGAGGCGCCGGTCGCCGGTGACCGCGTGCTCGGCGAGAACCCGGCGAACGGCAAGCTCGTGGTCGTCAAGGACGGCCGCTTCGGCCCGTACGTGCAGGAGGTCGACCCGCCGTCCGACGAACTCGTCGACGAGGAGACCGGAGAGGTCGTCGAACCCCCCAAGCCCAAGCGGGGAGCGAAGAAGGAGGCGGCGCCGAAGCCGCGCACCGCCTCCCTGTTCAAGAGCATGTCGGTCGACACCATCGATCTCGACACCGCCTTGCAGTTGCTCGACCTGCCGCGCACCGTCGGCACCGATCCCGAGTCGGGCGATCCGATCACGGCGCAGAACGGCCGTTACGGTCCCTACCTCAAGAAGGGCGCCGACTCGCGCACGCTGCAGAGCGAGCAGCAGATCTTCGATGTGACGCTCGAGCAGGCCCTCGAGATCTACGCTCAGCCGAAGTACGGCGCACGCCGGGCATCGAGTGCGCTGAAGGAGTTCGACGCAGACCCCGTCTCGGGCAAGCCGATCCGCATCCGTGATGGCCGGTTCGGCCCGTACGTCACCGACGGCGAGACGAACGTCACCATCCCGCGAGGCGAAGACCCCATGTCCGTCGAGTTCGACCGGGCCGTGCAGATGCTCGCCGACAAGCGTGCGAAGGGTCCGGCGCCCAAGCGCACCACCAAGCGCGCGACGGCGGCGAAGAAGACCACGACCGCGAAGAAGACCACGGCGACCAAGGGCGCGACGAAGAAGTGACCGGCCTGTTCATCACCTTCGAGGGCGGTGACGGCGTCGGCAAGACGACCCAGGCGGCTCTGCTGCAGGACTGGCTCGAGCAGACCGGCCACACGGTCGTGCGCACGCGCGAGCCGGGCGGCACCGAGGTGGGCGTGCTCATCCGCGACATCGTGCTGCACCACCGCGGAGAGGTGTCTCCGCGCGCAGAGGCCCTGCTGTATGCGGCCGACCGCGCCCACCATGTGGCATCCGTCGTGCGTCCCGCGCTCGAGCGCGGCGACGTCGTGATCCAGGATCGCTACCTCGACTCCTCGGTGGCCTATCAGGGCGCCGGACGCGTGCTCGACCCGGACGAGGTGCGCCGGCTCTCCCTGTGGGCGACCGGTGATCTGCTGCCGGACGTCACGATCCTGCTCGACCTCGATCATGAGGCGGCGCGGGCGCGCCTGGATGCCGACGACAAGCCGTTCGACCGGCTCGAGTCCGAGCAGGCGGCGTTCCACGACCGCGTGCGGGACGCGTTCCTCGCCCTCGCCGCTGCCGAGCCCGACCGGTTCGTCGTGGTGGACGCCTCCCAGGATGCTGCTGACATCGCCGCCTCGATCAGGCGACACGTCGGTTCGCGCCTCGCCTGACGCACGGTGCCGACGGTACCCGGCTCCTCCCGGGGCCCCGAAGCTGGGAATGTCGCGAGATAAGCGTATTCTTATGCTGTTTGGGGCGGGGGCGCCGGCAGCACTCGGCTGTCGTGGAATCCCCGCCGTCTCAACTCATGGGGGAGCACACGTGCATTCACGCACAGAACGACGCGCCGCGCGCGCACAACGCGCAACGGTCGCGGCGCTGGCGACGGCCGCAGTCATCATCTCGTCGCTGACATCGACCGCGGCGTTCGCCGCGGACGCCGTGACGGCACCCGCGGACCTGGCGATCGCCGGCGACACGACGGTGGGATCGACGGTGTCGATCCCGGCGACAGGCTGGACCCCCGGCGAAGCCGCCGTGAGCGTCGTGTGGTCCGTCGACGGCACGACCTACACCGAGCCGGAGGGCCAGGCCGCGGACCTCGCGCTGCAGGTGCAGCCCGGGATGCTGGGCAAGACGATCAGCGCCGACGTGACTGCCACGGCCGACGGGTTCACGCCGTACGCGCAGACGCTCACGGCCGCCGAGCCGGTCGCTGCAGGGGAGTTCACGACGGCGCCGCAGCCGATCATCGTGGGCACGCCGAGGGTGGATTCGCCGCTCTCGGTGAATGCGGGGGTCTGGGAGCCGGTGGCTTCGCTCAGTTACGCCTGGAAGATCGGCGGAGCCACTGTCGGGACAGCCGGGTCGTTCACACCGACCGCCGCGCAGCAGGGCGCAGCCGTATCGGTGACGGTGACCGGCACGGCCGACGGGTACAACTCGGCATCCCAGACCTCGGCCGCGGTCACGATCGGCGCAGCGGCCTTCGCCGTGAAGCCGGTCCCGGCGATCGCGGGTTCGGTCCGGGTCGGTTCGAAGCTGACCGCGAAGCCCGGGACATGGGCGCCGACGGCATCCTTCTCGTACTCGTGGAAGGTGTCCGGAGCCCAGGTGTCGACCGCTTCGACGTTCACTCCGGCGGCCACCCAGCGCGGCAAAGGGCTGACCCTGACCGTCCGTGCGAGCCGCGCCGGATACACGCCCGTCACTCAGACGACGAAGGCCGTGACGATCGGGTACGGCGTCTTCGTCGCCCCGGCGCCCAAGATCTCGGGCAGCCCGATCATCGGATCGACGCTGACGGCGAACGCCGGCACCTGGTCGCCGTGGGCGTCGAAGTCGTACCGCTGGCTGCGCAACGGCGTGGGGATCACCGGTGCCACGGGAGCGACCTACAAGGTGACGAGCCTCGACTGGGGCAAGAAGCTCAGCGTCCGCGTGACAGGCGCGCGCACCGCGTACGCCACCAAGAGCGTGACGAGCGCATCGACCGCGTACGTCGTCAAGCGGTTCACCGGCACGACGGCTCCGACGATCACGGGAACCGTGCGCGTGAACTCGATCCTCTCGGCCCATCGCACCAGCTGGTCGCCCCTGGTCACGTCGTACACCTGGCAGTGGAAGCGCAACGGCGTCTCCATCGCCGGCGCGACGGGCAGCGCCTATCGGCTCACCACCGCCGACTACGGCAAGAAGATCACGGTCGTGTTCACCGGCAGGCGCGGCGGCTACCTGACCACTTCCCGCGTGAGCGCGGCGACGGCCACGGTCATCGGACCCGCACCGGCGGTCACGAAGGACAGCATCTCCGGCTACCGCGTCGGGACCCAGATCAAAGCCGGCACGTACTACGCGAACGCCCCGGAAGGCTGCATCTGGGCGCGTCTGGACAGTGGCGGGAACCCGATCGGGTTCGGCTTCGCCTTCACAGGCGGCCGGCAGATCGTCACCATCAGGTCGACCGACTACGGCTTCGGCACGATCGGCTGCGGCTCGTGGACGCCGTTGCTGAAGCTGACGACCCCGGCGGTGACGGTTGGGAACGGCGTGCAGGCGGTCGGCACCACGATGCAGGCCGGTCACTACGTCACGACCGGGCCGACCGGACAGTACTGCTACTACGAGGTCCTCTCCGGGTTCGGCGGCACCGACGCGGAGCTGATCTCGCGCTGGCCGGCGACGGACGGCGACTCGGGCGCATCCACCGGTCGCGAGGTGTTCCTCGACTCGACCGTCAAGGGATTCGCGTCGTACGACTGCGGCACCTGGACGCGCGTCGGCGACTGATCCCAGCTGATCGGCTGTGCCCCGTCGGTGTCCGCGAGACACCGGCGGGGCACACGCATTCCCCGGGTTGTGGATGCATCCGAGGGGATGTCGCAGCCTCCGATTAGGGTGGAACGCATGACCTCGACTGTGGCCGCACCCGCTGCTCCGTGGGGTGCGGTCTGGGGGCAGGACGACGCCGTCGCGCTGCTGCAGGATGCGGCATCCGACCCCGCGCGCACCGCGCACGCCTGGCTCATCACCGGCCCACCGGGATCCGGGCGGTCGACCCTGGCCTACGCGTTCGCGGCGGCGCTCATCGCCGAGCCGGGCGACGAGCAGGCCATGCGCCAGGTGCTCGCCGGCACGCACCCCGACCTCACCTCCCTGCGCACCGAGGGCGTGATCATCACGATCAAGGATGCCCGCGCGCTCGTGGAGCGCTCCTACTTCGCCCCATCGCTCGGCCGCTACCGCGTCATCGTCATGGAAGACGCCGACCGCATGGCCGAGCGGACCTCCAACGTGCTGCTCAAGGCGCTCGAGGAGCCCCCCGCGCAGACGGTGTGGATCCTGTGCGCGCCGAGCGACGCCGACCTGCTGCCCACCATCCGGTCCCGGGTGCGCGTGCTGCGGCTCAACGAGCCCGACATCTCCGAGGTTGCGCGCCTCATCTCCGCCCGCACCGGCGCGGATCCCGTGCTGGCCGAGCAGTCCGCGCGGCATGCGCAGCGGCACATCGGCATGGCCCAGCGTCTCGCGACCGACGCGGCATCCCGCGAGCGTCGCGACCAGACCCTGCAGGCGGTCCTCGGGGTGCGCGGGGTGGGGGACGCCGTCGAGGTCGCCGCCCAGATCGTGCAGGCCGCGACCGACGACGCCAAGGCGCTCACCGCCGAACGCGACGAGGCGGAGCGCGCGCAGCTGCTGCGCACCTTCGGGGTCGCCGAGGGCGCCGCTGTGCCGCCGGCGGTTCGGTCGCAGCTGAACGCGCTGGAGGACGAGCAGAAGCGCCGCGCCACCCGGAGCCTGCGCGACGGCATCGACCGGGTGCTCACCGATCTGCAGTCGATGTTCCGCGACATCCTGCTGCTGCAGTTCGGCCGGACCGGCGACCTCATCAACCGCGAGTACGAACAGCAGCTGCGCGGCGCGGCCGAGACCTGGACCGCCGAGCGCACGCTGGTGATCGTCGACCGGATCGCGCAGACGCGCCGCAATCTGGAACAGAACGTGGCGCCGACGCTGGCGCTCGAGAGCATGCTCGTGACCGTCGCGAGCGGGAGGACCCTGTGACCGCGACCCGTGCAACGCACCTCCGCCGGCTGCTCGCCGTGGTGGTCGGGCTGACCGTGGCGTCCGTGACGCTGAGCGGATGCCTGTTCACCCCGATCCAGTTCGGCAAGAACTCGGCGAGCCCGTCCCACGGGCCGGACACGTCCGGCGTCTCAGCGGACCTCAAGCCGTTCTACGCGCAGACCGTGGTCTGGCGCGCCTGCAACGGCGGCGACGAGTGCAGCCGGATCAGCGTCCCCCTGGACTGGAACGCGCCGTCGCGGGGCAAGGCGCAGCTCGCCGTGATCCGGCACCGCGCGACCGACGGGTCCGCACAGGGCGCATTGCTGGTCAACCCCGGCGGGCCGGGTGCGAGCGGCGTGCAGCTCATCCGCGACTCCGTCGAGTACGCGGTCGGGTCCGACCTGGAGAAGCACTACGACGTCATCGGGTTCGACCCGCGCGGTGTCGGCGGATCGACCCCGGCGGTCAGGTGCTACGACGCGACCGACATGGATTCGTTCCTGTTCGACCTGCCGACCCAGAAGCGCAACACCCCGGCCTGGGTGGCCGAGGAGCTGTCGAACTTCAAGCAGTTCGGACAGGCCTGCGACCGCAACAGCGCCGGCATCCTGTCGCACATCGACACCGTGTCCGCCGCGCGCGACATGGACGTCATCCGTGCCGTGCTCGGGCAGAAGAAGCTCGACTACCTCGGCTACTCGTACGGAACCTTCCTCGGTGCGACATACGCGGGCCTGTATCCGAACCGGGTGGGTCACATGGTGCTCGACGGCGCCCTCGACCCGTCGGTCTCGGCCCTCGATGTCAGCGTGGCCCAGGGGATCGGCTTCGAGTCCGCGCTGAAGGCCTACATGGCCTACTGCCTCCGGCAGAAGGGATGCCCCTTCACCGGCACCGTCGCCGACGGCATGTCCGACCTCGGCGCGATGCTCGCGCAGGTCGACGCCGATCCGCTGCCGAACAGCGACGGCCGCCAGCTGGGCGCCGATTCGCTCATGACCGCGATCGTCTCGGCGCTGTACGCGCAGAGCAGCTGGAAGTACCTCACCCAGGCGCTGGACGGCGTCGCCAACGGCGACCCGTCGATCGCATTCCAGCTCGCCGATTTCTACTACAACCGCGTCGACGGGCGGTACGAGGACAACTCGTTCGAGGCCTTCAACGCCTACAACTGCATGGACTACCCGAGCGGCGAGACCGCCGGTCAGATCGCGGCGGCGCAGCAGCAGCTGAAGCAGAAGGCGCCGACGATCGCCCCGTACTGGAGCGTCCAGGTCGACACCTGCGCCGAGTGGCCGGTGAAGACCGCCGTGACCCGCCAGCAGATCCACGCCTCCGGCGCCGGACCGATCGTGGTCATCGGCACGAGCAACGACCCCGCCACGCCGTACGCATGGGCGAAGTCGCTCGCGTCGCAGCTGGACTCGGGGGTGCTGATCACCCGCATCGGCCAGGGGCACACCGGGTTCAACAAGGGCAACTCGTGCGTCGACGACGCCGTCAACGGCTACTTCCTGAACGGCACCACCCCGCAGAACGGCCTGGTCTGCCGGTAGGCGGCGAACCAAGAAGGCCGACCCCGCAGGGTCGGCCTTCTTGGTTCGGAGCCGCTTGTCGGAATCGAACCGACGACCTATTCATTACGAGTGAATCGCTCTGCCGACTGAGCTAAAGCGGCCTACCTCGCTTGCGCGGGGCACGATGATCGATCTTACAGGGTCGGATGCCCCCTCGCGAATCGGGCGACGGCATCTGCCGGTATCCCGATCCATACGGTTCCCGGCGGTCATATGATCCGGTCATGAGCACGATCATCGACGGCGGCGAGGTGTGCGCGGAGATCCAGCAGGTGGGCCGATTCGACTACAGCATCTCCATCCGCACCGGCACGGACGGCTCCGCCGCGGAGCACTGGTATCGCATCGGCAGGGCGCGCGCCGAGCGCAAGGCCAGCCTCGAACTGCTGCGCTGGGTGCGAAGACGAGAGTGGGAAGCCGGTCCCGTCGTCGTCTATCGCGCGGCGGGCTGACGCGACCCGGCGTGCTCAGCCGACGGCGAGCAGCACGCCGGATGCCACGGCCAGCCCGAGCCCCAGCCACTGCACCCCGGCGATGCGCTCCCGCAGCACGATCGACGCCAGCAGGATCGTGCCCGCCGGATACATCGCGATGAGCGCCGACACGATCCCGAGATCCCCGGAACGCAGCGCGACGAGGGTCATGGTGTTGGCCGTCGCGTCGACGAGTCCCGCCGCGATCGCGATCCACCACGCCCGTGCCCGCATCGGCGCCGGGTCCGCGTGGGCCCGCGCGTGTTCCAGGTCCGCCCGCCCGTCCGGCGTCGCGCCGAGCTGAGGCCCCTCGGCTGCCAGCGCCCCGCTCAGCGGGCGCCCGCGCCGGATCGCCGCGACGGTCGTGACGAGCACGATGACCGTCGTGATGATGCCGTTGACCCCGCGGTTGAAGATCAGCGGGAGCACGCCCGAGGCCGCGCTCGTATTGCTCATGATGATCATGAAGCCGCCGATCGCGGTGCCCGAGCCGACGGCCATGAGCAGTCCGCGGGCGCTCGGCCGCACGACCTTCTCGCCGGGCACGAACCCGACGAGCACGGTCGCGCCGAGCGCCAGAGCGAGTCCCGTCCACGACAGCGCGGAGAGCGCCTCGTGGTTGACGAGAAGTCCCCACAGCAGCGGCACGAGCGCGGAGACCACCGCGGTCAACGGGGACAGGATGCTCATCGGCCCGATGGCGAGGCAGGCGTACAGCAACCCCACCGCGGCGACCGAGAGGACGCCGGAAAGCGCACCCAGGAGGGCGTCGCCCGGTCGCCACTGGGTGCCGAGCACCAGCATCGCGACGACGAGCAGAGCGAGGCCCGAGAATGCCGACAGGGCGGTCACCAGCAGCGAGCGCAGATGCTTCGCCGCCATCCCGCCGAGGAAGTCGGCCGAGCCGAAGACGACCGCGGCGATGACGGCGAGGACGGCGACGGGCATCCTCCGAGCCTATCCACGCTGCGGCGCGAGCCTTCGCGCCCGGGGTTACCCTCGTGACATGAGCAAGGCACTGCTGATCGTGGATGTGCAGAACGACTTCACCGAGGGCGGAGCGCTCGCCGTCGACGGCGGGGATGCGGTCGCCGAGGCGATCACCCGACTGCTCGCCGAGCACGCTGCGGAGTACCGCATGATCGTGGCCTCCCGCGACTGGCACGACGCGGGCAACGACAACGGCGGCCACTTCTCGGAGACCCCCGACTTCGTCGCCAGCTGGCCGGTGCACTGCGTCGCCGGCACTCCGGGCGCCGAGTACGACCCGCTGCTGGTGACCGACGCCGTCACCCACCACGTCAAGAAGGGGCAGGGCAAGCCCGCGTACTCGATGTTCGAGGGCACGACGGATGCCGGCGAGACGGTGGCGCAGCTGCTGGATGAAGCCGGCGTCACGGACGTCGACGTCGTCGGCCTCGCGACCGACTACTGCGTGCGCGCATCGGCTCTGGACGCCATCGAGCACGGCCGCCATGTGCGTGTGCTCACCTCGTGCGTCGCCGGCGTGGCTGCGGATTCCAGCGACGCGGCCCTGGCCGAACTCGCACACGCGGGGGCGGAGCTCTCCGCAGCCTGAGAAACACGGCGTCATCGCGATAGCGGCGGCATGTATCCTTAGGGTCGCCTAACCTACCCTGAGGAGCGGAATGCCCTTCGCCACCGTGCTGCTGCTCGGCTTCATCGCCGGTGCCACGATCGTTCTCGGAATGCCCCTCGGCCGTATGAAGCGGCCCGCCCCCACCCTGCGGATCCTGCTGAACGCGATCGCCGCCGGCGTGCTCCTGTTCATCCTGTGGGACGTGCTCGACCACGCGTGGGAGCCGATCGACGCAGGCCTCGCCGACCTGCACGCCGGCAAGGGGGACCTCGGTTCCACGATCGGGCTCGGACTGCTCTTCGGTGCCGGCATCGCCGCCGGTCTTCTCGGTCTCACCTGGTACGAACGGTGGATGGCCCGCCAGGCCGGCCCGGACGCGCACCTGCAGCCCCGCCAGCTCGCGCTGCTCATCGCGATCGGCATCGGGCTGCACAACTTCGCCGAGGGCCTCGCGATCGGCCAGTCCGCGGCATCCGGCGAACTGCAGCTCGCCGTCGTGCTGGTCATCGGGTTCGCCCTGCACAACGCGACGGAGGGGTTCGGGATCATCGCCCCGCTCGCCGGCGACGTCGACGAGAAGGGCGTGCGCCGCATCCCCTCGTGGGCTCAGCTGCTGCTGCTCGCCCTCATCGGCGGCGGACCGACGTTCCTCGGCACGTGGGTGGGTACCTTCTTCATCAGCGATGTGCTGAGCATCCTGTTCCTCACCCTCGCAGCCGGGTCGATCCTGTACGTGGTCATGCAGATGATCAGCGTGTGCGCGAAGGCGCGGCGCATGGATCTGCTCGGCTACGGAGCGCTCATCGGGCTGGCCGCCGGCTTCCTCACCGACGCCATCGTCACCGCCGGCGGCGCGTGAGGGAGAGCGTCGCCGACAGGGGCGGCGCGACGGAGGAGTGGGCCCCGTGGGACTCGAACCCACAACCTACGGATTAAAAGTCCGCAGCTCTGCCATTGAGCTAGAGGCCCAGAAGTGTCCAGCCTACCCGGACCCGGAACGACCGGCGACGCGCTGCGGCCGGATAGCCTCGAAGGGTGGCATCCGCTCCGCAATCCGTGCAGACCCTCGTCCATCTGCGTCGCGCCCGTGACCTGATGGACCGGGCGTACGCGGATCCGCTGGATGTCACGACGATGGCGGCGCGCGCCTACATGTCGCCGTCGCACTTCAGCCGCGAGTTCAAGATCGCGTACGGCGAGACCCCCTACGCCTATCTGATGACGCGGCGCATCGAGCGGGCGATGGCGCTGCTGCGCGACGGCATGAGCGTGACCGACGCATGCACGGCCGTGGGCTGTACGTCGCTCGGTTCTTTCAGCTCCACGTTCAGCCAGCTCACCGGGGAGAGCCCGAGCGCCTACCGGGCGCGGCCCCACGACGCCGTCGAAGCGATGCCGGACTGCATGGCGAAGGTGCTGACGCGCCCGGCGCGATTCGTCTGAGCGGCATCCCGCAACCGAGCAGGATCGGAGAAGCACGCGCCCGGCGGCGTGCGTAACGTGAGGGCCATGACGATCTCGATCATGTACTGCCCCATCACCGTCGACGACGTGGACGCCTCCATCGCCTTCTACCGCGACGCCCTCGGGCTGTCGCTGCTCAACGACGTGGCATCCGACGGCCACCGCTGGGTGACGCTCGGCTCCGCCGATTGGAGCGGACCGGCGCTGGTGCTGTCCGATCCGGCAGCCGGACGTTCGCCGGAGGACGGCGACGCGCTGCATCGCCTCGTGGCGAAGGGGTCCGGGCCGGGCCCCTACGTCTTCTTCGCCGACGACCTGGATGCCGCGTTCGAGCGCGCCCGCGCGGCCGGGGCCGAGGTGCTGCAGGAGCCCATCGCGCAGCCGTGGGGCACGCGGGACTGCGCGTTCCGGGACCCGGCGGGCAACCACGTGCGCATCAATCAGGCACGGCAGGCCGCCGGGTAACCTGGGGGGATGGCCGGTTCCTCCCGAGAGTTCCACAAGCCCGTGCGGCTCCCCGGTGAGACGTTCGATCGCCTGTTCACCGGATCGGACCCCGCCGAGGTCTCCCGCATCGCGCACTCCACCGCCGCCGCGCTGCTCGCCCGCGTCCGCGACGATCCGCAGCCCGCGATCGTCGACCGCCTGCTCGCCTTCGCGGACGAGCACGGCCTGCACGACCTCGCTGAGCTGTGGTCCAAGGCGCCGTCGCATTCGCTGCCGGGCGCACTGTGGAGGCTTTACCTCGTGCAGTTGATGATCCACGACGACCCGCAGACGGCCGCACTGCTGTACGAGCGCGGCCGGGTCGAACTGAGCTCCGTCGATCCCGTCGTGGCGGGGGCACCCGTCCCCGCCACCCCGGACGAACTCGTCGCGGTGATCGACACGATCCTGCGCGGCGCGTTCACGGGCGACTTCGCGGTGGCCCTCGAGCGGGCGGCCGCGTTCTGCCGGGTGCAGGCATCCGGCGCCACGCACCTCGCAGACGACTACGAGGCCACCGAGCCTGCGCGGGCCACCACGTTCACGAGGCGGGCGCTGCGCCTGTCGACCACGGCGGCCGACCTGACCGCCTGCGCCGCGCTCTGGCGCCGCGAATCGCTGACCTGACGCGCGCCGGCGGAGTCACGGCGGGCAGAGAAATGCCGGACCGCAGAAACGCCTCTCGGCGCAGGTTCGCTCGAAGCGACAGAAGATGGAGCCCGGGGTTTGCTGCGGCCCGGCATGCGCCAGTCTAGCGGACGCCCCGCGGCGCTCTCCGGGTGATCGCCCAGGGCGAATCCGGGATCTAGGCTCAGGAGTATGGCCGCAGCCCGATTCGCCCTGTTGATCACACCCGCCGAATCCACGGACGAGGAGCGTGCCGACTTCAGCGACAGCTTCCGTCGCGTCGACCCCTCTGCGCCGGCCCTCAGCGTCGGCGAGCTCAGCACGCAGCGCGGCGACGGCATCTTCGAGTCGATCGGCGTGATCGACGGGCATGCCCAGGAGATCGGACCCCACCTGCAGCGCCTCGCCCACTCGGCCCAGCTGTGCGACCTGCCCGCGCCGCACCTCGAGCAGTGGCGGCAGGCCGCGGCCATCGCGGCCGCGGAGTGCGGACCGGGGGAGTGGGTCATCAAGCTGATCCTGAGCCGCGGCGTCGAGCAGGGACCGGCCCCCACCGCGTGGGCGACGGCGGCCCCGGCCGCGGATTTCGCCGCGGCGCGCACACGCGGGGTCCGCGTGGTGAGCCTCGACCGGGGCGTCGACAGCGAGGCATCCTCGCGCGCCCCGTGGCTGCTGCTGGGCGCGAAGACGCTGTCGTACGCGGTGAACATGGCCGCGATCCGCGAGGCCGTCCGGCGCGGGGCGGATGACGCGGTGTTCGTGTCGTCCGACGGCATCCTGCTGGAGGCACCCACCGCGAGCGTCGTGCTGCGCCTCGGCGACCGCTTCGTCAGCCCCGAGCCCGGCGCCGGCATCCTGCAGGGCACCACCCAGGTGAGCCTGTTCGAGCACCTGCACCAGCTCGGCCACAGCGCCACCTACGAGCGGCTGCCGGCGGCTGCGCTCGCCGAGGCGGACGCCGCATGGCTGCTGTCCAGCATCCGCCTCGCCGCACCCGTGAGCGCGGTGGACGGCGCGCCGAAGGCGATCGACTCCGAGCTGACGGCCTCCATGAACCGCTATCTGCTGAGCCCGCGCGACTGACCCGGCGGCGGCCGTGCTCAGGGCCGGCGTGGACTCACCCGAAGCGGCCGGAGACGTAGTCCTCGGTGGCCTGCACGGTCGGGGTGGTGAACAGGGCCGCAGTGTCGTTGAACTCGATGAGGCGGCCGGGCGTGCCGGGGCCGTCGATGTTGAAGAACGCGGTGCGCTCGGACACGCGGGACGCCTGCTGCATGTTGTGCGTGACGATGACGATCGTGTACTCGGTCTTCAGCTCGTCGATGAGCTCCTCGATCGCGTACGTGGAGATGGGGTCGAGGGCCGAGCAGGGCTCGTCCATGAGCAGCACCTGGGGCTCCACGGCGATCGCGCGTGCGATGCACAGACGCTGCTGCTGGCCGCCGGAGAGGCCCCCGCCCGGCTTGTCGAGGCGGTCCTTGACCTCGTTCCACAGGTTCGCGCCGCGAAGCGACTTCTCGACGAGGTCGGCGGCATCCGACTTGGAGATCCGCTTGTTGTTCAGGCGCACGCCGGCGAGCACGTTCTCCTTGATGGACATCGTGGGGAACGGGTTCGGACGCTGGAAGACCATGCCCACCTGCCGGCGCACCGCGACCGGGTCGACGCCGGGACCGTACAGGTCGTCGCCGTCCAGCAGCACCTCGCCTTCGACGCGGGCGCCCGGGATGACCTCGTGCATGCGGTTCAGGGTGCGCAGGAACGTCGACTTGCCGCATCCGGACGGGCCGATGAACGCGGTGACGGTGCGCGGCTCGATGCGCATGTCGACGCCCTCGACGGCGAGGAAATCGCCGTAGTAGACGTTCAGGTCGTTGACTTCGATGCTCTTGGACACGGGGTTCCTTCGGGGTTTTCTGCGGCCGGACGGGGCGGTGCCGGTCTCAGCGGCCGTACTTGGGCGCGAAGATCTTGGCGATCAGGCGTCCGACGAGATTGAGGGCCATCACGATGAGGATAAGCACCAGCGCGGCGGTCCAGGCCCGGTCGACGGATGCCTGTGCGCTGACGCCGGCGGCCTGCGTGTACTGCGTGTACACGAACACCGGCAGGGTCATCATGCGGTCGTTGAAGATGTCGTAGTTCATGCTGAACGTGAAGCCGGTCACGATCAGCAGCGGGGCCGTCTCGCCGATGACGCGGGCGATCGCCAGCATCACACCGGTGACGAGGCCTGCGATCGAGGTCGGCAGCACGATCTTCAGGATGGTGCGCCACTTCGGCACGCCGAGGGCGTACGAGGCCTCGCGCAGCTCGTTCGGCACGAGCCGCAGGATCTCCTCGCTGGAGCGCACGACGACCGGGATCATCAGCACCGACAGCGCGATGGCGCCCATGAAGCCGTTGCGCACGGCGGGGCCGAAGATCAGCGCGAACAGGGCGTAGGTGAACAGACCGGCGACGATCGACGGGATGCCGGTCATCACGTCCACGAAGAACGTGATCGCGCGGGCGAGGGCGCCGCGGCCGTACTCCACGAGGTACACCGAGGTGAGGAGGCCGATCGGCACCGAGATGATCGCGGCGGCGAGCGTGATCAGCAGCGTGCCGACGATGGCGTGCAGGGCGCCGCCGCCGTCGCCGATGATGTTGCGCATCGACTCGGAGAAGAACGGCACGTCGAACCGGGCGAGGCCGTTGGCGATCACGGTCCACACGAGCGACACGAGCGGCAGCAGCGCGATGATGAACGCGGTGAGCACGAGCGACGTGACCAGGCGATCCACCGACCGTCGCCCGCCCTCGACGATGCGCGAGATCAGCGTGAGGACGACGACGAACAGCACCGTGCCGAAGAAGATCGTGCCGACCGGGTCGAATCCCCGCGTGGCGCCGGAGGCGGCCAGGAGGCCGTAGACGACACCGGTCGCGATCCAGCATCCGGCCAGCAGCAGCCACGGGACCGTGCGCGGCAGACGTCCGGCGGTCAGCGAGTCGGTGGCGGGCCGGACGCGCCCGGAGACCGGGGGCGGGGCGGCGGCGGCGGTGGCCTGCGTGGTCACGAGGAGGCTCCCGAAGGCTTGCGGTTGATGACGGCGCGGGCGATCATGTTCACGACCAGGGTCACCGCGAACAGCACGAGGCCGGATGCCACGAGGGCGTTCACGGACACGCCGGTCGCCTCGGGGAACTGCAGCGCGATGTTCGCCGCGATGGTGTTCGGGCTCTGCGCCTGCAGCACCGCGAACTTCACGACGAACGCGGGCGAGAGCACCATGGCGATCGCGAGGGTCTCGCCGAGCGCGCGGCCGAGGCCGAGCATGACGGCCGAGATGATGCCGCTGCGGGCGAAGGGAAGCACCGCGAGGCGCACCATCTCCCAGCGCGTGGCGCCGAGGGCGAGGGCGGCTTCCTCGTTCAGGCGGGGCGTCTGCAGGAAGACCTCGCGGCAGATCGCGGTCATGATCGGGATCACCATGACAGCCAGCACCATCGACGCGGTGAGGACGGTGCGGCCGGTGCCCGAGACGGGCGGGGCGAACAGCGGGAACCAGCCGAGGTTCTTGGTCAGCCAGGTGAAGAACGGCTGGACGAACACCGACAGGGTGGCGATGCCCCAGAGGCCGTAGACGACCGACGGGATGGCGGCGAGCAGGTCGATGACGTAGCCCAGCAGCTGCGCGATGCGGCGCGGCGCGTAGTGCGAGATGAACAGCGCGATGCCGATCGACAGGGGAGTGGCGATCAGCAGCGCCAGGAACGCCGACCACACGGTGCCGAAGACGAGCGGCCACACGTACTGCCAGAAGTTCGCGGCGTTGTTCGGCAGTTCGCCGGGCTTCGCGAACAGCGCCGGCACCGACTGCACGACCAGGAACAGGGCGACGGCCGCGAGCACGGCGAGGATCACGGCGCCGGCGGTGATCGTCGTCGAGGCGAAGACGCGATCGCCGATGCGGATCTTCGGCTTGGGCTTCGCGGCCGGAGTGGCGGTGCTGGTGGTCATGCGCCCTGTCTCTGCGGGTTCGGGTGAGGGGGAGACGATGTGCGGGTGGTGGACGCCGGGGTGCGGCGCCCACCACCCGCCGGGATCACTTGATCGTCTTCGCGGCGGCGACGACCTTGGCGGCGAGGTCGCTCGACAGCGGCGCGGAGCCGGCCTGCTTGGCGGCGGCATCCTGAGCGGCCGGCGTGGCGATGTACTGCACGTACGAGCTCACGAGCTTCGCCTTGGCGGCATCCTTGTACTGCTGGCAGCCGATGACGTACGAGACCAGCACCAGCGGCCAGGCGTTCGCCTGGGTGTCCTTGCGGTTGATCTGGATGGCCAGGTCGTTCGCGGCGCGGCCCGAGACGACCGGCGAGTCGGCGACCACGGCGGCGGCACCTGCGGCCGAGATCTTGTTGAAGGTGCTGCCGACCTTGAGTTCGGCGACCTTCAGCCCGGTGGTGCCGATGCCCGACTCGTCGATGTACGCGATCGAGTTCTTCGCGTTCTTGGCGGCCTCGGCGACACCCGACGTGCCCTTGGCGGCATCGCCGACCGTGTACGGGAACGTCTGGTCGGCGGGCTTGCCCCACGCGGCGGCGGCGTTCTGCGCCAGGTAGTCGGTGAAGTTCTGGGTCGTGCCCGAGTCGTCGGAGCGGTGCACCACGTTGATCGTGGCCGACGGGAGCTTGGTGCCCGCGTTCAGGGCGGTGATGGCCGGGTCGTTCCACTTGGTGATCTTGCCCGAGAAGATCTTCGCGATCGTGGGCGCGTCGAGCTTCAGGTCGTCGACGCCCGCGATGTTGTAGGCGATCGCGATCGGCGAGATGTAGACGGGCAGGTCGATCGCCTTGGTGCCGGCGGCGCACAGGGCGAACGAGCCGGCGAGCTCCGCGTCCTTCAGAGCCGCGTCGGAGCCGGCGAAGTCGGCCGCGCCCGAGATGAAGCTCTTGCGGCCGGCGCCGGAGCCCTGCGGGTCGTAGTTGATGGTCAGACCCGAGTTCTGGGTCTGGATGCCGGTGATCCAGGTCTGCTGGGCGGTGCCCTGAGCCGAGGAGCCGATGCCGTTGAGCGTGCCGGAGAGCGCGACGCTGCCGGCGGTGGTGGGGGCGGAGGAAGACGCGGGCGCGTTCTCGTTGGACGCGCAGCCGGCGAGCACCAGAGCGGTGGCGAGGGCGACGGCGCCGAGCGGCGCGATGCGGGAGAGCTTCACTGTGTGAGTCCTTCTCGTGTTCAGGGTCGGAGCCCCGCTGCAGGGCTCGCCTCGACGCTAAGCAGGCCGGGTGACCGGGATGCTGTCAGAAGGTGAACGGGAGGTGAACCGTGGCCGACGGGGAATCGACCGATGCCGGTTCAGACGTTCGGCTCGTGGGTCTCGATCGTGATGATGCCGGAGCCCGGGCTGGTCGTCGACAGGTGCACGACCGAGAACCCGCCCATCGGCAGGGCCGACGCGCTGCCCAGGTACGACCCGTGCAGGGTGCCCGTGGCGAGGGCCAGTTCGTTCAGGATGTCGGGCAGCACCGGTCCGTGGCTGCACAGCACCGTGCCCGTGCGCGAGCGCACCGTCTTGCCGACGACGGTGCGGGCATCCGCCTCGCCCTCCTCCCACGCCTCCTGGCTGATGAGCTTCGACTTGGAGATCTTGAGCCCCGTGAGCTTCGCCAGCGGCGCGACGGTGGCGATGCAGCGCTCCGCCGGGCTCGACACGATGCGCTGGGGGCCGAAGGCGCGCAGCGCCCGCGAGACGAGATCGGCCTGTTTCGCGCCGCGCGAGGTCAGTGGCCGGGCGTTGTCCGACTTCTTCCAGTTCTCCCGGGGCGTGGAGCGCGCATGGCGCTGCGCGATCACGGGGAACGTCTTCAGCACGCCGTCGTCGACGAGCCGCAGGAAGTTCTCCGCGATCTCCACGTCGACCGCGTAGCTCAGCTGCGCGACGAGCTTCTTCGGCGACAGCCACTCCAGGGCGGCGATCTCGCCGTTCGGCACGAACGTGCTGGCCCGGATCGCGTCATCGGTCGCCTCGGCCGCCCAGTAGTGCACGATCTTCTGCCGGCCGCTGGGCAGCGTGTATCGCGAGATGCCGACCGGCACGCCGAGGGCGACCCGGATGCCGGTCTCCTCCTCGATCTCGCGTGCCGCGGTCTCGGCGAGCATCTCTCCCGGGTCGACCTTCCCCTTGGGCAGCGTCAGGTCGCGGTACCGGGTGCGATGCACCACGAGGATCCGGAGCTTGCCGTCGACCAGGCGCCACACCACCCCGCCGGCCGCGTAGACCGCGGTCTCCGGGCTCATCGGACCGCCCGGACGCGCCGCCGCTTCTGCACGGCGGCCATCGTGATGTCCTGCATGTCGTCGAGGCGCTCTCCGTCGGCATCCTCCACGTGACGCTCCCACACGCCGTCGGCGGTGAGGTGCCAGGATGCCGTGCGGTCGCTCATCGCCAGGGTGAAGAGGTCGTCGAGCTCCTTCACGTGCGGCGGGTGCACCACGCGCACGAGCGCCTCCATGCGGCGGTCGAGGTTGCGGTGCATCATGTCGGCGCTGCCGATGTACACGATCTCGTCGCCGTTGTTCGCGAACGAGAAGATCCGGGAGTGCTCGAGGTAGCGGCCGAGGATGCTGCGCACGCGGATGTTCTCGCTGAGACCCGGGACACCGGGCTTCAGGCTGCAGATGCCGCGCACCCACACGTCGACCGGCACGCCCGCCTGGCTGGCGCGGTAGAGCGCGTCGATGATCTCCTCGTCGACCATCGAGTTCACCTTGATGCGGATGCGCGACGGCTTTCCGGCGAGGGCGTTGCGGCGCTCGCGGTCGATGTGGCGCAGCAGGCCGCGGCGCAGGTGCAGCGGCGCGACGAGCAGCCGCTTGAACTTCTTCTCGATCGCGTAGCCGGAGAGCTCGTTGAACAGGCGCGTGAGGTCCTTGCCGACCTGCTCGTCGATCGTGAACAGGCCGAAGTCCTCGTAGATGCGGCTGGTCTTGGGGTTGTAGTTGCCGGTGCCGATGTGGCAGTAGCTGCGCAGCATCCCCTCCTCCTGGCGCACGACGAGGGCGAGCTTGCAATGCGTCTTCAGCCCGACGAGGCCGTACACCACGTGTACGCCGGCTTTCTCGAGCTTGCGCGCCCACACGATGTTGGCGGCCTCGTCGAAACGCGCCTTCACCTCGACGAGGGCGAGCACCTGCTTTCCGGCCTGCGCGGCGTCGATGAGCGCCTGCACGATGGGGCTGTCACCGGAGGTGCGGTACAGGGTCTGCTTGATGGCGAGCACCTGCGGGTCTTTCGCAGCCTGCTCGAGGAACGCCTGCACGCTGGTCGCGAACGACTCGTACGGGTGGTGCACGAGCACGTCGCCCTTGCGGATGGCGGCGAAGACGTCGGCCGTGCCGTTCTGCTCGGCGGGCTGGAACGCGAGGGCCGTGACCGGCACGCGCGCGGGGTACTTCAGGTCGGGGCGGTCGATGCGGCCGAGGCTGAAGAGGGCCCGCAGGTCCAGCGGACCCTGCAGCCGGTAGACCTCCTGCTCGGTGATGTCGAGTTCGTCCAGCAGCAGCGCCATGGTCACGTCGTCCATGTCCTCGGTGACCTCGAGGCGGATCGGCGGGCCGAACCGGCGTCGCGACAGTTCGGCCTCGAGCGCCTGGATGAGGTTCTCGGTCTCGTCCTCCTCGATGACCACGTCCTCATTGCGGGTGAGGCGGAACGCGTGGTGGTCGAGGATCTCCATGCCCGGGAAGAGGTCGGCGAGGTTGTTGGCGATGAGATCCTCGAGCGGCAGGTAGCGGATGGCGCCGCCGCCGGGCACCTCCACGACGCGCGGCAGCATGGCGGGCACCTTGAGGCGCGCGAACTCCTGGCGTCCGGTGCGGGCGTTGCGGATGCGGATCGCGAGGTTCAGCGACAGGCCGGAGATGTACGGGAACGGATGCGCCGGGTCGACCGCGAGCGGCATGAGCACGGGGAACACCTGCGCCTGGAAATACCGGTACAGCTCGGTCTGCTCGTGGTCGTCGAGGTCGTCCCAGCCGACGAATGTGATGCCCGCCTCGGCCAGGGCGGGGCGGACGAGGTCGGTCCATGCCCGCACGTGCCGCTCCTGCAGCAGGTGCGCCTCGGCGGAGATGTCGGCGAGCACGTCCTGGGGGGCGCGGCCGACGTTCGTCGGCACGGCGAGCCCGGTCATGATGCGGCGCTTCAGGCCCGCCACGCGCACCATGAAGAACTCGTCGAGGTTGCTCGCGAAGATCGCGAGGAAGTTCGCCCGCTCGAGCACCGGCAGCGCCGGATCCTCGGCGAGCTCCAGCACGCGCTGGTTGAACGCGAGCCAGCTCAGTTCGCGGTCGAGATAGCGGGCGTCCGGCAATTCGGCGTCGAACACTTCGATCGTCTCGAAGTCGTCGTCGTCGCCCAGCTCGGCGTCGAGCACGTCCTGTTCGATCATGCCCTCATCATTGCAGGATGCCCCGGCAACGGGTTAAGAAGACGTGACTTCCGATGACGGGGCGGGCACCGGCAGTTCGCCGTCCTCGTACACGTTGAAGCGGTAGCCCACGTTGCGCACCGTGCCGATGAGCTGCTCCATGTCGCCGAGCTTGGCCCGCAGGCGCCGCACGTGCACGTCGACGGTGCGGGTGCCGCCGAAATAGTCGTAGCCCCACACTTCGCTGAGCAGCTGCTCGCGGGTGAACACGCGGGACGGATGCGTCGCGAAGAAGTGCAGCAGCTGGAACTCCTTGTACGTGAGATCCAACGGCCGGCCGCCCACCTTCGCGGAGTAGGACCCCTCGTCGATCGTGACGCCGGACGCCTCCACCGGTGCGGGAGCCGCGGATGCGCCGGCACGCCCGATGGCCAGCCGGATGCGGGCATCCACCTCGGCGGGGCCGGCGCCGGAGAGCAGCACGTCCGCGACGCCCCACTCCGGGGAGACCGCGGCGAACCCGCCCTCCGTGACGATGAGCAGCACGGGGGTCGCGGCATCCGTCGTGGTCAGGATGCGGCACAGCGCCTTGGCGGCCACCAGATCGGCGCGCGCATCGAGCAGCACGGCGTCGACGATCGGCGCGTTCACGAGCGACCGCGCATCGGCGTGCAGGTACTTGACCTGGTGGCTGAGCAGCCCGAGCGAGGGCAGGGCGGAGTCGGTCGTTGGGCTCAGAACGAGCAGGTGCGCCACGACTGTCCTCCCGTGTCGGCCGACAGCACTCATCCTAGGGGTGCCGCGGGATGCGAGAATGGGGCACATGTCGGTACCCGATCTCGCGCCCCGCGGCACCTTCGGCGGCATCATCGCGGTCTGGGTGATCGCCGCGGTCATCGGCATCGCCGTCGGCATGTTCGTGCCGATGGACTGGCGGCCCGAGTGGGTGGGGCTCGGAATGGCCGGATGCCTGACCCTGTCGTTCGCCGTGCAGCTCGCGTTCGGGCAGACGGAGCGGTTCATCCAGCGCGTCGCTGCGAGCGCGCTCGGCTCGCTGGTCGTTCTCGGGCTCATCGCGGCGGGTTTCGGTCTCGCCGCACTGCTGCCGTGAAGACGGCGGGCGGCGCCGGGTCCGGCGCGCGAGTGGCTAGAGTGGATGCCATGGATCTCGTCGCGCTCGAACTCTTCTTCGTGGGCCTGCTGGCGCTCGCGTCGCTTGCGATCGTCTTCGTCGGCGGGGTCGTGATCAAGAACCTCTACCGCGGCCAGCGCTGAGGTCGCCGTGCTCGAGATCCCGACCGACCTGCCCGCCGACCTCGTCCCGCTCTCGTGGCTGCTCGGCGTGTGGGAGGGCACGGGCGTCATCGACTACGAGGCATCCGGGCAGCGCTTCGACGGTGAGTTCGCACACCGGGTGAGCTTCAGCCACGACGGCGGCGGCTACCTGAACTATTCCGCCGAGGCGTGGATGCTCGACGACGCCGCCGACGACGGCCGCGGTGCCGGGCTGGTGTCCGAGCTCGGCTACTGGCGCTTGGCCCGCCCGCTATCGCAGGCGGACGCCGGGCCCGCGCTGCTGCCCGCGACCGCGGTGTCGCCGGCGCGCACCGCCGACGACGTCGAGCAGCTGCGCACCGCCGAGGGCGGATTCCCGCTGCAGGTCGCACTCGTCCACGCCGACGGCATCAGCGAGCTCTACCTCGGCCAGGTCAACGGGCCGCGCATCGACATCGCGACCGACGCCATCGTCCGTCCCGAGGGGGCCAAGGAGTACGGCGCCGCGACGCGCATGTACGGGCTGGTCGAGGGTCACCTGCTGTGGGCATGGGACATCGCCGCTCTCGGCTCGCACCTCGGCGCGCACGCGTCCGCGCGCCTCGCGAAGGTGGACTGATGGGCCTCGAGTCACTGCCCGGCGCCGTCCTGGTGGACGGCATCCTGCAGCATCTGGGCAATCCGGTCGCCGAGCAGCGCGCCCTCGCCTCGGGCGCAGCGGTCGCCGTGCTGGGCGACCGCGCCGTGCTGGCCGTGACGGGGGAGGACCGCCTGTCGTGGCTGGACTCGGTGTCGTCGCAGGCACTGACCGCGCTTCCGGCGGGCCGCAGCACCGAGCTCCTGATCCTCGACCCGCAGGGGCACGTGGAGCATGCGGCGGGAGTGGTCGACGACGGTGAGACGACGTGGCTCATCGCGGACGCTGCCGACGCCGACGGGCTGCTCGGCTGGCTGCGCAAGATGCGCTTCCGGCTGCGCGTGGACCCGCGCGACGCCCGCGACGAGTTCGCGGTGGTGGGCGGGACGGATGCCGCCGTCGCGGCGCTCGGTGCACCCGTCGTGTGGCACG
>NZ_DATEJS010000329.1:0-2129 GCF_035277845.1 Microbacterium sp.
CCGACGGCGCCGCCCTGGTCTCGGCCGTCGTTCTGGGCCGCACGGACGTCGCGGCATCCGCGGCATCCGTGTCGCCGTCCCGCCAGGTGCGCGAGGACGCCGTCCCCACGCCTCCCGTCCCCACACCTCTCGTCCCAACCCCCACTGCCCCCGCGCAGCCCGAACCCGAGCCCGCCTCCCGCGCGCAGGGCGCCTGGTCGCGGCTGGCCGCCGCGATCCCGGCCCCCGACCTCGACCCGTCCGCCCCGCCCGAGGCATCCCTCGACACGCTGCTGCCCCGCGAGACCACCGTGTCCCCCGCCGACGCGTCGCCGGTCCCGGCCGCGACGACCACCGGCTACGACGAGCTGTGGGGCGCGACCGTGCTGCGTTCGGTGGAGGATGCCGCGGTGCGTCCGGACGAGGACCAAGCCGCCGAAGCCCCGGCCGCACCGGCTGCGGCGGACCGGCCCGGCGACCACGACGGCCAGACGGTCTCGGTCGCGCAGCTGCGGGCTCTGCGCGGGGACTCGGCTCCGGCGATCGACAGCATCCCTCCGCTGGCTCCGGCCCGCCCGTCGGCGCCCGGCCGCCTGCGGGTGTCGAACGGGCAGTCCGTGCTGCTGGATCGCACCGTCATCGTGGGACGGCGCCCGCGGTCGACGCGCGTCGCCGGCACCGACCTGCCGCACCTGGTCGCCGTCGACTCGCCGCAGCAGGACATCTCACGCAGCCACGTCGAGTTCCGGGTGGAGGGCGACAGCATCCTCGTCACCGACCTGCACACCACCAACGGCACGATGCTGGTGCGCCCGGGCGCCGCGCCCGCGCGCCTGCACCCGGGCGAGGCGACGGTGGCGGTCGCCGGGGACGTGATCGACCTGGGAGACGGCATCACCGTCGCCGTGGAGGCGCTCTCGTGAGTCCGAAGCGCCGGCCCGCCGCCCCGCCCGACCTGCCCGGCTTCACCTACATCGACGTGCTCGGGTCCGGCGGCTTCGCCGACGTGTACCTGTACGAGCAGCATCTCCCCAAGCGCCGTGTCGCCGTGAAGGTGCTGCTCACCGAGCGCATGGCGTCCGGCGCGGTGGAGGAGTTCACCGCCGAGGCGAACGTGATGGCGATGCTGTCCACGCATCCCGCGATCGTGACGATCTACCAGGCCGGGGTCGCGGACGACGGCCGCCCGTACCTGGTGATGGAGTACTGCCCCAAGCCCAACCTGCAGGTGAGGTACCGGCGCGAGCGGTTCTCGGTCGCCGAGGCCCTGCGCGTCGGCGTGCAGGTGGCCGGGGCCGTGGAGACGGCGCACCGCGCGGGCGTGCTGCACCGGGACATCAAGCCGGCGAACATCCTCGTCACCGAGTACAACCGGCCCGCGCTCACCGACTTCGGCATCGCCTCCACGACGAATGCGGCCGCCGAGTCGGCGGGTCTGTCGATCCCGTGGTCGCCTCCGGAGTCGTTCGGCGACATCCCGTTCTCGGACGCCCGGTCGGACGTCTGGGCCCTGGGCGCGACCGTGTACTCGCTGCTGGCCGGGCGCTCCCCGTTCGAGGTCCCCGGCCAGCGCAACGGCGCCGCCGACCTCATCCACCGCATCGAGACGCAGCCGCTCACCGCGATCGACCGGCAGGACGTGCCGGCATCCCTCCGGGGCGCGCTCGATCGGGCGATGTCCAAGCCCGCCGGCGCCCGCTTCGACACCGCTCTCGCGTTCGCCCGCGCCCTGCAGAAGGTGCAGATCGAGCTGGCGCTCGGCGTCACGCCGGTCGACATCCTCGACGACGGGCTGCCGGAAGAGGTCGAGGAGGACGAGGACGACGGGCTCACCCGCGTGCGCGGCGTCGTCTCGATCGATCCGCAGACCTCTCCCGCCGCCGGTGCGACGCGCGCATCCGCGACGACCCGGCCCGGGCAGGCGACCGGCCCCACGCAGCCCGCGTACACCGCCCCGACGGTCCCGGCCGCGACGTCCGCGGTGCCGCCGGTGTGGGGCTCGCCGCCGACCGACGAGACGGTGCTGCGCGGCTCCGCTGCGGCTGCGGCTCCCGTCCTGCCGTCGCCGTTCGCGGGCCCGGCGTCCGTGGACGAGACCGTCGCCCGCCGCAGGAAGAATCTCCGAGCCGGCGTGCAGGTGAGGACAACGT
>NZ_DATEJS010000330.1:0-17096 GCF_035277845.1 Microbacterium sp.
GTGCTGCACCAGCCCGCCGGGCAGGGGCGCGGGGCGGTGCCGGATCTGATCCTGCAGGCCGACGAGCTGGTGCGCGTGCGCGGCGAGGTCGAGCTGCTGCTGGCGCGGCACACGGGTCAGGATGCCGCGCGCCTGCGCGCCGACACCGACCGCGACCGCGTGTTCACGGCCGCGGATGCCGTCGCCTACGGCCTCGCCGACCGCGTGCTCGAGCGCGAGGCCGCCCCCCCCGGTCGTTGAGCGAGGGAGCGCAGCGACCGAGACGAAACGCCTATCCCGTCGAGGATCCGCGTTTCGGCTCGCTTCGCTCGCTCAACGACCGGGGGCGTTTCGGCTCGCTTTGCTCGCTCAACGACCGGGGGCGTTTCGGCTCGCTTCGCTCGCTCAGCGACCGGACGCGGCGCGCACCGCCTCGACGATGGAGGCCGGGGAACCGTGCCAGGGGGTGCCGTGACCGGGCAGCACCCACGCGGCATCCAGCCCCGCGATCCGGTCCAGCGACGCCAGCGCGGCGGCGGGATCGTCGGTGAACGGGGCGGGGGCTGCCCCGCCGGCGCCGGTGAGCACATTGCGCGTGGTCAGCGCGTCGCCGACGAACACCGCGTCGGCCGCCTTCGAGTAGATCGCGACGCTTCCCGGCGAGTGTCCGGGCATCCCGATCACGCGCGGCGCGCCGGGCAGGTCGAGCTCGTCGCCGTCGTGCACCTCGGTGAGCTCGGTGATCGGCGGCGTCTTCATGGCGCCCTTGCGCATGCCGTAGGCGAGGAAGCCGAGCGTGGCGCCGAGCTTCATGCCGCTCCAGGCCGTCTTGGGCTTCTCGCCGCCGCGGGCGCGGTCGGCGTCGGCCGCGTGCACGTACACCGGCACGCCGGCTTCGCGGCGCAGCCGCTCGGCGAAGCCGATGTGGTCGGAGTCGCCGTGCGTGACGACGAGCCCGCGGATGTCGGAGAGGGGGCGGCCGATGGCTTCGAGTTCGGCGAGCAGGTCGTTCCACTGCCCGGGGAGTCCGGCGTCGACGACGGTGATGCCGTCGTCGGTGACGATCAGGTAGGCGGCGACGATGTCGTTGCCGATGCGGCGGAGGTGGGGTCCGAGTTCCATAATGGCTACGATAGGTAGCTATGATGGCTTATGTCAATAGCCATCGTGAAGGAGATCAGGATGCCGACGCCGGAACGCACCTCGCTCGCCGCGATCGTCGCCGCCGCCCGCGAGCTTCTGGAGGCGGGCGGTCCCGCCGCCGTCACGATGCAGGCTGTCGCCGCGCGCGTCGGCGTGCGGGCGCCGTCCCTGTACAAGCGGGTGCGCGACCGGGATGCGCTCCTCGCTCTGGTGGCCGAAGCCACTGCCGACGACCTGACCGCGCGGTTCGCGGCATCCGGATCCTCGCTCGCCGCCCTCGGCCGCGCCTACCGCGAGTTCGCGCACGAACACCCGGAAGGGTTCCGGCTGCTGTTCGCCGGGGACGCCGCCGCGGACCGGATGGGGCTGGCCGTGCAGCCCGTGCTGCAGGCGGCCCGTGAGGCGGTCGGCGGCGAGCACGCGCTGGATGCCGCGCGCCTCCTCACCGCGTGGGCGACCGGGTTCGTCAGCATGGAGCTCGCCGGAGCGTTCCGGATGGGCGGCGACATCGACCAGGCGTTCGAGTACGGACTCGAGCGGATCATCGCCGCCATCGACCCCGGCCGGTGAGCGAGGGGGCGCCGGGTCACCGGCCGGCAGGCCAGGTGCGCCCCGCCCAGGGGTCGTAGTCCGCGATCAGCTCCTCCTGCGGAGGACGATCGGCCTCGGGCACGTGCTGCAGGTTCACGCGCACGCGGTACCAGAGCGAGCTCGAGCCGCGCATGCCGTCGACCAGCACGTCCGCCGGATGCAGCAGCGCAGCGGCATCCGGATGCGATGAGCGCCACACCTCGAGAGCCTCCTGCGCCTCGGGCTTCGTCTTGGTGCGGGCGACCTCGATGAGCGGCATGGTGGATGCCCGGCGGCCGTCGGCCGAGCCGCCGCGCGGCGGCTTCTCGGCCGGGCCGAGATCCTTCGCCAGCTGCAGCAGGGCATCCAGGCGCCCGACGGCGTCGTCGATCCCGGCGTGCGCGTCGCCGTGCTCCGCGAAGAGCGCCGGCACGGTGACCGCCGTGAACTCCTCGGGCCGCGCGGTGCGCAGCGCATCCCACGACAGCGGCATCGACACCCGGGCATCCGGCAGCGCCCGGATCGAGTACGCCGACGCGACCGTGCGGTCCTTCGCGTTCTGGTTGAAGTCGACGAACACGCTCTCGCCGCGCTCCTCCTTCCACCACCGGGCGGTGGCGAGGCCGGGCGCCCGGTTCTCGACCTCGCGGGCGAGCGTCTCGGCGGCGAGCCGCACCGCGCGGAAGTCCCACTCCGGTGCGATCCGCACCAGGATGTGGATGCCGCGCGAGCCGCTCGTCTTCGGCCACCCCACGAGCCCGTGGTCGTCGAGCACCTCGCGGGCGACGAACGCGGTGTCGACGATCTGGTTCCAGTCGACGCCGGGCATCGGGTCGAGGTCGACGCGCAGTTCGTCCGGGTGGTCGAGGTCCTCGGCGCGCACCGGATGCGGGTTGAGGTCGAGGCAGCCGAGGTTCGCCACCCAGGCGAGGCCCGCCGCATCCCGCACCACCGCCTCTTCCGCAGAGGTGCCGCGCGCGTACTGCAGCGTGGCCGTGCCGATGTAGTCGGGATGGTTCTCCGGCACCCGCTTCTGGAAGAACGGCTCGGCGTCGATGCCCTTCACGAAGCGCTTGAGCACCATCGGCCGTCCGCCTGCGCCGCGCAGGGCCCCGTCGGCGACGCTCACGTAGTAGCGCACCACGTCGAGCTTGGTCAGCCCCGGCTCGGGGAACACCACCTTGTCCGGGTGCGACACGCGCACCTCGTGCCCGTCCACCTCGATGTGCGTCTCGGATGCCCCCGCCATCTGCCTCACGCTACGCCGTTCTGCTCTCGGCGGAACAGGGTGCGCGCGTGAGTCCGCGTGCTTATCGTGAGGCCATGGCCGAGATCATCCCGTTCCCGAAGCGCGCTCGCGCCGTCGCGCACGCGCCGCAGTCCGCGGGCGACGCCGAACCCGGGCACCAGGCAGCGCCGGCGGTCGAGCCGCTGTGGCGCGAGACGGTCGGGGAGGTCTTACGCGGCATCCGGCAGGCCCGGGGCGATCGCCTCGCGGACGTCGCACGGCGCTCCGGCGTGTCGATGCAGTACCTGTCCGAGGTGGAGCGCGGGCGCAAGGAGCCCTCCAGCGAGATGGTCGCCGCGATCGCCGGAGCCTACGAGCTGTCGCTGCTCGATCTCACGCTCGCCGTCGCGGGACGCCTCGCGCCGCCGGCATCCGGCGCGGTGCTGCGCGCCGCCTGACACGCCCGCGACATGCGGAACGGCCGCCCGGACGAGTGTCCGGGCGGCCGTTCGCTGTCTCAGGTCAATTGGATCGGGCGATGCCGATGATCCGCAGGATCTCGAGGTACAGCCACACCACGGTGACCATGATGCCGAAGCCGCCCATCCAGCCGAACTCGCGCGGAGCGCGGTTGCGCACGCCCTGCTGGATGAAGTCGAAGTCCTGCACCAGCGAGTACGCCGCCATGAGCACGACGAGCACGCCGATGATGAGTCCGAGCGGGATGCCGGCGACCTTGACGCTCCACATGCCGAACATCGCGGACTGCGGCAGGACGCCGGTGAGCATCAGCACCACGTTCAGCAGCGAGAAGACCAGGTAGCCGATCATCGCGATCATCCAGATCTTGGTGGCGCGCTTGGAGGCGCGCACCTTGCCGCTGGCGAACAGGGCGAGCGTGACGCCGACGACGGCGAGCGTCGCGAGGGACGCCTGCAGCACGATGCCCGGGTAGAGGAACTCGAAGAACAGCGAGATCGACCCGACGAACAGTCCCTCGAACGCCGCGTAGGCGAAGATGAGGGCCGGGCGCACCTTGGTGCGCGAGGTGAAGATGACCACCATCGCGAGGATGAAGCCGCCCAGCGCACCGATGATCCACGGCAGGACGCTCGGGCTGGTGGTCTGGCCGTTGGCCGAGACGGTGACGGTGGACGCCGACCACACCCAGCCGACGACCGCGGTGACCAGCAGCACGGCGAAGAGGGCGATCGTCTTGTAGACGGTGTCCTCGACGGTCATGCGGCCCGTCTGCAGGGCACCGGCCTCGGGGGCGGCGTACGCGCCCTCGAAGTGCGCGTTGACGGCGGCCTGCTGCTGCGCGTCGACCGGCTGGCCGGGCGCGTACTGGCCGTACTGGGGCTGACCGGGCTGCGCGGAGCCCGTCTGCGGCGCTGCCTGGGCGCGACCCGCCGGCTGCTCCCGGAAGGCGGGGTTGTTGAAGGCGGGGTTGGCCGCCATAGCGATCACACTCCGTATGTCATGTCACAGCGAGGTGCTGTTACTTCACGATACCCGCTGCCATCGGCGGTTCGTCAGGTGGGTTCTGTGAGACGCATGTGGGTCGCGTCGATACCCCCGGGCCGTATGCCGCGAACACGCGGAAGGGGGCCCGGACGGATGCCCGGGCCCCCTTCGCTGCGATGGGCTACTCGGCGGTCTCGGCCGTCTCGCCCTCGTTCACCGTGGCGATCTTGTCGTCCGCGTTGAGCAGGCGGAACAGCAGGGCGGCGATGATGCCGCCGACGACCGGTGCGAGCACGTACAGCCAGATCGCGCTCCACGCGAAGTGGCCGGTGATCGACAGGCCGAGGGCCACGGCCGGGTTGAAGCCGCCGCCCGAGACGCCGCCCACGGCGATGGCGCCCACGAGCACGGTGGAGCCGATCGCGAGGCCGTAGAAGTGGTTGTTCGGGTGGTCCTTCGAGGTCGCGACGTTCAGCACGACGTACACCAGCACCAGGGTCCATAGCGTCTCGACGAGGAAGGCCGGGCCGATCTGGATGGACATCGGCTTGCCGACGGGCCAGAGGGCGAAGCTCAGCAGACCGGCCACGGCCGCGCCGACGAACTGGGCGACGATGTAGCCGATGAGGCCGGGCAGGTCGAGCGCACCGCGGATGAAGGCGCCCACGGAGACGGCCGGGTTCAGGTGTGCGCCGGAGATGTGGCCGGTGGCGTACACCAGCACCATCAGGGCGAAGCCGATGGCGACGGGGGTCAGCGGGCTGCCGCTGTTGACGGCCGCGATGATCGCGAAGACGAACAGAAATGTCGCGATCGCCTCAGCGAGCGCGGTGCGTGCGAGACCAGTCATGAGCTGTGTTCCTCAATCTCTGACTCCCCGATGAAGGGAGTGCGTAGGTGATCGTGTCTTGCGACGGCAAGACCACGAAAGAAAACTCCTGTTGATCCAGGGCATTCGTCGCCGGCCGGATACAGGAGTCCTCCTCTCATCATCCCCGATCGGCGCCGTCGCCGCCATTCCATTCTGAAAGATTCCTGCATATGACGACAGGTACTCTGTCGGCGTGTCACGCGCTCGACCTCTTATCATCGGACACCGTGGTGCGCCCGGATTCCGCCCCGAGCACACCCGGTCCTCTTACGACCTCGCCATCCAGCAGGGCGCGGATGCCGTCGAGCCCGATGTCGTCGTCAGTCGTGACGGCGTGCTCGTCGTGCGCCATGACGTCGAGCTGAGCGAGACCACGGATGTGGCATCCCGCCCCGAGTTCGCAGACCGGCGCGCCACCCGCACCGTGGACGGCGCCCGGCTCACCGGCTGGTTCTGCGAGGACTTCGCGTGGGAGGAGCTCGCGACCCTGACCGCGCGCGAGCGCATCCCGCGGCTGCGCCCGCAGTCGGCGCGGTACGACGGGCAGCAGCCGATCCTGCGTCTGCGCGACCTGCTCGCGCTGCTGGATGCCGCCGACCGCCCTGTCGTGCCGGTCATCGAGGTGAAGCATCCGACCTACCTCGCGGCGGCCGGCTTCGACCTGGCCGAACTGCTGGACGCCGAGTTGCACGCGGCCGGCTGGGCCGACGGCAGACGCCCGCTCGTGATCGAGTCGTTCGAGACCACGGTGCTCGGCGCGCTGCAGGCGCGCGGCATCCCGGCGGAGTACGTCGCGCTGCTCGAGGCATCCGGCTCCGCCCCCGACACCGGCATGCCGTACGACGAGGCGACGACGGATGCCGGGCTCGACCGCCTCGCGGGGCAGGGGATCGGCGGCATCAGCGTCGCGAAGGAGACCCTGCTGCGGGCCGGCGGGCGGGGACTCGTCGAACGCGCGCACGCCCGCGGGATGCGCGTGTTCACGTGGACCCTCCGGCCCGAGAACGCCTTCCTCGACCCCCGCTTCCGCCGTGGGGCGGATGCCGCCGCCTTCGGCGACTACCCCGGCGAGTGGGCCGCGATCCGCGACACGGGGGTGGACGCCGTGTTCGTCGATCACCCCGATCTCGGGCGGGACGTGTTCGGCTGAGCCTGTCACGACCAGGGCTTTCGGGCGGACTCGCGTGGGATTACCGTCGGGTGCATGGGCAGTGAGGCTCCGATTCTGGGGAAGATCCGGGCATCCGTCATCGGTGACGACCAGGTGATGCACGGGCCGTTCGGGCCGCGGCGGGTGACGTACGCGGACTACACGGCGTCCGGCCGGGCCCTGACGTTCATCGAGGACTTCGTGCGCGACGAGGTGCTGCCGCGCTATGCGAACACGCACTCCGAATCCAGCGGCACCGGGCTGCAGACGACTCGCCTGCGCGAGGATGCCCGCGCCCTCATCCACCGCTCGCTGCACGGCACCGACGACACTGTCGTGCTGTTCGCCGGCAACGGGGCGACCGGCGCGATCAACAAGCTGGTGGGCATCCTGGGGCTGAGGATCCCCGCCGACCTCGACCGGGAGTTCGGGCTCCTGGAGCGCATCCCGGAGTCGCGCCGGCCGGTCGTGTTCGTCGGACCGTACGAGCACCACAGCAACGAGCTGCCATGGCGCGAGTCGATCGCCGACGTCGTGACGATCCCCGAGGACGCCGCCGGACACATCTCCGAGGACCTGCTGACCGAGGAGCTCGAGCGGTACGCGGACCGGCCGCTCAGGATCGGGTCGTTCAGCGCGGCGAGCAACGTGACCGGCATCCTCTCCGACACCCGGCGGATCACGGCCCTGCTGCATGAGCACGACGCCCTCGCGTTCTGGGACTTCGCGGCCGCAGGGCCGTACGTGGACATCGACATCGCGGGCACGGGGATGGATGCCGTCTTCCTCTCGCCGCACAAGTTCATCGGCGGTCCCGGCACCCCGGGCGTGCTCGCGGTCCACCGGCGGCTGCTCGGCAACAGCGTGCCGGAGCAGGTGGGCGGCGGCACCGTCGCCTACGTGAACCCCGAACACCACCGCTACCTCGACGACCCGGTGCGCCGGGAGGAGGCGGGCACGCCCGCGATCATCGAGTCGGTCCGCGCCGGGCTCGTGTTCGCGCTGAAGGACCACGTCGGCGTCGAGACGATCCGCGAGAGCGAGACGCGGTTCCTGCGCCGGGCCCGGGCGGCGTGGAGCGAGCACCCCGCGATCCAGGTGCTCGGCAGCCCGTCGGCGGAGCGCCTGTCGATCCTGTCGTTCGTGATCACCGCGCCGAGCGGGCGCTATCTGCACCACAACGTCATCGTGGCGATGCTCAACGACCTGTTCGGCATCCAGTCCCGCGGCGGATGCTCGTGCGCCGGCCCGTACGGGCACCGGCTGCTCGGGATCGACCTCGAGCGCTCGCACGAGTTCGAACGGGAGATCGTGCTCGGCTGCGAAGGAATCAAGCCCGGCTGGGTGCGCGTGAGCTTCAACTACTTCCTGAGCGATGTCGTGTTCCAGTACATCCTGGATGCCGTGGCGCTGATCGCCGACCTCGGATACCGGCTCGTGCCGCACTACCGGTTCGACCCGATGACCGCGCTGTGGCGGCACGAGGGCGGACTCGTGGAGCCGCCGCTGCGTCTCGGCGACGTGCGGTTCGGGCCGAGCGGCGGACTGGAGCATCCGCACCGCGAGGAGAGGGCCGGGGAGGAAGCGCTCGGCGGATACCTCGATGCGGCACGGACGATGCTGGAAGAGCTGCCGGAACCCGGTCCGGACGAGGTCGCGCAGCTGGATGCCGACTTCGAGCACCTGCGCTGGTTCGACCTGCCTGCGGCCTCGCTCGACCTGCCTGCGGCCTCGCTCGACCCCGGTCACCCCGCGAACGCAGGGAGGTGAGACGCGGGTCCGGGTTCAGAAGGGCGCGGGCTCGTCGACGGTGAAGGCCGGTAGGCGTCGTTCGGGTTCGACCAGGTACACGCGTCCGTTCGGGCTCGTCCACTGCATGACCCCGCCGGCGAGCTGCCGCACCTCCCACTCGGTGCCGTGTTTGACCACGTGGTGGCCGACGCAGAGGGGATTGAGGTTGGTGACCTCGGTCTCACCGCCGAGCGCCCAGTCGACGTTGTGATCGATGTGGCACCTGTCGGCCGACTGGCCGCATCCGGGGGCGAGGCATCTGCCGGCTCGCCATCTCACCAGGCGCCGGATCGCCCTCGGCGGTCGGTAGCTGTCGCGTCCGACCGAGACGACCATCCCCGTCTCGGGGTGGGTGAGGATCCGCATCCAGTTCCCGGAGTTGCCGCACAGTTCGCGGGCTCTGCCGATCGGGATCGGGCCGACGCCCTCCACCCGCGCCGGCTCGGCCTTCGCGGCGCATTCGTCATCGAGCAGCGAGAGCGCGGGCACGGTGACGACGACTTCGGCGCGGATGCCGCGTGCCCCATCCGGGTGACTCGCGACCACGCCCTCGACGAGGAGATCGCCGAGCACATCCGCGCGGATCTGATCGAGGGTGCGCCCGTCCGGCGCCGTCGACGTATCGCCGTCGCCGTCCGGGGCATGGAGGATCGCCTTGCCCATGCGCGTGATCCGGTCGTATCCGGCCTTCAGCTCCACGGCGGGGCCGTACAGGCTCAGCCACGCCATACCGTCGACGTCGGGCTCGTACAGGACGCGGCGCTTCGTGACGGCGGCCTCGTGACGTTCCACGATGGTCGGCGCCTGCACCCGCTCGATGAGCTCTCGAAGCTTCCGCCGGAACACCCCCACCGGCTCCGCCTCGGCCAGGGCCACGGCGGGCTGCACCAGGTCGGGAACCAGCTCGACATCGACCGCATCGAGGAGGGAGACGAGCAGCTCGGCGTGCTTCCGCGTCATCCGTCCGCGCCCGAGTGAATCGAGTGCCGACGGGTACCGGTGCACGAGCGCCTGCCCGCGGACCATCAGTTCTGCCGCCTCGTGCTCGGTGGTGCGCATCGCTGCGGCCAGCTCGAGCCGCACGGATCGCTCGACGAGGTCGGGGCTGGTGTGCCCGGTCTGTGCGGCCCGCGTATGGGCGGCGAGGCGGTAGCAGTCGATCTGATGCAGGCGATGCGCCTCCATCGAGGACAGCATGCCGTCGACATCGAGAATGGGATCGAGCGGGTCGGGCGCGGGGTGGTACGCCTCCTCCCGGAGGTACTCCGAGAACGGGATCTCATCGCCCGTCCACTCCTCGTCCATAGGTCAAGTATAGTTTAGATATTCGAAAACACAAGAGAAAATGGCAGAAATCTGAGCCTTAGATGGATGTCTAGTGCATCTAAAGGGCGCCGAGCTATCGAACTGATTGTGGCCTGTGGGAGGCTCTGCGTTTCGTCTCGTCGCTTCGCTCCTCGCTCAACGAGCGGGGGAGTGAATCACTTGGGTTGATTCAGTGGGTCGGTGACATGTATTGGCGCGATGCCACGTTCCTGCGGTTGACTCGACGCCGAAGCCACGGACAGAGGAGTCCCCCATGAGCGCACCCGAACTCGAGACATCCGACATCCGCACCCAGCACTTCCGCAAGACGCTGGGGCGGATCGACATCATCCTGCTGTCGGTCGCGGCGATCATCTCGATCGACACGGTCGCGCAGATCGCGGCGGGCGGTGGCGCGCAGGCGTTCACGTGGACGCTGGTGATCGGCATCACGTTCCTGTTCCCCTACGCGCTGGTCGTCGCGGAGCTGGGATCCACGTTCCACGGCGAGGGCGGCCCGTTCGTGTGGGTGCGGCTGGCGTACGGGAAGCTCGCGGCCGCGATCTCGACGATGTTCTACTGGGTGACCAATCCGCTGTGGATGGGTGGGTCGCTGGTGTTCATCGCGGCGCTGACGTGGGACACCTACATCTCCCCGCTCCCGTCCGGCAGCGTGGGCGACTACGTGTTCAAGATCGTGTTCATCTGGCTGGCGATCCTCACCGCGATCATCGGTCTGCAGTACGGCAAGTACGTGGTCGCCGCGGGCGGCATCGTGAAGGTCGCGCTGCTGGCGATCTTCGTCGTCACCGTGGCCGTGTACGCGGCCCGCTACGGCGTGCACGGGTACGCGGCCGGGGAGTTCTCCCCGACGATGGGCGGGTTCCTCGCGGTGACCCCGGTCATCCTGTTCGCGGTCGTCGGGTTCGAGGCCCCGAACGGGGCGGCGGAGGAGATGCGCAACCCGCAGAAGGACGTCCCGAAGGCGGTGGCATCCTCCGGGATCATCTCGATCCTGTGCTACCTGGTGCCGATCTTCGCGATCCTCGCGGTGCTGCCGGCCAGCAAGGTGCAGGGTGCATCCGGGCTGCTGGACGCGTTCAAAGAGGTCTTCAAGGTCTACGGCCCCGCGGCCGGACCGCTGATGTGGATCGCCGCGGCCCTGTTCATCTTCGTCGTGCTCACCCAGGCGTCCGCGTGGATGATCGCGTCCGACCGGGTGCAGGCCGCGGCCGCCGCCGACGGCGCGTTCTTCCGCTACTTCGGAAAGTTCTCCCCGCGGCTGGGCACCCCGGTGCGGATGAACCTGCTCTCCGGCATCGTCGCGACCGTGTTCTGCATCGCCGCGACCATGCTGCTCAACGGATCCACCAGCGCCGTGTTCACCGTCGTGCTCACCGTCGCGATCTCGACCCTGCTGCTGTCGTACCTCGTGATCTTCCCTGCGATCGTCACTCTGCGCCGCAAGTATCCCGACGTCCCCCGCCCGTTCCGCGTCCCCGGCGGCAAAGCCGGCCTGTGGGTCTGCACCGTGATCATCTACGCGTGGGTCGTGCTCGGATCCTGGGTCGCCGTCTTCCCCGGCACCATCGAGCACGTCCTCGGCATCGACTACGGCTTCCACGACATCTGGGGCGTCGACCGCGGCACCTTCGAGCTGTTCACCGTCGGCACCCTCATCGTGATCGCCGTGCTGGCCCTCGTCGGATACCTCTGGGAACGCAACCGCGCAAACGACCGCCCCGGCGAACTGGACGCCGCAGAACTCACCGCCATGGTCGGCGACTGACACCTGAAACACCACTGGAGAAACATCATCGTGACCGAGCTGCTCGCCACCCCGACCGTGCGCACGACGCACCCGCTCGACCCCCTGAGCGCCGCGGAGATCACCGCCGTGCGCGACCACCTGGTCGCCGAAGGGCGCCTCGCCGACACCGTGCGCGTCGCGTACCTGAGCCTCAAGGAGCCGGCCAAGGCGGCGCTCCGGGATGCCGCAGCCCGCCCGAACCGGCAGGCCCGCGTCATCCTGCTCGACACGGCCACCGGCGAGACCACCGACCTCGACGTCGACCTCACCGTGGGCGAGACCGTCCGCGCCGTCTCGGTCGACCCGGCCCTCACCGGCCAGGCGCCCGTGCTGATCGAGGAGTTCGCGGCGATCGAGGACATCCTCGCGCAGGATGCCGGATGGGTCGCCGCACTGGCATCCCGCGGCCTCGCCCCCGACGAGGTGCGGGTCGCGCCGCTGTCCGCCGGCATCTTCGACTACGACGGCGAGGAGGGCAAGCGGCTGCTGCGCGGACTCGCGTTCGTGCAGCGCGACGAGTCCGACTACGCCTGGGGCCACCCGGTCGACCAGCTCGTCGCGTTCGTCGACATGATCGAGCGCCGCGTGGTGCGCATCATCGACGACGGTCCGGTCGCCATCCCGATGGGCAACGACAACTTCGAGGATCCCGAGGTGTCCGGGCCGCTCCGCACCGACCTGAAGCCCATCGTCATCACGCAGCCCGACGGCCCGAGCTTCACGCTCGACGGCAACGTGCTCCGCTGGCAGAAGTGGGACCTGCACGTCGGCTTCGACGCCCGCGAGGGCCTCGTGCTCAGCCGGATCGGGTTCGACGACCACGGCACCCGCCGGTCGGTGATCGACCGGGCATCCATCGCCGAGATGGTCGTGCCCTACGGCGATCCCGCCCCGTACCGCTCGTGGCAGAACTACTTCGACACCGGCGAGTACCTGGTCGGCCGTGACGCCAACTCGCTCGAGCTCGGGTGCGACTGCCTCGGCGACATCACGTACCTGTCGCCGGTCGTCGCCGACGACTTCGGCAACCCGCGTGAGATCAGGCAGGCCATCTGCATCCACGAAGAGGACTTCGGCCTGCTCTGGAAGCACACCGACGAGTGGGCGAACCACGCCTCCACCCGCCGGCAGCGCCGCCTCGTGGTGAGCTTCTTCACCACGGTCGGCAACTACGACTACGGCTTCTACTGGTACCTGTACCTCGACGGCACCATCCAGTTCGAGGCCAAGGCCACGGGCATCGTGTTCACCGCTCGCTACCCCGAGGGCGACTACCCGTACGCCTCGCGCATCGCTCCGGGCCTCGGCGCGCCGTACCACCAGCACCTGTTCTGCGCGCGGCTGGACATGGCTGTGGACGGGTCGAGCAACGCAGTGCACGAGCTCGACCTGCAGCGCGTGCCCACAGGCCCGGGCAACCCGCACGGCAACGCGTTCACGCGGTCGCGCCGCGTGCTCGGCTCGGAGGCCGAGGGACGCCGTCGTGCGGACGGGAGCGTCGGCCGCGTGTGGGAGATCGTCAACACCGAGAAGACCAACATCGTCGGCGAGAACGTCGCGTACACGCTGTTCCCCGAGGGGCAGCCGACCCTCGCGATGGCGGACGACTCGTCGATCGCGCGGCGTGCCGCCTTCGCGACCGAGCACCTGTGGGTGACCAGGTTCGACGAGGACGAGCGCTTCCCGGCCGGCGACTTCGTGAACCAGAGCGTCGGCAGCCCCGGCCTGCCCGAGTTCGTGAAGGCCGACCGCGCGATCGACGGCGAGGACATCGTGCTGTGGCACAGCTTCGGCCTGACGCACTTCCCGCGCACTGAGGACTGGCCCATCATGCCGGTCGACTACACCGGGTTCACGCTGAAGCCCACCGGCTTCTTCGACCAGAACCCCGCGCTCGACGTGCCGGCGCCCGTGAAGGGCCACTGCGCCGAGGGCGGCGAGTGCCACTGCTGACCTGAGGCACCCCGCCGCGAACCCTGATCCGATTACGCGAACCCTCACCGAATTACGCCCCAGCGCCGTATTTCGCTGAGGGTTCGCGTATTTCGGTGAGGGTTCGCGGGAGAGGGGTGGGGGTCAGGGGGCCGTGGGGGTGCCGAAGAGCTCGCGGGCGAGGGTCGCGATCACGCGGGCGCGGGCCGTGGGGCGCACGTCCTTGACGCGGACGAAGCACACGTCGAGCGGCGGGACGTCGTCGTGGATGGCGATGGCACGCAGCTCCCCGCCGTCGTAGGTGCGCGGCGACTGGGGGATGTGGTTGAGCACGGAGTACCCGTGGCCGTGCGCCACCAGCGAGCGCACCGTCTCGTAACTGCGGGAGCTGTACCGGATCTGCGGGTCGACGCCGGCATCCCGCAGCATCCCGAGGAAGTAGTCGCGCGAGTGCGGCAGATCGAGCAGCACGAGGTCCTGCCCCGCGAGCTCGGCGAGCCTCAGGCGCTTGCGGCGCGCGAGCGGATGCCCGGCGGCCAGGATGACGTGCGGCGGCGCCGCGTACAGCGGCTCGAAGGCGAGGTCGTGCACGCGGCCGAAATCGTACGCGATCGCCCCCTCGACGGAGCCGTTCAGCAGCAGCTCGACGGTGCCGTCGATGTCGGCCTCGATGATCTCGACGCGCAGGTCCGGATGCTCCTGCTCGACGCGCTGGATGAGCCGGGGCAGCACGAACGGCGCGATCGTGGTGAAGCAGGCGAGCCGCAGCGTTCCGCGCACGTCGTGGTGCTGGCCGCGCACGGCATCCGTCATCTCGTCGACCTGCGCGAGCAGCGACTGGGTGTCGCGCAGCAGCTGCTCGCCGGCATCCGTCAGCGCCAGGCCCTTGCTGCGCTGACGCACGAACAGCTGCACGCCGAGCGACCGCTCCAGCTGCGCGATCGCGGTGGAGACGGCCGACTGCGCGACGTGCAGGTCGAGGGATGCCTCGGTCATCGACCGCCGCGTCGCCGCCGCGACGAAGTACCGCAGCTGGACGAGGGTCATGTCGGGGCGACCGAGACGTGCCATGAGCAGATCGTATCAACTGAATTGATGCAGCACGTCGAGTTTGTGAACTGTACAGATGCAGTCGGAGCCGGAACGATCGAAGTGAAGGATTTCGACGGATACATGGAGGTACGGATGTCGAGCGAACAGACGGAGGTGCTGGTCGTCGGCGGCGGCCAGGCCGGCATCGCGATGAGCGAGCATCTGACGCGCGGGGGAGTGCCCCACATCGTGGTGGAACGCGACCGGATCGCGGAGCGGTGGCGCTCCTGGCGCTGGGACTCGCTGGTGGCGAACGGCCCGGCCTGGCACGACCGGTTCCCGGGCATGGAGTTCGACATCGACGCCGACGCCTTCGCGGGCAAGGAGCAGGTCGCCGAATACCTCGCCGCCTACGCGGCGAAGTTCGACGCGCCCATCCGCACCGGCGTCGAGGTGACGCGGGTGCGCAAGAACGAGGGCCGCCCCGGATTCCGCGCCGAGACGAGCGACGGCGCCATCGACGCGCGCTACGTCGTCGCGGCGACCGGCCCGTTCCAGACGCCGATCGTCCCGGCCGTCGTGCCCGCGGATGCCGGCATCCACCAGATCCACTCGAGCGCGTACCACCGCCCCGGACAGCTGCCGCAGGGCGGCGTGCTCGTCGTCGGCGCCGGCTCGTCGGGCGTGCAGATCGCCGACGAGCTGCGCGCCTCCGGCCGCGACGTGTACCTCGCCGTCGGCCCGCACGACCGGCCCCCGCGCAGCTACCGCGGCCGCGACTTCTGCTACTGGCTCGGCGTCCTCGGCAAGTGGGATGCCGCCACTCCCGCCGCCGGAGCGGAGCACGTGACCATCGCGGTCTCGGGGGCGAACGGCGGGCGCACCGTGGACTTCCGCCGGCTCGCGGCATCCGGCATCACGCTGCTCGGCCGCGCCGGCGCCTACGAGGACGGCGTCATGCGCTTCGCCCCCGACCTGGCGCGGAACATCGCCGCCGGCGACGCGAACTACCTCGGCCTGCTGCAGGAGGCCGACGCCTTCGTCGAGCGCAACGGACTGGACCTGCCGGAGGAGCCCGAGGCGCATGTGCTCGGCGCGGACCCGGAGTGCGTCACCGACCCGATCCTGCAACTCGACCTCGCCGCCGTGGGCGTCACCACCATCGTCTGGGCCGTCGGATTCGGCGCGGACTACGGCTGGCTCGAGGTGGACACGTTCGACGAGCGCGGCCGTCCCCGCCACCAGCGCGGCGTCTCGGCCGAGCCGGGCGTGTACTTCCTCGGCCTGCCTTGGCAGTCGCGCCGCGGATCGAGCTTCATCTGGGGCGTGTGGCACGACGCCAAGTACCTCGCCGACCAGATCGCGATCCAGCGCGGCTACCTCGCGTACGACGCCGCCCACCCGACCATCCATGAACCCGCCCTCGTCGTCTCTGGAGCAGCCCGATGACCAACCACACCCGCATCCGCCCGTTCAACACCAAGCAGACCTACCCGGAGCAGAACCTCGACAATGACCTGTGCCAGGCCGTCGTGGCGGGCGGTGTCGTGTACCTGCGCGGTCAGATCGGGCAGGACCTCGAGAGCCGCGAGTCGGTCGGCATCGGCGACGTCGAGGCGCAGGCCGAGAAGGCGATGGCCAACATCGCGATGCTGCTCGAGGAGGCGGGCTCGTCGCTCGAGGACATCGTCAAGGTCGTCGTGTACATCATCGACCCGCGCTACCGCGAGACCGTCTACCAGGTGATGGGTCGCTGGCTGAAGGGCGTGTTCCCGGTGTCGACCGGCATCGTGGTGAGCGCGCTCGCCCGGCCGGAGTGGCTGGTCGAGATCGACGCCACCGCGGTCATCTCGACCCCGGAGGCGAGCAGGTGACGTTCTCGATCGTCGCGCGCGACGAGTCCGGCGCGTTCGGCTCGGCGATCTGCTCGTCGTCGCCGGCCGTCGCCGCGCGCTGCGTGCACCTGGCCGACGACACCGGCGCCGTCAACTCGCAGAACATCACCGACCCGCGGCTCGGCCCTGCCGTGCTCGACCGGCTGCACGCCGGCCTGCCCGCGGACGAGGCGCTGCAGGCCGTGGTGGATGCCACCGCGAACATCGAGTTCCGGCAGATCCTCGTGGTGGACGACGCCGGCCGCACGGCCGCCTACTCGGGCCCGCGCGCGCTCGGCATCTTCGGCGACGCCTCCGGTGCCGGGGTGGTGACCGGCGGCAACATGCTGGCCTCCGCGGCCATCCCTCAGCTGATGGTCGACGCCTTCGCCGCGGCATCCGGCGACCTCGAGGTGCGCCTGCTCGCCGCGATGAACGCGGCGCGGGACGCCGGCGGCGAAGCCGGCCCGGTGCACTCGGCCGGGCTCTCGGTCGTGCGGGATGCCGGCTGGCGCGTCACCGACCTGCGCGTCGACTGGACGGAGGGCGACCCGATCGCCGAGCTCGGCGACCTGCTGGAGCTGTGGCTGCCGCAGCGCGACGACTACGTCACGCGCGGCATCGACCCCTCCGCCGCGCCGTCGTACGGAGTCCCCGGCGATGAGTGAGCAGACAACGGGTGGGCGTTTCGACTCGCTCCGCTCGCTCGACGACCGACGGGTGCTCACGCCCCCGGTCGCCCCGCGAGGGAGCGCCAGCGACCGAGACGAAACGGGATTCCCGTCGCGAACCGATGCGCGTTTCGACTCGCTCCTCTCGCTCAACGACCGGGGCGTGCTCAACGACCGGGAGGTGCTCAAGACGAGGGTCGCGGATGGCCTGGCCGACGTGGCCGACGAACTGGTGACTCTCTCGAACGAGCTCCATGCCGACCCTGAGCTCGG
>NZ_DATEJS010000331.1:0-5863 GCF_035277845.1 Microbacterium sp.
ACGGCATCGCCACCGGGGCGACGGCGACCGCGGCGTGTCAGGAGATGCGTCGCCGCGGAGCCGCGCGGGTGGTGCTCGCCGTCCCGGTGGCGCCCGCGCAGTGGCGGCCGACCCACGGAACCGTCGACGACTACCTGTGTCTGCGTGCCGAGCGGGACTTCTGGGCGGTCGGCCAGTTCTACATCGACTTCACCCAGACGACCGACGCGGAGGTCGTGGAACTGCTGTCCCACGACCTCCGCGACGGATCGGCGTGAGCGGTCTCAGCGGGCGAGCGCCTCGCGCAGCGTGTCGAGCCCGACGCCGCCGATGTCGAGCGCGCGCTTGTGGAACTCCTTGATCGAGAAGGCATCGCCCTGACGCGCCCGGTAATCGTCGCGCGCCTGCTCCCAGATGCGCTGGCCGACCTTGTACGACGGGGCCTGGCCCGGCCATCCCAGGTACCGGTTGACCTCGAACTGGATGAACTCATCCGACATGTTCACGTTCTGGCGCATGAAGTCGAGAGCGTACGCAGCATCCCAGGTGCCCTCGCCGTCCAGACGCGGCTTCTCGAGGTGCACGCCGATGTCGAGCACCACGCGCGCGGCTCGCATGCGCTGGCCGTCGAGCATCCCGAGCCGATCGGCCGGGTCCTCCAGGTAGCCGAGCTGCTCCATCAGGCGCTCCGCGTACAGGGCCCAGCCCTCGGCGTGGCCCGAGGAGCCGGCCAGCAGACGCCGCCACGAGTTCAGCTCGGCGCGGTTGTACACGGCCTGGGCGATCTGCAGGTGGTGCCCGGGGACGCCTTCGTGGTACACGGTGGTGAGCTCGCGCCATGTGTCGAACGTGTCGACGCCCTCCGGCACCGACCACCACATGCGACCGGGCCGCGAGAAGTCGTCGGTCGGCCCGGTGTAGTAGATCCCGCCCTCGTTGGTCGGCGCGATCATGCACTCCAGCTTGCGGATCGGCTCCGGGATGTCGAAATGGCTGCGGCCGAGCTCGGCGACGGCGTGGTCGCTCGTCTCCTGCATCCAGCGCTGCAGCTCCTCGGTGCCGTGGAGCTTGCGGGTCGCGTCGTTCTCGAGGAACGCGACCGCCTCCTCGACGGACGCACCGGGCTTGATCTCGTGCGCGATCGCGGTCTGCTCCGCGACCATGCGGGCGAGCTCCTCGCGCCCCCACTCGTACGTCTCGTCGAGGTCGATCGTCGCGCCGAGGAAGCGCCGGGAGTGGAGCGCGTACAACTCACGGCCGACCGCGTCCCGCTCGTTCGCGACGGCGGCCAGCTCACCGCCGAGGAACTCGGCGAGGCGCTCGTATGCGACGCGCGCCGCGTTCGAGTTGTCGGCGAGGTCCCGGGCGAGCGATGCCGGCAGCTGGCCTTCTTCCGGCGCCGCCTCGCCCGCGAACGTGGCGAAGAACCCGTTGTCGCCGACGTAGCGGCCGATCTGGGTGACGACCTCGTCGACCTGGCGGCGTGCCGGGACGACGCCCTGGGCGATCCCCTCGCGCAGCGTCTCGATGTAGCCGTCGATGGCGCCGCGCACGTTGCCGAGGCGGGTCGAGACGACCGACCAGTCGTCGATCGTGGCCGTGGGCATGATGTCGAAGACGGCGCGGATGTCCTGCGCCGGGGACGCGATCACGTTGAGGTCGCGCAGGTCCCAGCGGGCCTCGGCGAGCTCGAGGCTCAGGCGCAGCTCGCCGCTCAAGTCGGCCTTGGTGACCTCGTCGACCGCGTCGACCGGGGCGGCGGCGTCGAGTTCGGACAGGGCGGTGCGGGTCGCCTCCACCACGCGCTCGATGCCCGCCGGCGAATAGTCTCCGTACCGATCGTTGAACTCGGAGCGCCCGATGTAGGTGGCGAGCGTGGGCATCTGCTCGGCCAGTGTGTCCACCCATGCGTCGGCGATCTTGTCGATCGGCGTAGGGGTGCGGGAAGGTTCAGTCATCCTTCCAGACTACGGAGGCGACACCGGGTGTCGCCACCCGCGGAACCGGATGCCGCCGCCGTGGTCGGCGTCAGTGCCCGGCGAGGTCCCAGTTCGCGCCCTGCCCGATCTGGACGTCGAGCGGCACCGACAGCTCGGCCGCGTCGCCCATGCGAGCACGGACGATCCGCTCGGCGGCATCCCACTCCCCCGGCGCGACTTCCACGACCAGTTCGTCGTGGATCTGCAGCAGGATGCGGGAGGCCAGGCCTTCGGCCCGGAACTCGTCGTGGATGTGGAACAGGGCGATCTTCATGATGTCGGCTGCGCTGCCCTGGATCGGGGCGTTCAGTGCGGCCCGCTCGGCGTTCTCGCGCAGCACCCGGTTGGGGCTGGACAGATCGGGGAAGGGGCGGCGACGTCCGAAGATGGTCTCGGTGTAGCCGACCTCCTTCGCAGCCAGCACCGACGAGCGCAGATAGTCGCGCACGGCGCCGAACCGGGCGAAGTACTCGGTCATCAGCTGCTTCGCCTCGGTCTGCTCGATGCGAAGCTGCCGGGACAGCCCGAAGGCGGACAGCCCGTACACCAGACCGTACGACATGGCCTTGACCTTGGTGCGCATGTGCGGGGTGACCTGGCCGGGCTCCACGCCGAACACCCGGGCGCCGACGAACCGGTGCAGGTCTTCGCCGGAGTTGAACGCCTCGATGAGGCCCTCGTCGCCCGACAGGTGCGCCATGATCCGCATCTCGATCTGGGAGTAGTCGGCCGTCAGCAGCGTCTCGTAGCCGTCGCCCACTTCGAAGGCGGCGCGGATGCGCCCGGACTCGTCGGTGCGGATCGGGATGTTCTGCAGGTTCGGGTCGGTGCTGGACAGGCGGCCGGTCTGGCTGCCGGTCTGCACGTAGGTGGTGCGGATGCGGTGGTCGGGGCCGATCGCCGCATCCAGCGACTCGATGATCTGCCGCAGCTTCGTGGCCTCGCGATGCTGAAGCAGCAGGTCGAGGAACGGATGCGGGCTCGTCTCCTGAAGGTCGGCGAGCACCGCGGCGTCCGTCGAGTACCCCGTCTTCGTCTTGCGGGTCTTCGGCAGCTGCAGCTCCTCGAACAGCACCTCCTGCAGTTGCTTCGGGGAGCCGAGGTTCACCTCGCGGCCGATCGCGGTGTAGGCGTCCTGCGCGATGGCGTCCGCCCGCGCGCCGAGCTCCGCGCTGAATGCAGACAGCTTCGCGTGCGACACGGCCACGCCCGCCAGCTCCATGTCGGCGAGGGTGGACAGCGTGGGCAGCTCGATGTCGGCCAGCACGGATGCCACGCCCTCGGGAAGCGCGGCACGCTGCGCGTCGGCAACCCGCAGCGTGAACCAGGAGAGCTGGCCGGGCGTCGCCCCCTCGGTCTCGGGGACGAGCTGGGTCGGGTCGGCCTCGGGGAGCTTCTCGTCGAGGTAGCGGTCGACGAGGTGCCCGAGCGATTTGTCCGGGAAGCTCGGCCGCACCAGCCACCCGGCGATGATGGTGTCGAAGCCGATGCCCGCCGTGGGCACGCCGGCCCGGGCGAGAGCCTTGATCTGCGGCTTCGCGTCGCTGAACGCCTTGACCGCCTCGGATGCGAACCAGTCGCGGACGGATGCCGCGACCTCGTCGCTCCAGCTCGTCTCGACCGCGAGCGGTCGGTCGCCGTTCGTCGAGATCGTCGCGAACCCGACGCGCTGCGGCCGTCCGCCGTCGCTGAGCACGGTGACGCCGACTTCGCCGTCGGCCGAAGCCAGCCAATCCGCGAGCCCCGCCGCGCCCAGCTCGACGGGAGTGGGGGCGGCGACGGTCGGGGCGGAGGCCTCGGCGGCCATCTGCGGTTCGATGCCCGTCGCCTCGAACACGCGCGGCAGCAGCGTCTTGAACTCGAGCCGCGCGAAGATGTCGCGCACGGCCTGCGGATCGATGGGCTGCACGCTGAGATCGGCCGGGCCCATCGGCAGTTCGACGTCGCGCAGCAGCCGGTTCAGGCGCCGGTTGCGGCGGACGTCGTCGAGGTGCTCGCGCAGGTTGCCGCCCACGACGCCCTTGATCGAGTCCGCTCCCTCGAGGAGCGCATCGAGCGAGCCGAACTGGGTGAGCCACTTGACCGCGGTCTTCTCCCCCACCTTCGGGACGCCCGGCAGGTTGTCGCTGGTCTCGCCGACGAGAGCCGCGATGTCGGGGTACTGCTCGGGCTGCACTCCGTAGCGCTCCACGACGGTGGCGGGGTCGTACCGCTTCAGCTGCGAGACGCCCTGCACGTTCGGGTACAGCAGCGTGATCCGGTCGTCGACGAGCTGGATGGTGTCGCGGTCGCCCGAGCAGACGAGCACGTCGTAGCCGGCATCCGCACCCTGCGTCGCGAGCGTGGCGAGGATGTCGTCGGCCTCGATGTCCTCCTTCTGGAGCACGTGGATGCCCATCGCCGCCAGGCACTCCTGCAGCAGGGGGATCTGGCCGCGGAACTCCGCCGGGCTCTCGGAGCGGTTGGCCTTGTACTCCGCGTATTCGCGGGTGCGGAACGACTGGCGGGACGTGTCGAACGCGACCGCCATGTGCGTCGGACGCTCGGCCTTGATCAGGTTCACGAGCATCGACAGGAACCCGTAGATGCCGTTGGTGTGCTGGCCGTCCTTCGTCGAGAAGTTCTCCACCGGCAGCGCGTAGAACGCCCGGTATGCGAGCGAATGGCCGTCGACGACGAGAAGGGTAGGCTTTGCGGAGTCCGTCACCCCGTCAGCCTAGCCGGGGCCACCGACACCCGAGATGCGAGCGGAGACGACGATGGCCGAGACCACGAGCCCCGGAATCGACTGGGCGATCGAGCGCGGAATGGGCGCCCTCGCCGAGAAGATGGGGCTGCAGTGGGTGGAGTTCTCGCTGGAGCGCTGCGTGGCCACGATGCCCGTCGAGGGCAACACGCAGCCGGTCGGTCTGATGCACGGCGGCGCCTATGTCGTGCTCGGCGAATCGCTCGGCTCGATGGCGGCGAACCTGCACGCGGGGCGCGGCCGGCTCGCGGTCGGCGTCGACATCAACGCGACGCACACGCGCTCCGCGACCTCCGGCGTCGTGACCGGCGTCTGCACGCCGATCCACCTCGGTCGCACCATGACCGTGCACGAGATCGTGGTCTCCGACGAGCAGGGTCGCCGGCTGTCGACGATCCGCATCACGAACCTGATCAAGGACTTCCCGGCAGCGAGCTGACGGCATCCTGCGGTCTGCCCGCAGCATGCGTCGTCGATCTCGTCGCCGCGAGATCCGAGCGCCTACTTCTTGGGCGCGAGCTGTTCGATGATGGCCTTCGCGACGTCCTGCATCGTGAGGCGGCGGTCCATCGACGCCTTCTGGATCCAGCGGAAGGCCTCGGGCTCGGACAGACCCATCTTCTCGTTGAGCAGTCCCTTGGCACGGTCGACGAGCTTGCGGGTCTCGAAGCGCTCCACCATGTCGGCGACCTCGGCCTCGAGCGTGACGATCTGCTCGTAGCGGGCCAGGGCGATCTCGATCGCCGGCAGCAGGTCGTTCGGGGTGAACGGCTTCACCACATACGCCAGGGCGCCGGCCTCGCTCGCGCGCTCCACGAGCTCCTTCTGGCTGAAGGCGGTGAGCAGCACGACCGGCGCGATGTGGCTCTTACTGAGCTTCTCGGCCGCGGAGATGCCGTCGAGCTGCGGCATCTTGACGTCCATGATGACCAGGTCGGGCCGCAGCTCGGTCGCCAGTTGCACCGCCGTCTCTCCGTCGCCGGCTTCGCCCACGACGTCGAATCCGTTGTCGCGGAGGATCTCCACGATGTCGAGACGGATGAGCGACTCGTCCTCGGCGACGACGACGCGTCGGGGGGCGGGCGCGGATGCGGAACTCTGCTCCTGGTCAGTCACCTTCCCATCCTAGCGAAGGCCGTCGTGACGCCTGCAATCGCGG
>NZ_DATEJS010000332.1:0-2430 GCF_035277845.1 Microbacterium sp.
GGCGCCCGTCCGGGCCGACCACCCGCCGTCTGCGCGCGCGACGGGCCGAGGCGCGGGCCGGCTGGCTGCTGGCCACCCCCAGTGCCCTGCTCATCCTGCTGTTCTTCGTCGTCCCGTTCTGTCTGACCATCCTCATGTCGGCGTTCGACTGGCCGACATTCGGATCGCCGAGGCCTGTCGGCGGGGCCAACTACGCGCATGTGCTCAGCGATCCGAAGTTCGGCCACGCGCTGCTGTTCACCGTCGGATACACGATCGTGTCCTCGGTACTCGGGGTCGCGGCATCCCTCGGCATGGCGCTCCTCGTTCGGCCCCGTTTCGGTGGGCGCACCGCGGTGCGCGCCCTGCTGTTCGCCCCGGTGACGATCGGGTTCGCCCCTGCAGGCCTGCTGTGGCTGTCGATGAGCAATGTGCGCACGGGAGTGCTGCCGGCGATGGCGGTGGCTCTGGGGATCATCCCACCGGGCACCGACTGGTTCGCGGGCACCGGCACGACCCTGGCACTCGTGGTTGTCATGACCGTGTGGAAGACCGCCGGGCTCGCGATGCTCGTTCTGCTCATCGGCATGGACTCCATCCCGCAAGAGGTGTACGAGGCGGCCAAGCTCGACGGCGCGCGGTCGTGGGCCACCCTCACCCGGATCACGCTGCCGCTGATCGCGAAGCCGCTCTCGCTCGTGATCCTTCTCACGGTCACGACCACCTTCCTCGCGTTCGACCAGTTCTTCGCGATGACCAAGGGCGGCCCCGACAACTCGACGGTCACCGTCGTCTACTACCTCTACAACGCAGCATTCGTGAACCTCGACCGCGGGTACGCGGCGGCCGTCGCCGTCGTGGTGGTCGCGATCATGGCGGTCATCTCGATCGCCCAGGTGCGGCTGCAGCGCGGAAAGGCCCGAGCATGACCTCCACGACCGGCCAGGCGATGCTGCCGTCGTCGCCCGTTCAGCGCCGTCAAGTGCTGCGCTCGCTCGACCACAGCCGCAACCCGTTCCGTATCGGCGGGGCGATCGTGCTCGCGCTCATCTTCGCCTTCCCGATCGTCTGGACCACGATCGGTGCCTTCAAACCCGCCGCCGAGGCGAACGCGTCGCCGCCGGTGTGGTGGCCGTCGCACTTCTCGCTCGAGAACTTCGCGAAGCTCGACAGCTCCGGCTCATCACTGCTCAGCTACGTGCTCAATTCGACGGCCGTCACGCTCATGACGGTCGCGATCACGACTGTCGTCGCCGTGCTCGCAGGGTACGCGTTCGCGCGGTTCCGCTTCCCCGGCAAGAACGTGCTGTTCGGAGTGAGCATCGGGATGCTGCTGGTGCCGTACCCGGCGCTGCTGGTGTCGCTGTTCACCGTCATGGTCTGGTTCCACCTCACCAATTCGCTGTTCGGCCTCGCGCTCATCTACTCGACGTTCCAGCTGCCGTTCGCGATCTACATGATGCGCAACTCGTTCGAGAGCCTGCCGGTCGAACTCACCGAGGCGGCCGAGCTCGACGGCTGCACCAAGGTGACGGCGCTGCCGCGCGTGCTTCTGCGGCTCGTCTCGCCGGGCGTCGTGACGGTGGCGCTGTTCGCGTTCCTCGCGGCATGGAACGAGTTCATGGCGGCCCTGGTGCTGCTCAACGACAACTCCAGCTTCACGCTGCCGATCGCCCTGATGAACGCGCAGAACGGGCCGCTGAACACCATCGACTGGGGTGGGCTGCAAGCCGGCATCACCGTGACGATGCTGCCGTGCATCGTCATCTTCATCCTTCTGCAGCGCTACTACGTGTCCGGTCTCGTGGCCGGCACGGGAAAGTGACGACATGACGACGACCCCGCCCTGCCCTGCGCCGGCGACCGCCCGGGTGGCGACCCCGCTGCGCGAGGACCGGCTCGTGATCTCTCCCTCGTACGAACCGGGTGCTTTCGACAGCCATGCCGTCGACTGCCCGTTCGTCTTCTCAGTCGATGACAGGGAGGGGATGACGTACGTCGGCTGGGACGGAACCGGTTACCAGACCGCGCTGAGCTGGCGCGACGGCGACGAGTGGACGCGCGGCGCCGTCATCTTGCCCCGCGATCCGCACAGCCCGCTGCGCCGCTACAACGCCGCGCTCACCTCGATCGTGCGCGACAACGATCTCGGCTCCGCCGGCGTCCTGCGCACTTTCGACGGCTGGTACTACGGCACTTTCCATGCCTACCCGGCGCCGGGTTACGAGACGGGGCCGGGCCGGATCGGCTTCGTCCGCAGCCGCGACCTCATCACGTGGGAGGAGTTCGGTGGCGTCCTGGAACCCACGGACGGCGGCGCGTGGGAGCGGGGCGGCCTCTACAAGTCGTGGCTCATGGAGCACGACGGCCTCTTCTACTTGTTCTACAACGCGAAGGATCGTGACGAGTTCGGCTCCACCGCGGTGCCACCCGTGTGGATCGAGCAGACCG
>NZ_DATEJS010000333.1:0-4870 GCF_035277845.1 Microbacterium sp.
CGCCAGGCGGCGACGGCCTCCTCGACGTCGCGGGTCGGCGTGACGACCGGAGGACCCCCGAGCAGCTGGCGGCGGGCCTCGATCACCCGGCGGTTGAAGTCCTCGACCGCGGTGCGCACGTCGGCCTCGCGGTGCAGGGCATCGAGCCGGTCGTCGAGCTCCCGGTCTTCGACGCGCAGCGTGAGGGCCGGCGGCCCGAGGCCGGTGAGCTTCTCGGTCTGGATCTTGCGGCGGATCCACCAGTCGGGATCGTGGTGGTCGCCGAGTCCCGGAAGCGGCTTGCCGGCGCCGGGCAGGTTGTCGAACTCGCCGCGGCGGATCGCCTGCTGGATCGCGGTCTCGACGTAGGCGGCGCGCTCCAGCTCCGAGGAGCCGGCGTACGCCTGGCCGCTGTTCGCCGCGGGATCCCCGTACAGGTCCGGATGCTCCCGGCGCAGCTTCTCGATGCGGTACTCGGCCGCGATCTCACGGGGCCCACGCCCCGTGGAGGCGGGCTCGGGACGATCGGGACGCTCCCCGGGGGCGTGGTCGGGCATGGGCATCCTCCTCGCACTCGTAGGTGGCTGACAGCTCGACCCTACGCGTCGTGCGTACCCTGAGGCCGTGATCGCGAGTCCCACCGAACATCGCATCGGCGACCTCCACGTCGAAGAGACGGGCGCCGGGATGCCGGTGCTGCTGATCCACGGCAACTCGGGCGACCTGCACGACTTCGCCGCCGTCGCGCCGCAGCTGGCTGCGCGCCATCGCGTGCTCGCGATGGACTGCCGCGGTTACGGGCGCTCGGCCCGCGGGCACGGCCCGCTCACCCTGGCACGGATGGCGGAGGATGCGGCATCCGTCATCCGCGCCCTGAGCCCCGACGTTCCGGTCGCGGTGGTCGGGTTCTCGGACGGGGCGAACATCGCGATGCTGCTGGTGGCGCGGCACCCGCAGCTGGTGCGGGCCCTCGTGCTGAACTCGGGCAACATCACCGTCAAGGGGATGCGGTTCTGGATGCGGGTGCGGCTGCGGGTGCTCGATGCGATCCTGCGGTCGGTCGCGCGACGCGTGCCCGCCTTCACGCGGGAGCACGAGCTCATGCGGCTCATGCTCGACCAGCCCGGCCTCGGCCACGACGCCCTCGCCGGCATCCGCGTGCCGACGCTCGTGCTCGCCGGGTCCCGTGACATCATCCGCCCGGCGCACACCCGGATGATCCACCATCTGATCGCGCGCTCGCGGCTGCGGGTCGTGCGCGGAGGCACGCACACCGGCATCAAAGACCTGCCCGACGTCGTCGGACCGATCCTGACCGGGTTCCTCGACGAGCAGGAGTGAAGCCGCGGCTCAGCGTGCCGGGGCGCCGACGTACTCGGCGAGGTGCTCGCCGGTGAGAGTGGCGCGCTGCGCGACGAGGTCGGCCGGGGTGCCCTCGAACACGATGCGCCCGCCGTCGTGTCCGGCGCCGGGACCGACGTCGATGATCCAGTCCCCGTGCGCCATCACGGCCTGATGGTGCTCGATGACGATCACCGACTTGCCGGCCTCGACGAGGCGGTCGAGCAGTCCCAGCAGTTTGTCGACGTCGGCGAGATGCAGCCCGGTGGTCGGCTCGTCGAGCACGTACACGTCACCGTCCTCGCCCATGGCGATCGCGAGCTTGAGACGCTGGCGCTCGCCGCCCGACAGGGTGGACAGCGGCTGGCCGAGCGACAGGTAGCCGAGCCCCACGTCGTCGAGCCGGGACAGGATGCCGGCCACCGCCGGGATCTTCGCCTCGCCGGTCGCGAAGAACTCCCGCGCCTGCGAGACCGGCAGCGCGAGCACCTCGGTGATGTCGAGTCCGGCGAGCTTGTAGTCGAGCACCGCGGTCTGGAACCGCTTGCCGCCGCAGTCCTCGCAGGGCGTCTCGACGGTGTCCATGAAGCCGAGCTGCGTGATGATCACCCCGGCGCCCTTGCAGGACGGGCAGGCGCCCTCCGAGTTGGCGCTGAACATGGCGGGCTTCACGCCGTTGGCCTTGCCGAACGCCTTGCGGATCGGCTCCAGCATGCCCGTGTAGGTGGCCGGGTTGCTGCGCCGCGAGCCCTTGATCGCGCCCTGATCGATGGAGACGACCCCGTCGCGCGGCGACACCGACCCGTGCACGAGCGAGCTCTTGCCCGAGCCCGCCACCCCCGTGATCACGGTCAGCACGCCCGTGGGGATGTCGACGTCCACGTCCTGCAGGTTGTGGGTGCTCGCGCCGCGGACCTCGATCCGCCCGGTGGCGGCGCGGGTGGCATCCTTCAACCGCGCCCGGTCGTCGAGGTGGCGGCCGGTGAGTGTGTCGCTGCGCCGCAGCTCGGCGACGCTGCCCTCGAAGCAGATCTGCCCGCCGCGGGTGCCGGCGCCGGGGCCCAGGTCGACGACGTGGTCGGCGATCGCGATGGTCTCGGGCTTGTGCTCGACGACGAGCACGGTGTTGCCCTTGTCGCGCAGCTGCTGCAGCAGGGTGTTCATGCGCTGGATGTCGTGCGGGTGCAGCCCGATGGTCGGCTCGTCGAACACGTACGTGACGTCGGTGAGGGACGACCCGAGGTGCCGCAGCAGCTTGATGCGCTGCGCCTCGCCGCCCGACAGCGTGCCGGACGGGCGCTCCAGGCTGAGATAGCCGAGCCCGAGCGTGACGAACGCGTCGAGGTTGGCGCTGAGCGCCGACAGCAGCGGGCCGGCGCCGGGCTCGTCGAGCCCGCGCACCCAGGCGGCCAGGTCGGTGACCTGCATCCGGCACGCGTCGGCGATGCTCACCCCGTCGATCTTCGACGACCGGGCGCCTTCGGTGAGACGGGTGCCGTCGCACTCGGGGCAGGTCGTGAACGTCGCCACCCGCTGCACGAACGCGCGGATGTGCGGCTGCAGCGAGTCCACGTCTTTGGAGAGCATGGACTTGCTGATCTTGGGGATGAGCCCCTCGTAGGTCATGTTGATGTTCTGGATCTTGACCTTGGTCGGCGCGCTGAACAGGAACTTGTCGCGCTGTTTCTCCGAGAACTCCGCGATCGGCTTGTCGGCCGGATAGAAGCCGGACTCCGCGAACCCGCGCACCATCCAGCCGTCGGGGGTGTAGCCGGGCACGAGGATGGCCCCCTCGAGCAGGGACTTCGACTCGTCGACCACCTGCGACAGGTCGATGTCGGACACCTGGCCGCGCCCCTCGCAGCGCGGGCACATGCCGCCGAGGTAGATCGCGTCCTTCACGATCTTCTTCTCGCCGTTCGCCGCGGTCATGACCCCGCTCGCCTTCTGCGTCGGGATGTTGAACGAGAACGCCGTCGGCCCGCCGATGTACGGCGTGCCGAGCCGGCTGAACAGGATGCGCAGCATCGCGTTCGCGTCGGTGACGGTGCCCACCGTCGAGCGCGGGTTGGCTCCGAGGCGCTCCTGGTCGACGATGATCGCGGTCGTCAGACCCTCGAGCACGTCGACGTCGGGGCGCGGCACCGAGGGCATGAACCCCTGGACGAACGCGCTGTACGTCTCGTCGATGAGGCGCCGCGACTCGGCCGCGATCGTGTTGAACACGAGACTCGACTTGCCCGACCCGGAGACCCCCGTGAACACCGACAGCCGGCGCTTCGGGATGTCGACGCTGATGTCTTTGAGGTTGTTCTCGCGTGCGCCCTGCACGCGGATGAGGTCATGCGAATCGGCCGTGCGCTGCTGCAGGTCGGCACCGTGTTCTGGCATCCGGGCTCCCATCGTCCTCCCCATGATGCCCTGCTCCTCCGACATCGGGGCTGCGCCCAGCCTGACGACCTAGAATGCAGGGGAATCCCCGATCTCTCCGAAGGCTTCGCCGTGTCCACAGCTCCTGCCGCCCGCCTCATGCCGGTGCGCTATCTGCAGCTCGCCCGCGCCGTCATGGCCGCGATCGCCGCCGCGCTGATCACGTTCTCGACGGTGCACTCCGCGCAGCTCGGCGTCAGCGTCTTCAGCGGCTTCGCGATCGTCACCGGGCTGCTCACGCTGATGGCCGCCTGGTCGGTGTACCCGAAGGGACGCCGCGGCACGGCGCTCGGCCTCGGCGTCCTGTCGATCATCGCCGGGATGATCGGTGGATTCCCGCCGATCCGCACCGTCACGATGTTCTTCGCCCTGCTCATCCCGTGGGCGATCCTCACCGGCGTGGTCGAACTCGTCGACGGCGTGCGCAGCCGGCGCGCCGCCGCGGCCGGCAGCCCGCAGCGCTCCGAGGCCCGGGACGCCGTCACCGTCGGCATCCTCACCGTCGTGCTCGGCCTCGCCCTGCTGCTCGTGCCCGGTCAGTACGCCCTGCAGTACTACATCGCCGAGGCGCACCGGCACTTCACCCTCACCGGCACCACCATCGCGGTCGGCATCTTCGGCGGGTACGCCGCCATCGTCGCCGTGTACCTCGGCATCGCCGCCTTCTCGCCGCGAGCCGCAGCGCCGCAACAGGATGCCGCGGCATCCGAGACCCCCACGACCGAACCCCACCCCGGAGGCGCTCGATGAGTGCAGAACACCCCACCCGTCGTGAGCTGATGCGTCCCGTGCAGCTGCTCGGGCTCTCGGTCCTGGCGGCCCTGTTCGCCGGGTTCGTCACCCTGCTGTCGATGGGCTTCTTCCAGCAGCGGTTCCCCGGTGAGGCGCAGCACGCCCTGCAGATGGGGCTCATCGTCGCGGGTATCACCTTCATCGTGACGATCGTGGTCATCTCGCTGCTGCTGCTCGCGGTGAAGCCCGAGGAGTTCACCACCACGATCGACAAGCCGGTGCTGATCAGCCACGAGGACGCGCTCGCCGAGCACAAGGCCGCCGAGGCCCGCCGGAAGGCCCGGGGCGCTCCGGCATCCGGCGACGCCGAGCCTGAATCGGAATCCGG
>NZ_DATEJS010000334.1:0-10060 GCF_035277845.1 Microbacterium sp.
CAGGGGTGCGAGTCGACCGCCTCGTCAGGCGAGCAGGCGTCCCCAGCGAGGCTCGAGCAGCGGGGCATCGGCGAGGGCCAGGCACCGCCACAGCGTGACCGCCACGGAGTCGAGCACGGGCACGCCGGTGCGGCGCTCCACTTCTTCGACCACCGGTGCGCCGTACAGGTTGGTGCACAGGTAGATGAGCGCGTCGGCGCCGTCGGCGAGTTCCTCGGACGGGGCGACGAGACTCTCCGGCCGCACGCGGGCGAACGACTCGTTGTCGCTCAGCCCGAGCGCGCGGTGGCCGCTGATCGCGATGCCCTGCTGCGCGTAACGGGCGGCGATCTGCTCGTTGACGTCGGCGGTGTAGGGGGTGACGAGGCCGATGCTGTGCAGCCCGAACTGCGTGAAGGCGTCGAAGTACGCGAGCGTCGAGGTCGTCGCCGGGATGCCGGTCGCGGCGGTGATCTCGTCGACCAGCATCCGGTCGTGGTCCACCCCCAGCCAGGAGCCCGACGTGCCGTTCCATGCGATGACGTCCACGTCGGCGGTCGCGAGCAGTTCGGCGGCGGCGCGCATGCCGGCGGCGTCGAACTGCCGGTCCGAGCCGCCGTCGAGGGCGATGCGTGTGACCGGGATGCGCGCCGAGTGGATCGTGACGTCGTCCCGGCCGCCCAGGAGCCGGTAGCTCACCGGCTCGAGGCACGTGTTCGACGACGGCACGATCATCCCGATCCGCACGGGCCGCTCGGAGGTGGTGATCGACTCCGCGGTCATCTCAGGCTCCCGTTCGGGCCAGGGCCGGCTCGGGGCGCGCGCTCAATCCCGTGAAGGCGCTGTGTCCGGCGCACTCGACGAACGCGTCGACGGCGCCGGGGTCGTGGAAGCCGTCGGCATCCAGCACGACGCGTCCCGCCGACACGACGACCTGGGGCCAGCCGCGCAGCGCGAAGCCGTCGAACGGCGAGAAGTCGGTGCCCATGTGCAGACGTCGTCCGTCGACGGAACGCTCCTCGGCCGGGTCGAAGATCACGAGATCGGCGTCGAAGCCCACCGCGATCGCGCCCTTGCCGGGCAGCGCGTTCACCCGGGCGGGGGCCGCGGAGAACAGCTCGACGAACCGCTGCAGCAGGGCGTCGTCGACCGCCCCGGCCGTGTCGGCGAGCGCGGTGAACGCCGCCGGCATCCGCGTCTCGACGCCGGGCAGACCGTGCGGCATCTCGCGGATGTCGTCCATGTGCTCGCGCTTCTGGGTGAGGTCGTAGCAGGAGTGGTCGCTCGCGACGGTGTGGATGGAGCCGTCGGCGAACCGCTGCCGGAGCGCCGCCACGGTCTCGGCCGAGCGCATCGGCGGGCAGCACGCGAACCATTCCGGCATCCGCGACGCGTACACCTCGTCGTCGAGCAGCAGGTAGTGCGGGCACGTCTCCGAGTAGGCCTCGACGCCCCGCTCGCGCGCCTCGGCGACGAGGTCGACGGCGCCCGGCGTGGACTGGTGCACGAAGTACACGGGGGTGCCGGCGTACTCCGCCATGGCGAGCACCTCCGTGACGGAGATCTCCTCGGCGAGCTCGGGCCGGGTGCGGTGCAGGTGCTCGATGCCGATCCGTCCGGCGTCGGCGTGGTCCTGCGTGCAGTCCACGATGATCGCGTCGTGCTCGGCGTGGATGTAGGTGAGGCCGTCGAGCCGCTTCATCTCCTTGAGCACCCTGAGCACGGTGTCGTCGTCGCTCATGGTGGAGCCGCGGTTGGTCATGTACATCTTCACGGAGCGGATGCCCATCTCGGCGAGCGCGTCGAGCTGCGCCGGCACCGTCTCGTCCCAGGCGATGACCGATCCGTGCAGCGCCACGGAGCAGCGGGCGTCGCGGGCGAGCTCGCGCTTGTTGCGGGCCGCCTCGAGCGGGGTCTCGGAGCCGTCGCGCGGGATGCCGAAGTCCATGATCGTGGTGGTGCCGCCCCACAGCGCAGCGATCGACGTCTGCGCGTAATCGTCGAGCGTGCGGTGCGGGCCGGTGATCTGGGCGACGTGGCAGTGGCCGTCGACTCCGCCCGGGATGACGGCGCGGCCGGCGGCGTCGACGACGCGGTCGGCGGCGGGGACGGCGGATGCCGGGTCGAGGATGGCCTGGACACGGCCGCGGTCGACGACGATGTGTCCGGTGGTCACGCCGTCGGCATTGACGATGCGTGCGTTGGTGATGATGAGATCGGTCATCTCATTCGCCTCCTTCGAGGGATGCGGTCTGGGTGAGGGTGAGGGCGCGGTCCAGATCGGCCGACAGGCCGTGCCGCCGCTTGACCGGCGGCGGGGCGAAGGCGCCCGCCCGGTGGGTGCCGGATGCCAGTCCGACGACGGCTTCGGCGAGCCGGATGCCGGCGCCGATGCCGTCCACGACCGGCACGGGGATCTGGCCGGCGACCTCGCGGGCGAGTCCGGCGAGGGGCGCACCGGCGAGGATCACGACGTCGGCGCCGTCTTCGGCGACGGCCTGCTTCGCGAGGGTCACCAGGGTCGGACCGAAGTCGTCCTGGACGGTGCCGATGCCGCCGAGGGCCTGGGAGATCGACCGGATCGACGCGAGGCGTCCGCCCAGGCCGAAGCCCTCCACGCATTCGCGGTACCAGGCGGTGATGCGGTCCGAGATCGCGATGATCGAGAAGCGGTGGCCCTGCAGTGCGGCGGCGCACAGGGCCGCCTCGGTGATGCCGATGACCGGCACGTCGACGAGCTCCTTGAGCGCCGGCATCCCCGGGTCGCCGAACGCGGCCACCACCACGCCGTCCACCTGCCCGGCGTGCGCGGCGATCACCTCGGCCACCGCACCGGCCGCGATGAGCGACTCCAGGCGGGTCTCGATGTACTCGACGCCGTACGCCGCCGTCTCGACCACGAGCTCGGTGGCCGGGGCGGCCGAGCGCTCGGCCTCGGCGCGGATGAGGGCCGTGACGTCCCCGCTGATGTTGGGGTTGATCACCAAGAGCTTCATGTCAGTCTCCGTCGGCAGACACCTGCTGCCGACGGCGGCTCACACGGTGTCCGGGTATTGTTCGCGATATTTCTCGATGTGGTGGGCGGATTGCCGGGCGGCCCGGTCCGGGTCGCCACTGGCGATCGCGGCCAGCAGGTCGCGGTGCTCCTCGAGCAGCTCGGGCAGCGACCGGACGTGCCGGAAGAGCCAGTGCATCCGCCCCTGGAGAGGCTCGAGCGCGGTCTTGAGGAACGTGTTGTCGGCGATCCTCGTGAGCTCGTCGTGGAATTCGCTGTTCAACCGGTGGGCGTCGGCGAGGTTGCCCCGGGCCAGCGCCTCGGCGGCTCCGTCCAGCAGCGTCCGGAGCCGCTCCAGGTCGTCCGCGGTGGCGCGCTCGGCCGCGAGCCGGCAGGCCAGCACCTCCAGGGCGATCCGCACGTGGAAGAGGTCGTCGACATCCTTCTCGTCGAGTCCGGTCACCACCGAGCCGCGCGTCGCCCGCTCCGTGATGAGACCCTCCTGCTGCAGCATCCGCAGCGCTTCCCGCACCGGCAGGCGCGAGACGTTGAACTCCGCGGCCAGGTCGCGCTCCACCATCCGGGTGCCCGGGGCGTAGTGCCCCTCGAAGATGCGGGTGCGCAGGGCGTCCCTGATCACGTCGCGCAGCGGGGCGGAGCGCTGCGGTTCCTCGGTCGTGGCCGCCATGTGCTTCCCCCTCGGATCGAAAGCTGTGGGATCCCATCCTAGGCGACGAGAGGGGCGGCAGGCCCGCCGTCCGCGGGCCCGCGAGTCCGCGGACGGCGGGGCTCATGCCGCGAGCCGCTTGCTGTAGTCGAGCACCAGCACCGAGACGCCCATGATGACGGCGGCGCCCACGAAGTACAGCAGGGCGCCGGTGAATCCGCCGGTGGCGCCGACGATGAAGCCCACCGCGATCGGGGTGACGAGACCGGCGACGTTGCCGCTGAGGTTCATCGCACCGCCGAGCACGCCGGCGTCCGACGTGCCGCCGAGGGTGGCGGGCACGGCCCAGAAGAGGCCGACCCAGCGCAGGAAGAACAGCACCACCGACAGCAGCACGACCGCGGTGATCGGGTCGCCCACGATCGTGACGCCGACGAGGCCGAGCGTGACGATGAGGCTCGACAGGCCGAGCATGCCGCGCATCACGACGTTGACGTTGCTGATGCGCGAGCGCAGCCGGTCGGCGAGGACGCCGCCGAGGATCTCGCCGACGAAACCGGCGCCGAAGATCACGAACGTCGACCAGCCGATGGTCTTGAGATCGAAGCCCTTGGCCTCGGAGAGGTACAGCGGACCCCAGGTCAGCAGGCCGTAGAAGACGCCGTTGAAGCCGAGCCAGCCGAAGCACATCGCCCAGAACGAGCGGTGCTTCAGATAGGGGCGAAGGCCCTGGCGGCCGATCTTCCCGGTGTTCGATGCGGCCCGCTCGGCACGGTGCGACGCCTCGATGTACTCGGCCTCGGCCGCGTTGACGCCGCGGTGCGTGCGGGGATTGTCCCGCACGTACCACCAGATCAGCAGGCCCAGCACGACGGTGGCGACGCCGGCGATGATGAACGCCAGCCGCCACGATCCGGAGATCGCGATCAGCCAGGTGATGAGGATGCCGCCGACGCCCGCGCCGAGGGGCGCTCCGGCGTCGAGGATCGTGGCGCCGCGGCCGCGCTCCTTGGAGTGCATCCAGATCGCGTTGAGCTTGCCGCCGGACGGCATGACGCCGGACTCGGTGACGCCGATCGCCGTGCGGGCGATGAACATGCTGAGAAAGCCGCCGGCGAGGCCAGACGCGGCAGTCGCCGCGCCCCAGCCCACGCAGGAGGCGGTGATGATCTTGCGCGGGCCGAACCGGTCGATGAGGTAGCCGACCGGGATCTGCATGAGCGCGTACGTCCAGAAGAAGGCGGACAGCAGCAGGCCCACGAGCTCCGGCGAGAGGTGGAAGTCCTTCTGGATGATGGGCAGGGCGACCGAGATCGACCCGCGGTCGATGTAGTTCACGCTCACGAGGAGCAGGAGGATGAGGAAGAGCCTCCACCTCACGGTCGATCGTCGGGCCGAGCCGCTCGCGAGGGCGGACGCGGAGTCGGCCGGCGTGGTGGCTTCTTTCTGAAGGGACAAGGGATGTCCTCCTTCGCTGCATCGGGAAGGGCAAGACCGGCGCGCCGCTGCGGTCCGGTGAAAGGGCATTCGGGATCCCAATTTGGGATCCCATACCTCACCATAGAGCGGTGCGGGCCGGGATGTCAACCGTCGCGACCGGAGTCACGCCTGCCGGGCGGAGCGGAGGCGGGCCGCCTGACGGGCCAGGTGGTCCCGCTCGGCGACGTTCGTCGCCCGGCGCGAGGCCTCGGCGTATTCGGCGGCAGCGGCATCCTCGTCGCCCGCCTGCTCGTGCAGATAGGCGGCCACCGCCTGGAACCGGGGCACCTGCGGGTCGATGTCCGCGAGCGCGGCGAGCCCGGCGAGGGGACCGTCCGCCTCGCCCACCGCGACGGCGCGGTTGAGGCGCACGATCGGGGAGTCGTGGAATCTCCGCAGCTCGTCGTACCACTCCACGATCTGCGGCCAGTCGGTCTCGGCGGCGGTGCGGGCGTCCGCGTGGAGCGCGGCGATCGCCGCCTGCGCCTGGTACTCGCCCATCCGGTCGCGGGCGAGGGTGCGCTGCAGCAGGTCGACGCCCTCGGCGATGAGATCGCGGTCCCACCGGGCGCGGTCCTGGTCGGCGAGCGGGATGAGCCGTCCGGACGCGGTGGTGCGGGCGGCGCGCCGGGCGTGGTGCAGCAGCATGAGGGCGAGGAGGCCCTGGACCTCGGGTTCGTCGAGCAGCGCGGCGAGCTGCCGGGTGACGCGGATGGCCTCGGCCGCCAGGTCGACGTCACCGGAGTAGCCCTCGGTGAAGAGCAGGTACAGCACGCGCAGCACGGTCGCGGCATCCCCCGGCTCGTCGAGGCGCATGCCGGCGAGCTTCTGCTTGGCGCGGCTGATGCGCTGGGCCATGGTGGCCTCGGGCACGAGGTAGGCGTCGGCGATCTGGCGGGTGGTGAGACCGGCGACGGCGCGCAGCGTGAGCGCCGTGGCGCTGGCGGTTGTGAGGGACGGGTGCGCGCACAGGAAGTAGAGCCGCAGGGTGTCGTCGCGCGCGGACACCGCGCCGGGTTCGGGTTCGGCGGCGACGCGGTCTTCACGCGCCGTCCGGGACGCGCCGCTGCGGGCCTGGTCGAGGAAGCTGCGCCAGGCGACCGTGACGAGCCAGGCACGCGGGTCGCGAGGCGGATCGTCGCCCCACGCGGCGAGGGCGCGAAGCAGCGCCTCCTGGACGGCATCCTCGGCCGACGCGAAGTCTGCTCCGCGTCGGACGAGGATGCCGGTCACCTGAGGGATGAGCGGGCGCAGGGTCGCGGCATCCAGCGGGTCCATGTCACTCGGTGATGGTCGGCGGTGCGTCCATCACGGGGCGCATCTCGAGCCACTCGCCGAGCGGACGTCCACCCGCGGCGGGTGCGGCGGACAGCTCGGAGGCGAGTGCCAGGGCACGCTCCTCACTGTCGACGTCGACCAGCATCCACCCGGCGATGAGGTCCTTCGTCTCGGCGAACGGGCCGTCGACGACGGGCGGACGCCCCTCGCCGTCGTAGCGCACCCAGAAGCCGTCCATCGACAGACCCTCGGACGAGACCATCTCGCCGGAGTCGATCAGGCGCCGCTCCATGTCGCGCATGTACTGGATGTGGGCGTCCCACTCGGCGGGGGTCCACTGGTCGGCAGGCACATCGTTGAGGGCCGGGCGGCCGCCGCGGTAGTGCTTGAGAAGCAGGTACTTCATGGGATTCTCCTTCGCTGTGACGCCGCCGGTTCGGCCGCGTTCACCCAGGGGACGGAGCCGGAGGCCGGTTCTCTACATCGCGGCGCCGGATTCGTCCGAGGAGGATTCTGCGCGCGGGTCGTGCAGGCTGCGGCCGGCCTCGAGCAGTGCGATGTAGTCGGCGATCTTGCGCGTCCTGGTCTCGGGGCGGGTGACGTTGCCGAGCCGGAAGACGAACGCGAACCGCCCCTGCTTCGTGAGGGTGGCGAAGTGCGCGGTCGCGGTGGGCGAGGCGTCGAGCGCGGCCTGGAAGTCGGACGGCAGCGGCGCATCCTTCTGCCGGTAGGCGGCATCCCACCGGCCGTCGGCTTTCGCCCGCTCCACTTCGGCGAGGCCGCCGGCCCGCATGCGGCCCTCGGACTCGAGCCGGGCGACGTGCTCGCGATTGATCTGCGACCAGGGGCTGCGGGACCGCCGCGGCGTGAACGACTGCAGCATGTAGTCGTCGTCGAGGCGCTTGGACTGCCCGTCGATCCAGCCGAAGCAGAGCGCCACGTCGAGCGCTTCGGCGTACTGGATGCCGGGCAGCGCGCTGTTCTTCTTGCGCAGCTGCAGCCGCACCCCGTCGTCGGGCGGATCGTTCTCGAGGAACGCCTCCCAGTCGGCGGCCGTGTGCGGGTGGAACAGGGGTTTGTCGGCGAATCCCACCATGACCGCGAGTCTAGACACGGGCTGCGACATCGGCAGGCGGAGTGGTGGCGGGCGGCGTCGTGGCGGACGGAGCGGCATCCGGCGCCGGCGTGGCGGGCGTCAGTCGCCGCGTCGCAGATCGAGCCGCTCGGGGAGCGCGTCGAATCCGGCCGCCCGGTAGGTCGCGATCCCGCCGGTGTTGCTGCTCGGCGTGGCGACCACCGCGCTGGACGATCCGAGATCGCGCAGGGCGGCGGCCCCTGCGAGCGTGATGGCCGTGCCGTAGCCGCGCCCGCGGTGGTCGCGGTGCACCCCCATCGGCTCGATGAGTCCCTCGCGCCCGGCGCCGGCGGACCACACCGTGATCGCGGCGACCGCGGTGCCCTCGGAGTCGTACCCGACGAGACATCGTGCGTCGGCGTACGCCGGGGACGCCGTCATGGCACGCCAGCGCTCCTCGGTGAACGTGGAGTTCGCGAACGCCGACCGATGGACGCTCACCCGATCGGCGACCTCGTCCGGACCGACGGGCACCACGGTGAGCCCGACGTGCTCGACCGGTGCGGCGAGGCCTCGGCGCAGCGGGGTCCAGGCCTCGTCGCGCCGCCAGCCTGCCGCCTCCAGCACCGGCCGGAGTGCCGCGTCGGTCGGGGCCTCCACCGAGACGGGTCCGTCGGGCAACGTGCGCTCGAGATCATCCGCGATCGTCCGGGCGAGCTCGGTGTCGCCGCGGACCCCCGGCGCCGTGGTCAGCCGCAGCACGTCCGGACCGTCGCACAGGCCGACGGCGAGGATGCCGGCGTCCGTCGCCCAGACCCGCAGCGCCCGCGCCGTCTCGTCGGCCCCGAACCGCTGGAACCAGCCGACGTCGCCGGGGTGCAGCTGCAGCGGACCGCCTTCGACCTGCCACGTGCGAAGCGCGGCATCCACCCGGGGAAGGGCGTCGACGGAGGGAACCGACAGCGTGATCGTCATGCTCCGATCAAACACCCGCGCACCGACGTTCACCCGAACCGCTTACCGTTGGTAGTGCGCCCGCTGCACTGCTCCCCGCACTGTCCCGAATGCACCCGGCGCCGCGAAAGGACCCGACGTGAAGATCAGAGCCGCAGACGACTGGCGCGGGACCCTCCCGTTCGAGACGCCGATCATCGCCGCCGAGGTGGTTCCGGGCGATCCGGCGCGCTGCTCCGGGTGTCCCGTCGGTGCTGCGCCGCACCCGCGCACCGAGCTGTGGGCGGTCAAGCACCGGCACCCGAAGAACCACGACGGCGACGTGCGCTTCTACTGCGCGGAGCATGTTCCCGTGTTCGAGAAACTGCAGCCGGCGGTCGTCGCGCCGGTGGCGAAGAGGGCACGGGCGAAGGCCGCGCCCCGCGTCACGGGCGAACGTGCGGAGCGCCGTCCGCCGGTCGTGGAGCGCCCGCGCGCCGTGTGCCCGAACTGCTTCGTCGAGGTGCCGCCGACCGGCGTGTGCGGCATCTGCGGCGAGGCCGTCGCGGGCTGAGCCGGCCCGGGGAGGCACGATCGATTCGGCCGGGCTCACGCAGCCGGCCGGAGGCTCGACCGACTGGCCCGGCCCTCACGCGGCCGGTCGGTAGTCGTGCCGGCGTCGCCCGCCGCGACGTGGCGTGCGCGCCGGATCGATGTGCGGCGGTGAAACGAACCACACGGCCGAGCCGACGACCCGGATCTCCCAGTCCTCCGCGTGGATCCGATGATGACAGCCGGTGCACAGCAGGATCCCGTTGCTCAGGTCGGTGCCGCCGCCGCGGGACCACCAGGTCAGGTGGTGCGCTTCGCACATCTCGGGTGGACCGCCGCAGCCGGCGCATCCTCCGTCGCGTTCCCACAGGGACAGACGCTGTGCCTTGGTGAACAGTCGACGCCTCCGGCCCAGGTCGAGCACTTCGCTCTCCCCGCCGAGCACCAGCGGGATGACCTCCGCATCGGCGGCCAGGCGGCGCGCGGTGCCCGCGTCGATGGGCTGGGTGATGCCGTCGATGGTCGCGATGCCGGTGCCGGTCGTCAGCGCGTCCAGCGGAACCCGCACGACCACCGTCGTGGCGGCCAGCGGCGACGCCACCTGGTCGCATCCGAGCGCGTGCCTCGCGATCGCCGCCAGCGCGTCCGCGTTCAGCTGCGGGATGCTGCGCGTCTCCGCCAGCGGTGAGGACGCACCCGTCTCCGCACCGTCATCGGCGACCTCGCCCCACTCCCATCCGCTCGCCCCACCGGTGCCGTCGGGATGGTTGCGTCCGCGGGTCGCCCTGATCTGCGCGGTGACGAGCGCCTCGACGGCTGCTTTGATCGGCGCCCCTGTGGCGGGGTCGAGTCTCGCGTCGAGCGTGATCATGCCGTGCTGGTCTTCACCGATCTTCAGGTACCGCTTCGCACGCAGGTCGGCGATCTTCGGAGCGACGCCGTCGGGGTCGAGGTAGGCCTCGGCGCGGCGCAACAGCACGTGCACGTCCTGCAGGGAGAGCCCCGCACTCTGCTCCACGAGGGTCTGCTCGGCCCGGTCGAGCAGAGCCCGGTCGGCCCGGCAGGCGACCTTGTCGAGCAGGGTCGTGATCGCCGATGCCGC
>NZ_DATEJS010000335.1:0-2189 GCF_035277845.1 Microbacterium sp.
CTATCGAGATATGAAGATATCTCGATATTCCCTCTTCATGTCGCGGCGGTCAGCATGGAGACATGACGATCGACCTGTGCGCCGCCCCGCTGCTCGACCGCCTCGCCGGCGCGACGCCCTCTCCGACGCCGTACGCCGACGCACTGGCCGCGCACGGAGAGCGCGAGCAGGTGCGACTGATCGTCCCGGGGCACGCCGCGGACCCGCTCGCGGCACCGCGGCTGACCTCGTTCTTCGGGGAGTCCGTGCTGCAGCGCGACGTGACCCCGCTGATCCCGGGCCTGGACCTCGGGCCGCACAACGCCCTGCAGCAGGCGCGGGACCTCGCGGCCGAGGCGTGGTCGGCCCGGCGCACGTGGTTCCTCACCAACGGCGCCTCGCAGGCGAACCGCACGATCGCGCTCGCCCTGGCGTCGTATCAGCGCACCGACGCGCCCGTCGTGGTGCAGCGCAGCGCGCACTCCTCGACCGTCGACGGCATCGTCGTGGCCGGTCTGCGCCCGGTCTTCGTGCAGCCCTCGATCGACACGGACCACGGCATCGCGCACGGCGTCTCGGCGGCGGCCCTCACCGCCGCGCTGGCGGACGCCCCGGGCTGCAAGGCGGTCGTGCTGACCTCGCCGAGCTACTTCGGCGCCGTCGCCGACATCCCCGCCCTCGCCGAGATCGCGCACACGGCCGGTGCCGCACTCATCGTGGACGGCGCCTGGGCGTCGCACTTCGGCTTCCACGAGGACCTCCCCGCGCAGCCGCTCACGCAGGGCGCCGACGTGCTCGTCAGCAGCACGCACAAGTTCGGGGGCAGCCTCACCCAGTCGGCCATGCTGCACCTGGCCGACACGGTGCACGGCCGGGCCCTCGAGCCGCTCATCGAGCGCGCGTTCGGCCTGACCCAGTCGACCTCGGAGAGCTCGCTGCTGCTGGCGTCCCTCGACCTCGCGCGGGCCGAGCTCGTCGACGGCCACGACGGCATGACGGCGGCCATCGCCGCCGCAGCCGAGATCCGCGACCGCATCCGGCGCATCGGCCGCTTCGGCATCGCGTCGGACGACTTCACCGCCTTCGACGACATCGTCGCGGTCGACCCGATGCGGGTCTCGATCGACGTGTCCCGGGGAGGGGTCGGCGGGCACACCGCGCGCAACACGCTCATGCAGCGGGGAGTGTTCCTCGAGATCGCCACCGAGACGTGCGTCGTCGCGATCCTCGGCCCGGGCGTCGTGCCCGACATCGACCGGTTCATCGACGAGCTGCACGCTCTGCCGGCGAGCCAGGACGGCCGGATCCCGCGCGTCGGCACGGTGCCGACTCCGGGTGAGCTCGTCATGCTCCCCCGCGACGCGTTCCTGCGGCCGTCGGTCGCGGTCGCAGCCCAAGATGCCGTCGGCCGCGTCAGCGCGGAGACCCTGGCCGCGTACCCGCCGGGCATCCCCAACGTGATGCCGGGTGAGGTGATCACGGCGGAGGCGGTGCGGTTCCTCACGGCGGTGTCGAATTCGCCGGGCGGCCACGTGCGCGGCGCGAGCGACCGCAGCCTCGGGACCTTGCGCGTGATCGACGACGCCCCGGCCGGCTGACTCAGCCGACGGCGCGCCGTCGACGCACGAGGATCGTGGCGGCGACGGCCAGCAGCATCCATCCGGCCGCGTAGCCGAACGCGGCGGTCGGACCGGCGACCGTGTAGAGCACCCCGGCCACGACGGTCGCGACGACGTCGCCGCCGGCCTGGACGGCGCCCAGCACGCCGAACCCGCTCCCGCGCAGCGCGTCGGGCAGGATGCCGGCGACCATCGCGGACTCCGCCGTCTCGGCGAAGCCGATGCCGGCACCGGCGAGCACGAACGCGACCACGAGCACGGGCACGGGCGGCGTCGCGAGCGCGAGCAGCGCGTAGCCGACGAGGTACACCGCCGCCCCGGTCGCGAACACCGTGCGCGGATCGCCGCGGTCGATCCAGGCGCCCGCGATGGCCGCGACCGCCGCCGCCACGGCGTTGTGGCCGGCGTAGAGCAGCACGGCGATCGACGCGGCCCCGGCGAACCCGAGCACGCCGAGCGCGTCCGTCGCCCGCAGGATCAGCAGGGTGGTGGCCAGGTTGCCGCATTCGAACAGCACGATGGGCACGAGCGGCCGCCCGAGCCCGGACCCGGCAAGTCCGCGCAGCGCGAACCGGGCTCTGCGACGCACGG
>NZ_DATEJS010000336.1:0-4761 GCF_035277845.1 Microbacterium sp.
CGGCGCCGAGCCAGCGGGCCACCGGGTCGGGCTCGGCGGCCGCGGTGGGCGAGCTTGCGGAGGCCGGGCTCGCGGTCACGCTCGGCGACGCGGATGCGACGGGCCCGTCGACGTCGTCCTCGTCGCCCAGTCCCTTCGGGCCGATCGTGACGGCGGGGGCGGGGTTGGCCAGCGACTCCGGGTCCTGCCCGGACTCGGGGATCTGCACCCATGCGGTGCTGCCGGACACGCACTTCTGCACGACCGGGAAGGCGATGCGCTTCCCCGTGTCGGTCGAGCGGAAGAGCACGTCCATGGCGACCGAGGCGGAGGTCTCCGTGGGGATGGGGCTGTCGGCGGTGAAGGTGACCTGGGTCGGCAGACCGTTCGCACCGAGGGTGCGCTTGATCGTCCACCCGCCTTCGTAGACCGGCATGGTACTGGCGACGCCGTCCGGGATCGTGATGACCAGGGCCGTGGTGGGCGAGGCGTCGCACGCGTGGTGGAACTGGAAGGTGAGGCGCGTGGTGCCGCCGGCAGGTGCGGTGACGGGGCTCACCTCGACGTGGGCGGATGCCGCGAGCGGTGCGGCGACGGCGAGCACGCCGCCCGCGAGGATGCCGGCTGCCGCGATGACGGCACGACGGGAACGGACGGGGGACGGACGCGGGGAAATGCGGTTCATGAGGGATCTCTCGTTTCGCCGTGGCGCGACGGCGCGAGGCAGGCACGCCACGATCGGAGCCCGCAGGCGCGGGCATCCGGGTGCTTCAGGGACGACGCAGGACGACGTCCCCGCACACGGGCGACGTCGTCAGCAGAAGGCCGGGGGACCGCGGCGGCGCACTCCGGAGAACGCATGCCGCACGATGCATACGACCTGCGCGACCGTGGACGGCGCGGCGGTGCGGACGGCGAGGGGCCGGAAGGTCCGGCGCAGCAGCCGCGGCAGCACGGTGCCGGCGATCGCCCGGAGCAGCCGCTCGCCGTGCGTGAGCAGCGCGACCGTGATGAGCGCTGCGGCGGCGTGCATCGCGAGCATCGCCGGTTCGAAGAGACCCATGAGCGGCTCGGCGGCTGCCGCCGTCGACGCGAGACGGGCGACCGGGGCGGGCGCCGCGTGCATGTGCATCATCGTCTGGCCGGTGAACGCGACCGACATGCCGAACAGCGCGAAGACGACGTGGTAGACGACCTGCGCGCCGATGACGGCGAGCGCGGTGCGGACGATGCTCGGCCTGCGGCCGCTGAACGCGAGGGCCACCGGCATCGCGAGGAGGGCTGCCACGAGCACGACGTCCGGCGCGGGGGCGCCGCCACCGCCCAGCGTGTGCGCAGTTGCCGCGAGCAGGGCGGTCAGCGCCGACGCCGCGACGGCGCGGAGAGCCCGCGCCTGTCTGACTGTCACCGGTCGCATCCGCTCCAGCCTACTGTTCGGCCGACTCAAAGCCCTGCCACGTACCCTGGAGGGGTGACAGTCATCGCCTTCATCATCGGGATCATCCTCATGGTGGTGGGCCTTGCCGTGTCCATCGCACTGCACGAGCTCGGCCACCTCACCCCGGCGAAGCTGTTCGGCGTGCGGGTGGGCCAGTACATGATCGGCTTCGGTCCCACGCTGTGGTCCCGTCGCCGGGGCGAGACCGAGTACGGCGTCAAGGCGATCCCGCTCGGCGGCTACATCTCGATGGCGGGCATGTACCCGCCCTCCCCGAAGGGCACCGGGGACGGGCGTGCGGGCGGCGGGTTCTTCGCCACGATGGTGCAGGACGCCCGCGCCACCAACGACGAGACCATCGCCGACGGAGACGACGATCGCGTCTTCTACAAGCTGCCGGTCTACAAGCGCGTCATCATCATGCTCGGCGGACCGATCATGAATCTGCTCCTGGCGATCGTGCTGTTCGCGATCGTCTTCAGCGGCTTCGGGGTCGCCACCGCGACGACCACGGTGTCGTCGGTGAGCCGGTGCGTCATCCCGGCATCCGCGAACCGCACCACGTGCCAGGCGAGCGACCCCGCCGCGCCGGCGGCGCAGGCCGGGATCAAAGCCGGCGACACGATCGAGTCCATCGACGGCACCCCGATCACGACGTTCGACCAGGCCTCCCGCATCATCCAGCGCTCGCCGGATCGCGAGCTCACCTTCGTCGTCGACCGCGCCGGACAGCACGTCACCCTCGAGGTGACCCCGATGCTCGCGCAGCGGCAGGTCGTCGACGCGCAGGGGGTCGCGCAGCGCAACGCCGACGGGTCCGCCAAGACCGAGAACGTCGGGTTCGTCGGCATCGCACCGACCTCCGCCATCCAGCGTCAGCCTCTGTCCGCCGGTCCCCAGGCCGCCTTCCAGAACGTCTCCCAGGTCGCCGGGCTCATCTGGCAGATGCCGGTGAAGGTCTACGACACGGCCGCCACCGTGTTCACGGGCGGCCAGCGATCCGCCGACAGCCCCATGTCGATCGTCGGCGCCGGCGTGCTCGCCGGTGAGGTGGCATCCGCGGACGTGCCGGTCTCGAACCGCATCGCCGGGTTCCTGAGCCTGCTCGCATCGCTCAACATCGCGCTCTTCGTCTTCAACCTGGTGCCGCTGCTGCCGCTCGACGGCGGACACGTCGTCGTCGCCCTGTGGGACGGCGTCAAGCGCGCCTGGGCGCGGCTGTTCCGCCGGCCGCCGCCGAAGCCGGTGGATGCCACTCGGCTCGTGCCGGTCACCTTCGTCGTGGTGGTGCTGCTCGTCGTGATGGGCGGGGTGCTGATCCTCGCCGACCTGGTGAACCCGGTCAGCCTGCTGAACCCGTAGCAGCGTTTCGTCTCGCTCCGCTCGGTCGACGACCGGGAGGAGGGGAGACCCGACGCTCGGCGAGCAGAGGTCGTCAGGAGGTCAGGCCCAGGGCGTGCTCGGCGAGGCGCTGCAGGGTCTCCAGGCCGTCGCGGGACAGGATCGACTCCAGGTGCCCCTGCACCGATGCGAAGCCGGGCCCGCGCAGCGCGTAGACGTCGCCGGTCTCGGGATCGGATGCCACCTCGGCCACTCCCACCGTCGTGGTGCCGGGCTCCACATGCGCGCTGAACGTGTTGTAGAAGCCGATCGAGACGTCCTCGCCGAACACGGGCACGGTCTTCTGCAGCCCCTGATGCGGCGTCTGCAGCGGCAGCAGCTCCAGCCCCAGGCGGTCGGCGAGGATCTGGTGGCTGAGACACACCGCCAGCAACGGCGCGCCGGCGTCCATCCGCCGGGACACGACCTGGCGCATCCGCCGCATGCGGGTGCTGTCCGGGTCGCGGGGGTCTCCGGGGCCGGGGCCGGACACGACGAGCTCGGCGCCGTCGATGTCGGCGTCGGTCACCTCGCTCCACGGCCGGATCCGCACGTCGAGACCGAGGTGGTGCAGCTGGTGCGCGAGCATCGTCGTGAAGCGGTCCTCGGCGTCGACGACCAGGGCAGTGCGCCCCGACAGCGGGCGGGGTCCTTCGGCGCCCTGCGGGTTGAGCCAGAACGGGGCGAGGCGGGAGTTCCGGGATGCCAGCAGCGCCGCGATCTCCGGGTCGGAGGCGAGCTGCGGGCGGGGGGCCGCGGGGGCATCGGTGTCGTCCCCGTCGCGCGGCACGGCGCCGATCGCGCCGAGCACGCCGGCAGCCTTGCCGTGCGTCTCGCCGACTTCGCCGTCCGGGTCCGAGTGGCGCACCAGGGTCGCGCCGACCGGCACGCGCAGGCGTCCGTCGACGAGGTACGCGGTGCGGATGAGGATCGGTGCATCCAGATCGTGGCTCTGCTCGCCGACCGCGAGCGTATCCCGCGGGGTGAACAGCGCGGCGACGCCCGAGTAGTACCCGCGCGGTGCCTTCTCATGGCGCTGGATGACGGTGCAGGCGTTCTGCATGGGAGAGCCGGTGACGGTCGGGGCGAACATCGTCTCGCGCAGGATGTCGCGGGGGTCGAGGCGGCTGCGTCCGCGCAGCATGTACTCGGTGTGGGTGAGCCGCGACATCTCCTTGAGGTGCGGCCCGGTGATGCGCCCCCCGTCGGAGCAGACGGCGCTCATCATCTTGAGCTCCTCGTCGACCACCATGAACAGCTCCTCGGTCTCCTTCGTCGACCGGAGGAATTCGCTGAGCGTCTCGACCGTGGACCCGCCCGCGGGATGCCGGAACGTGCCCGAGATGGGGTTCATCGTGACGATGCCGTCGCGCGCGACGACGTGCGCCTCCGGGCTCGCGCCCACGGCGATGTGCCCGGGCGTGACCACGAGGAACGTCCAGTAGGCGCCGCGCTCGTGCTCGAGCAGGGCGCGGAACCAGGTGAGCCCGGCCGTCAGCGGGTCGGCGTCGACCCCCGCCGTGAAGTCGCGGCGGATCACGAAGTTGGCGCCTTCGCCATGCCCGATCTCGTCGGAGATCACGCGCCGCACGATCGCCGCGTACTCCTCGTCGGACAGGTCGAATCCGGGGTCGGTGAGGGGGACGGGCGCGGTCGGCAGCTCCGCGATGGCGGCATCCCGCTCGATGGTGGCGTGCTCGTCGACGACGAGGCAGCGCAGTGGGGCGCCGTCGTCGTGGCAGGCGAAGCCGCGCTCGCGCACCTGCCGGTACGGCACGAGCGCCAGCACCTCGCGGGGCGTGCCATCGGTGCCCGCCAGCGGGATGTCGGCGAGGACGTCCACGTCGACGACGTCGCCGAGCAGCACCTCGACGGTGCCCGGGTCACGGGCGAGCAGCGCGAACGAGGGACGGTCTGCGATCAGCGCGAGCAGCGAAGTCATCGCCGGCCTTTCTTGGGGTCGG
>NZ_DATEJS010000337.1:0-3213 GCF_035277845.1 Microbacterium sp.
CGCGGATGCCGTGGGGGTGTGCGCGTTTCGTCTCGCTCGCTGGCGCTCGCTCGCTCAACGACCGGGGGTGGGTCAGTCGTGCTGGGGGAAGCCGAGGTCGATGCCGCCGTGCTTGGCGGGGTCGAGCCAGCGGCTGGTGATGGCCTTCTCGCGGGTGAAGAAGTCGAACCCGTGCACGCCGTACGCCTTCGCGTCGCCGAACATGGACTGCTTCCACCCGCCGAACGAGTGGTAGGCGACCGGCACCGGGATCGGCACGTTGACGCCGATCATCCCGACCTGCACCTCGTTCTGGAACCGGCGCGCGGCTCCCCCGTCGTTCGTGAAGATCGCGGTGCCGTTGCCGAACCGCCCCGAGTTGATGAGCTCCAGGCCCTCGTCGTACGACTGCACCCGCACGATCGACAGCACCGGGCCGAAGATCTCCTCGCGGTACGCCGCCGAGCTCGTCGGCACCTTGTCGAGCAGCGTCGGGCCGAAGAAGAAGCCGTCCTCCGCACCGTCCACTTGGAACCCGCGGCCGTCCACGACGATGTCCGCGCCGTCGGCCTCCGCGACGTCGACGTAGCCTGCCACCTTGTCGCGGTGCACGCCCGTAATGAGCGGACCCATGTCCGGCTCCGGGGTGGATGCCCCATCGCCGATCCGCAGCCGGCCGATGCGCTCCCGGATCTTCGCGACCAGGTCGTCCGCGACGGGCTCCACGGCGAGCACGACGCTGATCGCCATGCACCGCTCCCCCGCCGCGCCGTACCCGGCGTTGACCGCCATGTCCGCTGCCAGCTCGAGGTCGGCATCCGGGAGCACCAGCATGTGGTTCTTCGCGCCGCCCAGGGCCTGCACCCGCTTGCCGGTGCGCGCGGCGTTCTCGTAGATGTACTGCGCGATGGGCGTCGACCCCACGAACGAGATGGACTGAACGACCGGGCTGTTCAGCAGACCGTCCACGGCCTGCTTGTCGCCCTGCAGCACCGTGAACACGCCGTCCGGCAGACCCGCCTCCTGCCACAGCTTCGCGAGCCAGATCGACGCGGAGGGATCCTTCTCGCTGGGCTTCACGATGGCCGCGTTGCCGGCCGCGATCGCGACCGAGAAGAACCACATCGGCACCATGACCGGGAAGTTGAACGGGGAGATGATGCCGATGACACCCAGTGGCTGCTTGAACGTGTAGACGTCGATGCCGGTGGACACGTTCTCCGAGTGCTCGCCCTTCGTCAGCGACGGGAAGCCGCACGCCAGCTCGACGACCTCCATGCCGCGTGCGATCTCGCCGGCGGCATCCGAAAGCACCTTGCCGTGCTCGCTCGTGATGATCGCCGCGAGCTCGCCCTTGCGTGCGTTCAGCAGCTCGCGGAACGCGAACATCACCGACTGACGCTTGGCGATCGAGTACTGCGACCACACCCGGAAGCCGCGCTCGGCCGATGCGATGGCATCCGCGATCACCGCGTCGTCGGCGAACTGCACCTCGGCCTGAACGGCTCCGGTCGCCGGGTTGAAGACGGGAGCGGTGCGGCTCCCTGCGACGACGCGTTCGGCGCCGTCGATCCAGTGCGGGATCGTCCGCGTGCTCTGGTCGGTCATGCCTGATCTCCTTCGGAGGCCCGTGTGCTCCATCCCTCGTCGGATGAAGCGTGCGGATCTACGCTACGTCGGGAACGGGGCGGGTGCACCGGATCGGGCGAACGGGCGGGGCGGGAGACGCGTTTCGGCTCGCTACGCTCGCTCAACGACCGGGGAGGGAGGGGAGACCGACCGGCCGGGGCGGGGGGCTACTTCAGCTTCGCGAGGATGGCCTGGGGGTCGCCGGCGGCGAGTTTGGCGTAGGGGATGTAGGTGCCGTTGACGATGACCGTGGGCGTGCCGGCCTGGCCGGTGGCCGGGTCTGCGGGCAGCGACTCGGTCAGCTTCTGCACGTAGCCGACGAAGCGGTGCGACGTGATGCACGCGTCGAGACCAGATGCCGTCGCGCCGGCACCGTGCGCGATGGCGACGATGCGCGCGTCGGCGAGGCCGTCCGAGCCCTCCTTGGGCTGGTCGGCGTACATCGCCGTGATGAACGGCCACACGCTGTCCGGGCTGTCCTGCGCGACGCAGTACGCGGCGCTGGCGGCGCGGCTGGAGAACTGGGTGCCGTTGGACGCGCGATCCAGAATCGCCACCGGATGCACCTGCAGGTGCACGGTCTTGCGCTCCACCTGGTCGCGCAGGGTCGGGCCGTAGTGCTTCTCGAACGCGTTGCAGACCGGGCACATGAAGTCGATGTACGTCGCGACCGTGTTCTTCGCCGACGGGTCGCCGACCGAGATCGCCCCCGTCTTCGTGTTGATGATGCTGCCGGACGGCCTCGCGCCCACGTCGGTCGACGTCGACTTCGCGGCGCTGTCGACCGCGATCACGACCCCGATCACCACGGCGACGACGAGCGCCACCACCGCGGTGATCCAGATCGCGAACCCGCTGCCCCGGCGTTCGGCCATCACTTGAAGAGCGAGCCGATCTGCGCCGGCGCGGGCAGCGTCGACAGCGAGATCGTCTTGCCGTCGATCGCGACCGTCGGCGTGCCGATGCCGGATGCACCCGGCGCCAGCGGCGTCTTCGGGGTCATCGCGGTCACGTACTTGGCGTACGTGTGCTTCGTGAAGTCGTTCTGCAGGTCGCTCGTCATGTTGACGCCGGCCTTCTTGGCGAGATCGATGAGCTGCTGGTCGGTGAGACCCGTCGCGCCCTCCGCCGGCTGGTTCGTGTACAGCATCTGGATGAACGCGTACACGTGCGAGTAGTCGCGCACGGCCACCGAGTACACGGCGCTCGCGGCGCGGGTCGAGTACTGCGTGCCGCTGGATTCACGGTCCAGGATCGAGATCGGGTGGATCTTCAGCGTGATCGTCTTGTCGGTGACGAGCTTCTGGATGTCGGTGCCGTACGCCTCTTCGAACTGCTGGCAGATGGGGCACTGCAGGTCGATGTAGGTGTCCATCGTCTTGGAGCCGCTGCCCAGCGAGATCGCGCCGCTCGCGGTGTCGATGTGCGAGGACTGCGGCTGAGTGCCCGAACCGGTGGCCGCGGAGTTCATCGCGATGACGACGCCGGCCACGGCGACCACGATCACCACGACGGCGATCGTGATCCAGATCGCGAACCAGTTCTTGTTGCGTGCAGCGGTGGCCATGTCTACCTCAGGGTCGGGGTTTCAGGTCAGGGGATCGG
>NZ_DATEJS010000338.1:0-39402 GCF_035277845.1 Microbacterium sp.
CCTGCAACACGCTCAACACGATGCGGATCTTCTTCTCCGCCGGGATCACCGGGGGACGACTCATGATTCTCAGACCTTCCAGTAGGGGCGTTGCCTCAGCAACTAACAACCCCTGCCACTAAGTCTGACGCGCGACACTACGGGCCGTGGCTGCATCACACTCCCGCGGACGCGGCGGCGTTGCTTGGCGGGTACAAAGGTCGATGGTGGATTGCCGGCGGGTGGGCGATCGAGGCTTTCACGGGTGTCGCGCGTGAGCACAGCGACATTGACCCCAGCATCCCTCGGTCAGAGGCGCCCTGGCTGCGCGAGTATCTGCTCGGGCGTCTGGATGTGTGGGCCGCGGACAGCGGCACTCTGAGCCCCGTTGTCGAACCAGGTGCCATGATCGCGTCGACGTGCAGCAATCTTTGGCTGCGTCCCAGCGGTGCAGACCCTTGGGAGTACGACGTCGTACTGATGGACGTCGACGCTGAACGGTGGACGTACAAGCGCGACCCGAGGATCTCCCTCCCGCTGACCGAGATTCTGTGGCACCTCGATGGAATCCCGTCCCTACGCCCCGAGATCCAGCTCCTTCACAAGGCTCCTGGGCTGCGCCCCCAGGACCAGCAAGACTTTGAAAACAGCCAGCCTCTCCTTGACGACACAGCCAGGAGGTGGCTACGAACAGCACTAACGACTGCTCACCCAGGACACCCATGGCTCGCCGAGCTCACATAACCGTCACAAGGGATCCAACCGGTCCGCTGCGACGGCCTCGGGGTCACGCTGGGCCCATGGACGCAATTCAGATTGGCTACGCCCGGGTCTCGACTGCAGATCAAGACTTCACCGCTCAGCGCGACGGACTGCTGCGCTTGGGTGTTCTTGACGCGAACATCTACGTCGACCACGGAATGACCGGAGCAAGCCGTGCCCGCCCCGGCCTCCGGGAAGCTCTCGCCGCAGTGCGTAGCGGTGACACGCGCGTCGTCACGAAACTGGATCGGCTCGCCAAGTCTCTGTGCGACGCCCGTGAGATCGCCGACGACCTGACCGCGAAACACGTCGCGCTCAGCATCGGCGGCAGCAGGTACGACCCGACCGATCCCGTCGGGCCGACTACTGTTCAACGTTCTCGCGATGGTCGCGGAGTTCGAGCGGGACCTCATCAGCATGCGCACCCGCGAAGGGATGGCAGTCGCACGCGCGAAAGGCCGGCTGAAGGGTAAGCAGCCGAAGCTCTCGGGGCCGGGGCCGCAACGCAAACTGCTGTTCGAAACGCACGACCGAGGCGACTACACCCAGGCCGAACTCGTCGACCTGTTCAACGTCTCCCGGGCGACCGTGTACCGCGAGCTCCAGCACCGACGCCAGACATTCCTCGCCACCTGTGAGGCCCACATTTACTAGAAGACGCGAGGAACCGCAGATCGCCATGCAAGGATCTGACAGTGATCGCCGACGAGCCTGCGCCTAGGAGAAGACGTCGCCGCTGGCTGATGCCGGTGGCGATCGTTGCGGCCGTACTCGTTCTCGGAGCAGCGTCGTTCACCATCAATAGAGGAATCCGTGCCTCCGCCCTTCAGAGCGACATGCCCGCGGCGACGGCATCCGCCCCGCGCGTCATGAAGACCTACCTGGATGCGGCGAAGCGGCAGGACTGTGATCTCACAGCCGCACTCACCACGGCAACCGGCGATCCCGCGTGGTGCGGGTCACGAGGACCGATGGCGGGGTGGCTAGGCGAGGACCCGCAGCTGCGTTCGTACACGAATCTCAGCGCGCCGCAACGATATGTCTCTGGCAAGACGTGCTTCACTGCCGACATCGATCAGACTGGCGTGATGGGGGCGAGTCCAGGGGAGCTCCCGTTTGAGTTCTGTCTGATGCAGACGCAGCACGGCTGGCGCGTCGTGAGCGAAGAAGTCGACGCGGGGTGAGTAGTGCGGTCAGCATCAGCGCGCCGATGCTGACCGCAGACAACGCCCCTGTAGGCCACCTCACACTGCCGCGCGCTGGTTCCCGAGTCGGACGTCAACCCGCCTCGTTGCCTTCGAGGGTGCAAGCCATCCCGCACGTTGCCCGTCGCACGCATGGCCCCGTCATTCGAGCCTTGACCGTAAAGGGATCGTTGTAGCCGATGCGAACGGACGCATGTTGCACGGGCTATACCATCTGGTCGTGACTCACTTCGTTCTGCGACTGCAGACATCCGCGGCGACTACCGCTACAGCCTGACACGGGTCTGGGATGCGTCGCTGCCGACGATCACGTTCGTGCTTCTGAACCCGAGCACCGCCGACGCGGTTGATCTCGATCCAACGCTGCGGCGATGTGTGAACTTCTCCAAGCGCGATGGGTTCGGAAGCATGACGATCCTGAACCTATACGCGTACCGCACACCGAGCCCCGGGGTGATGCTCGCGGCGTCCGACCCGGTCGGTCCTTACAACGATCGCGTGCTGGCCAACGCCACCGGGACAGTGGTGGCCGGATGGGGGACTAACGCGAGCCCGGGGCGAGTTGCGCACTCCCTCAAGCTGCTGCCGCCACTCAAGGCTCTCAAGATCACGAAGAACGGCCACCCACAGCACCCGCTCTACGTCAAGGGCGATTCACCTCTCGTCGACTGGCCATCACGCAGCGCGCCCTAACGATCAACGCCGACGTCGAACGGATGACCCCCTCAACCGGGTAATGCCCGCATACAGATCGACGCGGTCGCTCTCTCGAGAGAATCGCGTCGACGTCGGCCAGCTCCGCGCGCATCAACTGGATCTCCTCTGGCGTGAATCGCCGCACCTGCATGTTCAGGATTGTGCAGGCCTGAATTTCGTCGAGGTCGAACGCTCGCCTAATTGCCGCATCGCTGCGGCGGTGTCTCCGTCGACGGCCGCGCACACGTCGAGCAGCTCGGCCTGGTGCTCGGCGGCGTGCAGCATCGCGAAGATGCTGCGTTGACGCACCAGTGCGTTTCCCGGTCGTGCATACCTTGACCGTTGCGCGCCGCTTCGCAGCGCGCCCCTCTCCGCAAGCGGGACGCGCGAGATGGCACCTCCTGCGGGCATTGCCTGTTTGCGGATCCGATCAGGCCACGGTGACCTCGGATCAGCAGGGGTGCGGGCGCGGATCGACATCACGCGCCCGCACCACTCGCTAGGCGAGTTCGGCTGAGAACCGACGCCGCGCAGCGTCGAACTCGAGCACACGCAGCTCGAGCGAGGCGCCCGGTTCGCCCGCGACGCCCTTCGCCAGCCCTGCCACGTTCGTGTACTCCACGAGAACACCGAACGGCAACACCTTGGTCACCGTCGCGGTGACAACATCACCGGCCGAGAGAGACATCCCGTCCATGCATCCACCCCCTTTCCCCGAATCGGGCGAAGGAGGACAGACGGATCACGGGGCAGCCGGGTCGCCCTTCCACTTCGTGCCGCGCAGCGCGTCCGGCACCATCCCGATCTTCACGCCCACACTCTAGCCCTGCCACGGTTCAGCCAAAGCCCGGTCCCGCACCATCCAAGCTCACCGCCCGGATCAGGGGTTGAGGAGGCTGGCGTGCCGGATCCCGATCGCCACGCCACCGGAGCGCGACCGGCCCACCGTCTCGGCGGCGGGTAGCGGGACGGTCCTCGTCGCGGGCGCGGTCGGCGGTGAGGGACCCGTCGCGCTGTAGGAACCCGCGCCGCGCGCACCTGGCTCGCTCACAGGTCGCCGTCGGACAATCCGGGCATGACGGCTCGACGAACGGTGCCTCTCGTGGTTGCGGCGGTGCTGCTCCTGACGGCCTGCACCGGACCGGCGGCGAACTCAGCGAAGTCCCCCGGCCTCCCGACGACCGCTCCACCGGCGAGCGCGACCAGCGCCGCATCCGCGACGCCGGCGCCGACCACGGCCACGCCGGGCAGCGCGTTCCCCGCCGCGGTCCCGGGCACCCCCGGGAAGCTGGCCCCCGGCTCGAACCCCGCCGTGCTGCCCGGGCCGATCGTCATCGCCGACCGCAACAACAACCGGCTCGTCGTCGTCAGCCCGCACGGCCAGGTGCTGTGGCAGTGGCCGCAGCCGGGGGACCTCGCGCCGGGGCAGACCTTCCGAGTGCCCGACGACGTCTTCGTCACCCCCGACGGCAAGGACGTCGTCGTGACGGAGGAGGACGTCTTCGCCATCACGGAGATCGACATCGCGACCAGGAAGATCGTCTGGCGGTACGGCCTTCCGGGCCACCACGGCTCCGGTCCCAACCGGCTGTGGAACCCGGACGACGCCCTCATGCTGCCCGACCGCAGCGTGGTGGCGGCCGACATCAAGAACTGCCGGCTCGTCGACCTGTCCTCGGCCTCGAGGTCACCGCTGTGGACGATGGGCACGATCGGCAGCTGCCACCACGCGCCGCCGACCTACTTCGGCAGCCCGAACGGCGTCTTCCCGCTGCCCGACGGGAACTTCCTGGTCACGGAGATCAACGGGGACTGGGTCGACGAGATCAACCGGCGCGGCCGCGTCCTGTGGGCGACGCACCCGCCGGCGGTCGCATACCCGTCCGACGCGCACCAGTACAAGCCAGGCAAGTACGTGGTTGCGGACTACTCCGACCCCGGCCAGGTGGTCATCTTCGATGCGTCGGGCAAGACGATCTGGCGTTGGAACCCGTCGTCGGGCCGCGGGCGCCTCACGTACCCGTCCCTGGCCGTCGGCCTGCCGAACGGCGACATCCTGCTCAACGACGACTCCAACCACCGCGTGATCGTCATCGACCCGAAGACCAACACGGTCGTGTGGCAGTACGGGCACACCGGTCGGCCGGGCCGCGGGACGGGCTACCTCAACCACCCGGACGGCCTGGACCCTCTGCCGCCGTTCTCACTGGCGGACACCGTCGGCCTCACGGCGCCGCCGAGGCGGGGCCGGTGGTGAGCCGCACCACCGTGTCCAGGGGGTGGGTCGAGCCGGCCGCGGACGTCTCGCCGCCGATGACGTAGGCAGCATCACCCAGCACGGCGACCGCCGTGTCGGACGCCGCGGACGGCAGGTGCCCGACGAGCGACGTGGCACCCGTGGCGGTGTCGAGGCGTTCGATGGCGTCCAGGCGCTTGCCGGCGCTCAGGCCGCCGACCACGAGCAGCGTCCCGTCGAGGACCGTGGCGGTCGCGTGCGACAGCGGCGCGGCCAGGTGTCCGACGACGCTCGCGGCGCCCGTCGCGAGGTCGACGCGCTGCACGGTGTCGACCTGGGCGCCGTCGCGCTCGCCGCCGACCACCCACAGCGCGCCGCCGACGAGGGCGGCCGCGGCGTACCGCACGCCCGTGACCAAGTGCGCCACGATGTGGAACGTCGTCCCGTTGGTCGTGGCGAGCACGTCGGTCAGCCCCGGGCCGGTCGCGTACCCACCGACGACGTACGCCGTGGTGCCGTCCGACGCCACGACGTGATCCGACCGCGGCGTCGGCAAGCGCCCGACGAGAGCGCCGGCGCCCCCCGCCACGGGCACCGACTGCACCCAGTCGGCCGACGCCTGGACGCCGCCGCCGAACACGAACACCGAGCCCCCGAGGACGGCGCCGCCGGCATCGTGCGTCGCGTGGGCGAGCCGGCCCGCGGCGGTGATCTTCGCGGCCGCGGGGTCGAGCCTCAGCACCTGGGCGCTCGTAGTACCGGCGACGAGCCCGCCGAGCATGAGCACGTGGCCGCCTGCCGCGACGGCGACGACTCGCGAGGCCGGTGCCGGCAGCCGCACAGGCAGCGTCGTCGCGGTCACATGGGTGACCGGATCCGACGGCGTGGGGGAGGCCGGCGAGTGGCCGGGGGAGCCGGCGGCGGTACCGGAGGTCGGTGGCGGCGGGGAAGAGTCGGACGGGTGGGGCGCCCTCGGGGGCGCGCTGCACGAGCCGAGCACCAGCACGGCGAGCAGGCTGACCAGGGCGCGCATACGCCGGCCCGTCGAGGGCCCGGGGACGCGTCGAGCTCGCATCGGGCCATTCTGAGGTACGACTCCATGCCCCGGCTGTGGGCTCGCGAACTGCGCGTCGACGAGTTATGGAGATGAGAGCCCCGGCCAAACGGACCGCCTACACGCAGTGGGAGCCTCAACGCCGGAACTCAGCGTGGCCCAGGCTCGTGGCATGAGCACGCGAGGGTGCCGTTAAGCTCGGATTCCTTCGCGATTGAGGGCGGCGACCAGGCCATTCAGTCTCAGGCGCGTGCCGCCGACGAGATGCTTCACGTCGTCCACCCCTCCCGGCGTGCTGAGTGTCACGAAGCTGTACTGCTCGGTCCAGTCCAGATGCGTCCCTGCGTCAGTGGGCGCGAAATCGATCGTGATCAGCGAAACCCACCGCAGAACTCCGGCGACGAGCGCCGCGCAGGAGGAGACAATGCGCTCGTTCGGGACGATGTCGAAGAATGTCGTGCGACTTTCAAGGTCCTCGCGGGTGTCCCCAGAGAGGAAGGTATTGGTCAATCGCTCCTGCCCACCGACGCGGAAGTCGAACTCGTGAGTGGCCGTGCTGGACGGTCCCGGCATCCGCACCCAGGTTCGGCGCAGCGACAGGTCGGCGAATAGCGGCCACACCCGCTCTGGGGGCGCCGCGAGATCGAGGTGGATCGCGAACGATCCGGTCAGGCTGGGCACTCGGCCATGTTATTCCGCCAGCCCAAGACCAACCGCAGAAGGATCCGCCCGCGGGCACGTGCTATCGAGCAGCGGCGGGGCGGCTCAGGCGGCCTGTTTCCCTGACCTGCTCCGCGGTGATGTGCTGTTCCTCGCACCACGCCGAGAAGGTTGCGAGGCTCTTGAACGAGGGTCCGCGGGTCACCGCGATACCGCGATCGGTGAGATCCGCGACGATCCGCGACGCGGTCTTCCGGGGCCGCGGCACCACCCGCCAGGCCAACACGGCCGGGACTGCGCAGAGCCCGTAAGCGACCACCGTGCTGAGAGGAGTCCGGCCCGCGAACCAGACCGTCGCAAGAACGGAGACTACGCAGCAAACGCCGACGACGTTGAGGGCGATGCTCCATGCACGGTCGCGGGTGACGATCGTCGCGTACTCGGGGCCGACAACCGGCACCCAGCGCCGCCAGTATCCGCGGGGCCACTGTTCATCGCCCCACATCGCCCCACTGCTCATGGTCCCGCTCCCGCCTTCGTGCCCAGTCCAGCACTGTTCCGACTTACTGAGTCCATCACCAATGCTATGTACCTCTGGCGTTCGCATTCGGTTGGCCCATACACCCGATGACCGCTCTTTAAGCGACCGAGGCGCATGTGTGTGCGGGCACATACCGCCAGGTATCCAGGATCCGCATGGAGCGCCGCTGCACCGTTGGCTGGGTCGTCCAGCTACCGGTACTGCACCGTCTGCGCGGCGAGGAGTGCACTGGATGTTGCGTCGTCCAAATCGACGCTGATCACCTCTACCCCGAGATCGATGAGTGCTTGCGTCAGCCACGCTGTCGGTCGTCGCAGGTAGGCTTCGACGCGTTCGTCAGCGACTGCCAGGATCAGGCGCTTCGCACCCACCTGTCTGCCAATCCAGGTCAGCTTGAGCGCGTCGGTCGCGAGCTTCTTGGGCTGCCCGCCGCGAAGGCCTCCTTGATGGGCGTACGCCTCGACGAGGACGCTGAGGTCTTCGGTCGCCCCATCCACCTCGACCCGCCCACCGTTGGCGGTTGGGATTGACACTTTGCCGAGCCTAGCCCCCAGCTTTGCGCTCAGGGCAGCGATGATGACGACCTCAGCATCGCGTTGCGCGAGGGAGTCCGAAGGGTGTGCTTCGTACATCGTCACGATGACGAGCATCCCACGTGCGGACGAATTTCACGCGAAACGAGCGAACGATCGAGCTCGTGTGCGAACTTTCCGACCGCTAGAATCGCTCAACGGCGGTCTCGGGCTGCCGCGTGATCTTGCCGCCATTCGCGGCGACGACGAGGAGATCCGTGCACCGATCCGCCCGCATCCGATTCGCCCTCGCACTCTCTGTCGCCATCCTCGTGACGACATCAGTGCTCAGTAGCGACCCCGTGTTCGCCGTCGACTCGACAGGCAGTCCGGTTACGGCGCAGACGACGACCGGATCGGTGCCGGTCATCATCGGCGATCCAACCGTGGAAAGCGAACTCACTGTTGACCCGGGCACATGGCCGGACGGAACCAGTTTCAGCTACCAGTGGTACCAGGACGGCGTCGCGCGCGTGGGTGCGACAGCCCCCATCTACTATGTGAGCTCGTGGGACGGGGGCGCCCGGATCAGCGTCGCGGTGACCGGCGTGAGTCCGGACGGCTCGTCCGAGACTCGCGAGTCGGCGCCGACCCTGGGTGTCATCTATGGCTGGGCGCTCGTTAACGGCGACCCGCGCGTCGGCTCGACGCTCACGGTGGACCCGGGGGACTGGGAGCCGGCAACGACGACCCTGACCTATCAGTGGACTGCCGACGGAACTCCCATCCCCGGCGCGACCGGCACCTCATTGGCGCTCACCCCTGACCTCGAAAGCAAACTCGTCGGCGTCGTCGTCACCGGTGCGCAGGATGGCTTCTTCACCAGAACGCAGGTCGTCAATAAGTCTCGGGTCATGCTCGTCGGGAAGCCGAGGATCAGCGGCACACCCGACGTCGGTCAGGCGTTGACGGTGGATCCCGGAACGTGGTCTGCGGGGGTGAACCTGAAGATCACCTGGTCCGGGTGGGGTGGCAACTTCGGATACGGACCGATCGTATTCGTGACCCCTCAGCAGGCGGGGCATCCCATCAAGGTGACCGTGACCGGCATCGGGGACGGGATGACCACCGAATCCGCGTCGACGACGACGGATGATCCCCTTCTCGACGGTTCTGCCGCCGTCGGCGTGCCACTGACCATAGAACCCGGGCACTGGGCGGCGGGCACGGCGCTCTCCTACCGGTGGTTCGCCGACGGCGTCGCGATCGACGCAGCCGACCAGGCACAATTCACACCTACATCCGCCCAGGTGAACCAGCACATCACCGCGACGGTGACCGGCGTGCTGCCCGGCGGAAGCGCGCAGACGCGCATGACCGTCCCGTCTTCACCGGTGATGAACACCTCCGTCCCCACGATCACCGGCAACATGGCGGTGGGTTCGACGTTGACCGTCCACCCCGGAAGTTGGCCCGTCGGCGCGCAGCTGACCTACCAATGGATCGTCGACGGGATGCGCTACTACGGTGCGACCGGCTCCACCTTCGTCGTGCCCTCCGGGTTCCCCGATCGGCGGATGGCAGTCGAGGTGACTGCGAGCAGTCCGGGGTACGACACCGTCTCGCGTTCGTCCGCCCCGACGGCCCCGATCTTGGTTCCCGGATTGGTGTCGCTGTACGGAGACTTCGAGCTCTACCACTGGATCGGCGTCGATGTCGCGTACTGGCGCACCGGAACGGCGTCCGCCTACCAATGGCTGCGAAACGGCGTCGCGATCCCTGGCGCCACGAAGTCGGTCTACTGGGAGACGGCCGTCGATGAAGGTAAAACCCTGTCAGCCCGAGTGGTACTCAAGGTTCCCGAGTACGGGACGATCACCCGGACTCTCGCGTCCCTCGGCCGGATCACGTCGGCACCGTTGCCGTCCTTCACCGGGGCGGCCGCAGTCGGATCGACTCTGCACGCGGCGCCCGGCACGTGGAAGAAGGGCACCTCACTGCGCTATCAGTGGTATGAGGATGAGTTCGTCATCCTCGGTGCCACCGGCACCTCATACACGCTGCGTGCGGCACAGACAGGAAAGCGGATCTCCGTCGCCGTCACCGGTCGGACCCCCGGCTATGCGACGGTGACCAACTTCTCGTTCGCCAGTGCTCGGGTGGCCACGGCATCCACACCGACCGTCAGCGGAACGCCCAAGGTCGCCGCGAAGCTCGTTGCGAAGCCCGGCGCCTGGACGAGCGGGACGACGTTCTCCTACCTGTGGTACGCGAACGGCAAGGCGATCAGCAGGGCCACCAAATCGGTCTTCGTGCCGACGTGGACACAATGGGGCAAGAAGATCACAGTGAGGGTAACCGGCCACAAGTGGGGCTACGCGACAGTGTCCAGGACATCGAAGTCGACCGCTGCTGTGTGGTGAAACCCCACCTCCTAGTCGCGGGCACATCCGGGAGGCGTGTGCACGAGCGAAGCGGTGCCGTAGGGTCGCCGCATGGTCCCCCCCCCGCGACGCGGATAAGGTTCGTGCTGAGATCCAAAACGCATTGGCGCGATTCCGCGTCTGGGCGGTCGACTTCGTCCCGGGATGCGGCGACCGCGAGTGGACCGCTTGGCTGTTCGTGGAAACCGACTCGCTCCAAGAGCCGGCTCGACCGCGAGTTTGGTGGCAGCCGCTCTAATGCGACGCGCTAATTTTCGGCGAGGATTCTGTATACGACAATCGGAAACCATGAGCGGTCGTTGCGATCAGTGCCGTGCGCGCCTGCGTGGAGAAGGCAACACGACGTCCACGCGCGTTCTGTGCAATGACTGCAATGCACGGTTCGCCGGCCTCGCCGCCCATGCACGGTTTCCTATGCTTCCCGCGGTTTTATCCCAACGGGAGGGCATTGCGGTGGCGGTGGAGATCCGGGACGCTCGAGACATGCGAATCGCCGGTGTGGTGCCTGAGGACGCTCCGGACCCTCGCGTGGAATCCGGCCGGCGACTGGTCGGCCTTACGTTTCCGCTGATGGGTCTGGCCCCTCAACCGACGATCGAGGATCTCGACATGCCGGCGATCACGGAGGCGATCGACGGCGCCGGTCGTTCGCAGTTCGCGGTGAGCTTCACGTACAGGCTCTGGCGGAACCCCGACGATCGTGGCGACCCCGCGAATCTGATGGACCTCGATCCGGAGGAGCAGGCCGCCATCGATACTGTTCCGCCCTGGCCGCGCCCATCCTGGTTGGTCGAGTTCCTTGAGATCCTGCGCTACCCCCGGTTATGGGAAGCCGTGCGCACCACTTGGAGCAGAGACCCTTCGGACTACACAACGCTCGACCGGCAACTTGTCGATCACACCAACAACATCCTCATGAACCACTTCCGCGAGGAACTGGGGCTCAGCCCCGGACCCACCGGGGATGGCTCGTGGCGGGTCAGTCCGTCGTCGGTCAACGCTGCGGCAACACTCGAGGTCGACGGCGAAGAGATACCGGCCGTCGAGATCGACACCGACCCCTTCGTGTACGCGGTCGGCGTCCAACTCCAACCAGACCTCGTCACGACCGTTGTCCTCGCACGGGAGAACCTTCCGTACGTGCGCTTGGCACTCCACACCCGGACGCCCGCCACGACATGACATTGACCGTGAGTGGACCGGCCACCGGGCGGGGGACCTCCATTGCGCGACTGATAACCTCTCCGCGATGCGGAATCTAGACTGGGACGGGCTGCCAAACGTCCGTGATCTCGGTGGGCTGCCGACCCGGCTGTCTCCGACGGGCACAACAGTCAGGGGACGCGTTGCGCGCGGACCGCGCCGGGAGCTTCTCACTTCAGCGGGCTGGCTCTCTGCGGCTCGGTGGGGGTTGCGCTCGGTCGTGGACCTGCGCAGCGCGGACGAGACCGGGCCGCGGGACTCTGATCCGGCAGCGTCGCCCCCATCGGACCTGAGGATCACTCTGGCACCGACGGAAGACCAAATGCATCCCGAGTTCCGCGCCGTGTGCCTGCCGATTCTCGACTCGCCGGAATACTGGCAGCACAACGTGCGCATCCTTCCTGACCTTGTTCGTAAGACGCTCGAGGCGATCGCAGCATCCGTACCGGGGGTGTTCGTCCATTGCGCCGCCGGTCGCGACCGAACCGGCATGATCAGCGCCCTGCTGCTCTTGGCACGGTGACGCCGCACGTGCGGACGTTCGTGACGGACCCTGGCGCCGTGCTGGATGCGCTCGATGTCAGCGCACAAACCCGCAATACATTGCGTGAACTGCTGACCGCGTAGCCGCAGTTGCTCTATCTCTGTCGCCGAGACTTGGCGGCTGTCCACAGAGGGATCGTCAGAGTCGGACGCGGACGACGGTCTTGCCTGTATGGCGCGTGTTCGCGGTCAGCGTCGCGACGGCATCGTCCAAGGACGCGACCGTGCCGATGGGGGAGCGCAGGCGTCCGTCACGCACGCGCTCCACGATCTGGGTGAGCTGGGCCGGGATGGATTCGACAACGAAGTCGATGGCGAGACCGTCGACCGGTCGCGCTTCCACAGGACCGACGATCGACACGAGCGTGCCGCCGGGCCGGATGATGCGCGCCGACCGTCGCTGGACTTCACCGCCGATGACGTCGAAGACGAGGTCCACCCCACCGATGTCTTCGATGCTCTCGCTGTCGAGGTCGAGGAATTCGTTCGCGCCGAGGTCGAGCACCGTCTGCCGGCTGTTCGCTCGTCCGGTGCCGATCACGTAAGCGCCGCTCTCGCGTGCCAATTGCGTGACGATCGATCCGACCGCACCGGCCGCGCCATGCGCGACCACTGTCTGCCCCGGCTGCAGACGCCCGTGCTGAAACAGCCCCTGCCATGCCGTCAGACCCGAGATAGGCAGGCTCGCCCCCACTGTGAACTCGACATCACCCGGAAGCGGTGCCAGGTTTCGAGCCTCCACCGCCGTGAGCTCAGCAAGGGTACCGTCGCGGTGCCAATCGGCGATCCCGAACACCCGCTGCCCCAGCGACAGACCTGTCGTGCCATAGCCGAGACCGGCGACCACCCCCGTGAACTCGTGGCCGATGACCGGCCGTGCCCGCTCGTGACCTGAGCGATCGATCCACGTCGAGGACCACTGCCACTCCGCTGGAACGAAACCCGACGCGTGGACTTCCACCAGAACGTCATTGATGACCGGCACCGGCTCCGGCACATCAACCAGAGTGATGCCACCCGAATCCGCCAAGCGATCCGCGGCCACGACTGCCTTCATGAGGTACCTCCCGAAGTTCGCACCACACAATTCTGTCCCCTGAGAGCCGCGCGGGTTCCGCGCAGAGGCTCCACCCATTCACCCGATGCCCGGTCTTCCGGTCCGCGTATGTAGCGCGGTCCAAGCCGCTCCGGCTCAGCCTGCCCGCGAACACCACCCGCTCGCGAACCGTCGAGAGTCGGGCCGCAGCGGACGCAACATGGTGTGCGCCACGGCCCTCCTTCGGCCGGCCGATCAGGGATTGAGGCGGCTAGCGTGCCGGATCCCGATCGCCACGCCACCAGAGCGCGACCCAGAGACCGCATCGGCGGCATATCCTCGCTCGCCCTGCCTCGAGCTCGTGAACCTTTGCCCGCGGCAGGTCGCGGCCACAGCAGGAGCAGACCACCAGGTCAGTGTTCACGGGACCCGGTCGCCTCCACCAACTGGTCGCCCGCACGCTCCCAAGTCGGGCAGTCGTCGATGGCGAGCACCTCGGTCTTCATGCCCCCATTGTCCGCCCGATTCACCGCAGAGGTCGGTGCTGGTATCTGCGGCGCGCTCATCCGCCCTTCAGCCGGCACCGCGCGAATAGGGACCCGCCTCGGATGCAGTGCGGATCAGTCGCGTAGCGGCGAGCCTGCCACCTCGAAGTGGAATCCGCCGAAGGCGCCGGACAGCAGCGGGCGTGCTTCAGCGATGGCTTCCGTGACCTCCGGGAGTGCAAGCGATGCCTTATGGGCAGCGGCGTCTTTCCAGAGCTCGACGACGAACACCGTGTCGGGCTCGGCATCGTTGGTGCCGACCTCGTATGCCAGGCAGCCGACTTCAGAAAGAACGCTGCTCCTTCGTGTCAGATGAGCGACGAGCTCGTCACGCTTTCCCGGGGCCGCGCCGAGGGTACCAACGTTCGCAAAAACCATGCGACGAATCTACAGACGGCGCCCGATACGCCACCGGCGACGACGCGGTCGCCCGTCACGTCTTTCGGATGCGGCCATCAGGCGACTGTGTTCCTTGGGATCGCTCGACCGCCAACCGTATGGGACGACGATCACATAACTCTCGCCGTGCACGAGTTCTCTCGCGCGGCTGGCGTTCAGGCCACCGGTCAGGATCTCCTCGTCCATCCAGATCAGGAACTGCTGCAACCAGTCGTCCGCACTCTCGGGTTCCCGATACAACCATGGCTGCGCGGCATCGGACGACGGCAATGCGATGACGATCCGCGCGCGTTGGCCATCTCGTTGCTCGACAGCCATATCGACCGTGTCGGCACCGATACGAACGTCCGCGAATCGATAGTCGGTATCGAGCGGATGCTGTGGCTCACCACGTTGCCAACCGCGCTGCTCCTGGAGTTTCGCGATCACTTCGGCGTCGGAGACCATGTTCGATAGTGGCACGGGAGAGGGCCCATTCGATGTCCAACTCGTTACCGTAGCGTGCTGCTCAGACACGATCAGTCGCGCCCTGCGGCCTGCCGCCGAGGTGGCGTTGCCAGTCCAGATCAAAGTGGCCAGTGTCGTCGTGTCAGCATGGACGACTTGGAAGTGACGCTTCTAACTCCAAATTCGTAGCGATGAATTCATGAGCGCGGGCGAGACCATCAACGGCGTGCCGGTCACTGACGAACAGATTGCTGCGTGGGCGGCCGAGGCCGAGGCTGGCTATGTCGTCGAGGCGCTGAAGAAGCGTGGGCGCGGCCGACCCGGTCGAGGTGCGGAGCCGCCGACCTGGGCTGTCTGGATCGAGGACCTCGATGACGACTCGCCTGCGCGTCAGCTTCGGCTCGCGGTTCGACACGCAAGGGCGGTTGTTGGAGACCGTGGTGCCGGTCTTCGACAGCGGCAACGAACTCGTCATCCATGCGATGAAAGCACGCCCGCAGATGCTCGACCTGCTGCCGTAGAGGCCGCCAGAGGTCGGAAGAATTCTGGAAGAGCTGCGTTGAAGCGAGTGCCGCTGAGGCCATCCGAACACCACTCAAGTCGCCCTGAACAGCCCCGTAAACCCGCATGAAATCAAGGGATTTCGCCCCAAACGCTCGTCAGCGAATCAGCCGATTCCATCGTTCAAATCCCTCCGTCTCCGCCGCATTTCTTCTGCCAGGCTTCGGCGCACACCGCGAAGACGAACGGGGCCATTGCCTCAGGGGTGGATCGATGGAACGTGGCTGCGGTCTCCGAAGCTCGCTATACCTGGTGGGAAGCGCTACAGCGATGGCACGGCGAGGGGACAACTCGTGATCGACAGACGCGGTCTCGCGGACTTTCTCCGAGCTCGCCGCGAGGCTCTCCAGCCGGAGGATGTCGGGCTGCCCCGTGGACCGCGACGCCGCGCGATCGGCCTGCGACGTGAGGAGGTGGCCGCGCTCTCGCACATGTCCACCGATTACTACTCGCGCCTCGAGCGAGGCAACGGGCCCCAGCCCTCGGAGCCGATGATCGCCGCGATCGCGCAGGGTCTGCACTTGTCGCTCGGCGAACGAGATCATGTCTACCGACTCGCCGGCTACAACGCCCCTGCACGCGGGGCCGCGAGCGAGTTCGTGAGTCCTGGTCTGCTGCGCGTGTTCGATCGCCTTCAGGACACCCCGGCCGAGATCATCAGCGAGCTCGGGGAGACCCTGCGGCAGACGCCGCTGTCGGTCGCACTGGTGGGTGATCTGACATCACTGACAGGCGCGGATCGAAGCATCGGGTACCGGTGGTTCTGCGACCCGGCGGCGCGTGCGGTGTATCCGCGTGAGGAACAGGAGAATCTCGCTCGCGTGTACGCCTCCGGCCTTCGCGAAGTGCTGGCGATTCGGGGCCCCGGCTCGCGGGCGGCCGCGCTCTGCGACCGCCTCCTCGAGGCAAGTGAGGAGTTCGGTCGCGTGTGGGCGCTCAACGAGGTCGGGCTTCGGCCACCGGAGCGCAAGCGCTTCATGCATCCGGAAGTCGGCGAATTGGAGCTGACCTGCCAGACGCTCCTCGACCCGGATCAGTCGCATCGGCTGCTCGTCTACACAGCCACGCCGGGCAGCGAGAGCCACGACAAACTGCACCTGCTCTCCGTGATCGGCGCTCAGTCGTTCAGCTGACGTCGGCGCCCAAGGGTGGTCTGGCGATCAGCGGCTCAACCGGCACTGAACGGGCGTCGGGTCGTGGACGAGCATGGTCCCAGCGCACCTGAACGCCCACATCGAAAGGACACCGACAATGTCTCGCAATCCGGACATCCCCTTGCCGACGCTTCGCGGAAAGCTCGCCGTCGTCACCGGAGCAAGCGACGGGATCGGTCGGGTGATCGCGCAACGACTCGCTGAAGCCGGCGCCGACGTCGTCATGCCGGTGCGCACCCTCGAGAAGGGCGAACGGGCCGCGCAGCAGATCCGGGCATCCGCCGCGGGCGCGTCGGTCTCGGTCCGCACTCTCGATCTCGCTTCTCAAGACTCGGTTGCCGCTCTCGTCGACACGCTCCTCACCGAGGGGCGACCCATCGACCTGCTGATCAACAATGCAGGCGTGATGACACCGCCCGAGCGGCAGATCACGCGTGACGGTTTCGAACTGCAGTTCGGCACGAACCACCTGGGTCACTTCGCACTCACGCTCGGCCTGCTTCCCCTGATCCGCGCCGCCAGCGGACGCGTCACCCATCAGACGAGCATCGCGGCGCGACGCGGCGGCATCCACTGGGAGGACCTCAACTGGGAGAAGTCGTATGACGGTGGGAGCGCATATGCGCAGTCGAAGATCGCGGTCGCCCTGTTCGCCCGCGAACTCGATGCCCGCAGTCGCGAAGAGGAGTGGGGCATCAGCAGCAACCTGGCGCACCCGGGAGTCTCTCCGACGAACCTCCTCGCCGCCCAGCCCGGCCTCGGACGCGAGCGCGAACTCTTCGGACGCCGCGTCATCCGAATGCTCTCCCGCATCGGCGTGACCGGGACCGCACAGAGTGCTGCCCAGCCCGCGCTGATGGCCGCGGTGGATCCGCGCGCTCGCGGCGACCAGTTCTACGGACCGCGTCGAGTCCTCGCCGGAGCGCCCGCGTTGCAGGAACCATGGGCGCCGATGACCGACATGGCGGCGGCGCGGAGACTATGGGACGAATCCGTCCGGATGCTCGGCTCCCGGCTCCAGAGCTGACCTGGCCCCTCCGCGCGGTTCGCGTGGAATCAACCCGCTCAAATCGGAACACCGGTTCCGCGGGTCAGACGTCGGCGACGGTGAAGGAGAACGCCGGCACAGTGAGCTCGCTGCCCGCGACCTCGACCGGCTGCGGCTGGCAGGGAGCCGGTTCGAACGCGTCGCCGGCATCCCACTCGCCGCTGAGCGTCACCGCGCCCGTGAGATCGGCGCGGCGGCCCGACGCATTGACGATCGCGACCTTCCGCGGCGCATCGGTCGCGTTGACGATCCGCACCGTCGTGCGCGGCGTGGCCGAGTCCGCGACGACGGAAACCGAGAACCGGTTCTCCGCCAGGCCGGCATCCCGGAAGTGCTGGACGACCTCGCCGTCGAGGCGGTACTCGATGTCGTGCCCGCGGTCGGACACCCGGATCTCGATCTCGTACGGGCGCCCGATTTCCGTCCGGAACGGCCGGGGTTCGAGCAGCTCGTCGCGGAAGCCGTCCCAGGAGACGAAGGCGGTGAGCGACCGGTTCCGCCAGGAGCCGAAGTTCCACTCGAAGCTGTCCCCGCTGCCGAGCGCACCGAACTGGACGGCGAAGTTGCCCTCGGCATCCCCGGACAGCACAGTCGCGGTGGCGCGGATCGTGTACTCGTCGGCGGAGGTGCTCGTCGGCGTCTCGAAGCGACCGTCGGGGGAGAGGATCACATCATCCACCTGGTGGTCGTCCAAGGCGACGTTCTCGAATCGGACGTCGAGGCCTGAGCTCTGGAACGCCAGCCGCGCCGTTCCCTGGGCAGGGCGCGTGTAACCGGGAGGGCTGTCGACCTCCACCTGCACCGAGGCGGTTCCGGCGGTGCGGGCGAACAGCTGCTGGACGAAGTAGTTGAGGCTCGGGAGCACGCGCTCGTTGTCGAAGTAGATCAGGTCGGGGACCCATTGGGTGTGCCCCTTCTTGGCGAGCAGCGGCGCGTAGGAGGCGAGTCGCACGACGTCTCCGTTGCGCTCCAACCCGGTCATGAAGGCGGCCTCGGCCAGCGCGTTGAGCAGCCGGTTGCCCCAGGATCCGTATTCGCCGACGTAGACGTGGGGGCCGGATCGGTCATACGAGTCGTAACGGCCGGTGTTCTCGAAGAACCATTTCGGCGACTTGTACATGTGCTCGTCGACGACGTCGACGCCGAGTTCCCGCGCGAACTCCCAACCGTTGTCGTAGTCGCTTCCGAACGGCGAGGGCCCGGCGGTGCCGACGACCTCGATCTCGGGGTGGGCCTCGCGCACGCGACGGAAGATGGCTTCGAATCGGTTCCGGAAGGTGGCGTCGATCTTGTCCTCGTTGCCGAGGCCCAGGTACCTCAGCCCGAACGGCGCGGGATGCCCGAGTTCCGCCCGGCGGGACCCCCACGGCGTGTCGAGCCCGCCGTTCGCGAACTCGACCAGATCGAGCACGTCCTGGATGTACGCGTCGAGCTGATCGAGGGGCACTGCGTCCGGGCCGCCGACCAGGTTCTGACAGCAGACCCCGGCGGCGAGGATCGGCAGCGGGGTGGCGCCGATCTGCTCGCAGAACAGGAAGTACTCGAAGTAGCCGAGACCCATGGACTGGTGGTAGCCCCACAGGTTGAAGTCCTGGTGTCGCTCGTGCGGGTCGCCGATCGTGCCCTTCCACCGGTAGAGGTTGTCCAACCCGAGACCATGGGCGACGCACCCGCCGGGGAAGCGCGCGAACCGGGGGCGGATGTCGGCGATCGCCTGGGCGAGGTCCGAACGGAGACCGTTCGGGGTGCGCCGGAACGTGTCGACGGGCATCACGGAGGCGTAGCCGACATCCACCGTCTCGCCGTTCGCCACCTCGAGACGGAACGCTGCATCGGCCGCGGACGCCGGCCCGGTCATCCGGGTGCGGTAACGCGTCCACTGCGGCTGGTCCACGACCAACGAGCACTGGGTGGCGCCGCCGGTCGTCTCGAGCGACAGCGTGAGCCGTGCGCTTGCGCCCTCGCCGGTGCGGGCGAAGACGGTCACGTCATAGTCGCCGCCCGCTTCGATGAGGATGCCGTCGAAGCCGTCGTTGGCGATCCACGCCGGACCGTGATCGCCGAAGAGCCTGACGTAGTTCGGTGAGCGATCCGACAACGGCGTCGTGTGGTGGATCTCCACCCGGCCGTGCCGCCGCCACGCGGTGAGCGGACCCCAGCCGTGGTGATCGGCATGCGAGTAGGCGAACGAGCGGTTCTGGACGAGCTCGGCGTAGAGCCCTCCATCCGCGGCATGGTTGATGTCCTCGAAGAAGACCCCCCAGAGGTCAGGGCTGATCGCCCGCGCGGGCAGGTCGTCGCGGATGGTGAGCGTCGTCACCGGTGTGCTCGTCACAGGGCCTCCTCGACCGGACTCGACGCGGCTTCGGAGACTCCTCTGGCGTTCCGCCGCTCTGTGTGTAACGATACAGGACAACAGTGCTCGAACCGCAAGCCGTTCGAGCCCAAACGTCCCCAACGCCGAGGATCACCGGAGAACCCGCTTGTTCAGCACCACGCCCACATCCGTCACCTGGCGCAGCGGTGGCGAGACCGTCCGGGTAGACGCCTGGGGGCCGAACAGCCTGCGGGTCCGGGCGACGATCATGGCCGACATCCAGGACACGGACTACGCACTTCTCGATCCGAAGGCGAGTCCGACTCTTGTGTCGGTCGACGGCGATGTCGCCCGGATCGAGAACGGTGGCATCACGGCCGTGCTCACAGCGGAGGAAGGCTACGACTATCAGACCGGGTACGACGTCGGGCGCTGCGAGATCGCGTTCTACGACGGCTCGGGTCGTCTGCTCATCCGTGAGCTCGCCCACGGTGGGGCGCTCAAGCTGCGGGCGCGGGATTTCCGGCCGATCGCCGGGACGGCATCCCATCGCCTGATCGCGTCGTTCGAGTCGGATCCAGACGAACGGCTGGTCGGAATGGGCCTGTACGAGCAGGCGATCCTCGACCTCAAGGGCAGCACGCTCGAGCTCGCCCACCGCAACTCCCAGGCATCCGTGCCGTTCGTGCTCTCCAGCGCCGGGTACGGCATGCTCTGGCACAACCCCGCGATCGGCCGGGCCACCTTCGGCCGCAACCGAACGGAATGGTCAGCGGAGGCGACGCAGCAGCTGGACTACTGGATCACGGCGGCGGCCCAGCCGCGGCAGATCGTCAGCGCGTATGCGGATGCCACCGGGCACGCCCCGATGATGCCCGAGTACGGTCTCGGCTTCTGGCAGTGCAAGATGCGCTACTGGAACCAGGAGCAGCTGCTCGAGGTCGCGCGGGAGCACAAGCGCCGGGGGATCCCCCTCGATGTGATCGTGGCCGACTTCTTCCACTGGCCGAAGATGGGCGACTACCGCTTCGACGAGGAGTTCTGGCCTGATCCCCGCGCCATGGTCGAGGAGCTGAAGGGGCTCGGCATCGAGCTGATGGTGTCGGTGTGGCCGCAGGTGTCCTTCGAGTCGGAGAACTACGACGCGCTCCGCCGCGACAACCATCTCGTGCGCTCGGATCGGGGTATCGATGTCCACATGGTGTTCGGCGGCCCGAGCGCCTTCCTCGACGTCACCAACCCGGGCACCCGTGCGGCCGTGTGGAGCATCGCCAAGAAGAACTACTACGACAACGGCATCCGCGTCTTCTGGCTCGACGAGGCCGAGCCGGAATACGGCGTCTACGACTACGACAACTACCGATACCACGCCGGCCCGACCCTCGAGGTCGGCAACATCTACCCCCAGCAGTTCTCGCGGATGTTCCATGACGGCATGACCGGTGAGGAGCAGACCGACGTCGTCAACCTGGTGCGCGCAGCCTGGGCCGGCAGCCAGCGGTACGGCGCCCTCGTCTGGTCGGGCGACATCCACTCCCGCTTCGACGACCTCCGCGTGCAGGTCGTCGCCGGCATCCACATGGGCATCGCCGGCATCCCCTGGTTCACGACGGACATCGGCGGGTTCCACGGCGGAGACGCACGAGACCCGCACTTCGTCGAACTCCTGATCCGGTGGTTCCAGTTCGGCACCTTCTCACCGGTGATGCGTCTGCACGGCGACCGGGTTCCTGCGACGCCGATCACCGATGCGGCCGGCCGCGAGCGGGTGCCCGCCGGCGCCCCCAACGAGATCTGGAGTTTCGGCGACGACGCGTACGAGATCCTCTCGGCGCACGTCGGGCTGCGGGAGAGCCTGCGCGATTACACCAGGAGTCTCATGCGGGACGCGCACGAGAACGGCCAGCCGGTGATGCGCGGGCTCTTCCACGAGTTCCCGGACGACGCGGAGGCGTGGAAGGTCGCCGACGAATTCCTCTTCGGCCCCGATGTGCTCGTGGCGCCCGTGCTGACCCTGGGCGCCCGCGAGCGGGAGGTCTATCTGCCGCAGGGCGCGGCCTGGACGGACCTGCGCACCGGGGACAGCTACGAGGGCGGACAGACGATCACGGCATCCGCCCCGCTCAGCAGCACGCCGTTCTTCGCCCGAGAGGGAGCGCTGCCCCATCTCGTCGGCGCTGTCGGCTGATCGCCGTCACTGCGCCTCGTCGCCCAGCGGTGGCCGGTCGCGCGGCGCGGAGGCGATCGAGGTCGCCGACGACGGGCGTGCGCAGGGGATGAGCTGCTGGATGACGCCCTCGGATCCGTGCAGGCGCGCGATCAGTGCCTCGGCCGCCTGCCTGCCGAGTTCCTCGGCGGGCTGCGGATAGGTCGTGATCGGCGGATCGCAGAGTTCGCCGAGCGTCTCGGGTGCGCAGATCGCGACGATCGAGAGATCGCGGGGCACCTGCACGCTGCGATGACGCAGGGTGTTGACGAGGCCGAAGTTCGCGTCGTTGTGCAGGCTGATGACGGCGGTGGTGTCGGGGGCATCCCGGACCAGCAGGTCGACGAGCTCCCGGCCGGCGGCCGGTCCGCGGGGGAGACGGGCCACGTAATGTCCCAGCCCGCGTGCGGCGGCTTCGTCGAGGAAGGTCTGCTCGGTGCGCGCTGCAGGCGCGTGGCCCGCCAGCGGGGTGCCCGCGTTGTCCTCGACCACCAGGGCGACGTTCCGATGCCCCAGCTCCGCGAGCTGGGCCACGGCCTGGGCGGTCGTCGTCTCGAAGTCGACGTCGACGAAGTCGATGCCGGTGGTGTCGCGGGTCCGTCCCATCAGCACGAAGGGGGCGTGCGCATCGCGGAGCATCGCGACGCGCTCGTCTTCGAGCTTCACCTCCATCAGCAGCGCCCCATCGGCGATCCCCGACTTGACGAGCGAGGTGACCTCGGATGCCGCATCGTCCCCGTGCGTCGGCCACAGGATCAGCCGGTACCCCAGCGCGGCGGATGCGGTCGCGGCCGCGGTGACGAATTCGCTGAGGTGGTGTTCGGTGAACGGGTACATGAGCGCGACCACACGGGAGCGGCGGCTCGCGAGCGTTCGCGCGGCCGCGTTGCGGCGATAGCCGAGCTCGTCGATCGCCTCGAGGATGCGGGCGCGGGTGTCGGGGCTGACCGGCTTCGTGTCGTTGACCACGAACGACACGGTCGAGATCGAGACGTTCGCGCGGTCGGCCACCTGCTGCATGGTCACCACGGCCTGTGGCCCGTTCGTGCGTCTCATGCGAGCCAGTATCCATCTTCGGACAACTCGTGGTCAAGCGCTTGACTTCGATGAGGCGCAGGTGCAGACTCCTTCTCAAGCCGTTGAAGTCAAGCGCTTGACCGCAACTCCCCGGCGCAGCTTTCACACCACAGCAAAGGAGCTCATCCGTGAACACCAAGCGTCTCGTCGCCGCCCTCGCCGGCGCGACGATCCTCTCCCTCGGCCTCGCCGCCTGCTCCGGCAGCGCCAGCGGGGGGAGCGGAGGCAGCAAGGCTCTGACCATCGAGGACTACTACGCGAAGAACTACGACCCGATCTACGCCGAGTGCGCCAAGCAGGTCGGCGTCACGGTCACCGCCAACCACGTCGCCGGCGCGGGTCTCATCGCGAAGGTGCTGCAGCAGGCATCCTCCCGGACCCTCCCCGATGTGCTCATGCTCGACAACCCCGACGTGCAGCAGATCGCCGCCACCGGGGCGCTGTCGCCGCTGTCGGACTACAACCTGGACGGCAAGGGCTCCGTGCCCGCCGTCGTCGCGGCGGGATCGTCGAAGGGCACGCTCTACGGCCTCGCCCCGGTCGTGAACTCGATCGCCCTCTACTACAACGTCGACGAGCTGAAGGCCGCCGGCGTCACGCCCCCGAAGACGTGGGATGAACTGCGCGCCGCGGCCAAGAAGCTGACCCACAAGAGCAAGGGCCAGTACGGCTTCGCGATGAGCAACATCAACACGTACGAGGGAACCTGGCAGTTCCTCCCGTTCTTCTGGACCGCCGGCGGTGACGAGAAGAACATCGACACCCCGCAGGCCGCGAAGGCGCTTCAGTTCGTGACCGACCTGCAGAACGACGGGTCGATGTCCAAGAGCTCCATCACCTGGGCGCAGGCCGACGTCAACAACCAGTTCATCGCAGGCAAGGCCGCGATGATGATCAACGGTCCGTGGCAGCTGCCGGCCCTGAACGCGGCGAAGGGGCTGCACTTCGCCAGTGTTCCGATCCCGACGCCGGATGCCACGACCCCGGTCGTCTCGCCCCTCGGCGGCGAGACGTACACCGTCCCGAACACCGGGGACAAGGAGAAGATGGCGCTGGCCGGCAAGTTCGTCGGATGCCTGAACTCCGCCGCCATGCAGCCCAAGATCGCGGCCGTCTCCGGCAACGTGCCCTCGAACGAAGCCGTCGCCGCCACGTGGGCCCAGAGCCACCCGCAGGTCGCATCGGTCATCGCCACGGTCAAGACGGCCCGTGCGCGCACCGCCGAACTCGGCGGCAAGTGGCCGACCGCGGCCACCGCCATCTACACGGCCGTGCAGCTGGCCCTCACGGGCAAGGCGACCCCGGCCGCCGCGCTCCAGCAGGCGCAGGCGCAGAACAAGTGACCGACCGGTCGGGCGGATCCCCGGATCCGCCCGACCACCGGACGCGCGAAGGAGCGCATCGATGTCGACCATGAACGCGACGATCGCCGCGGAGGCGACCGACCATCGGCGCCGCACCCCGGCGCCGCGACGGCGGCGGCGCACTGCCGGCACCGCGCTTGCGCGATGGATGTTCGTCGTGCCGGCCATCCTGTTCGTGCTGATCTTCTTCGGCTATCCGATCGTCAAGAACGTGACGATGTCGCTGCAGAACTACACGACCGCCACGTTCTACACCGGCCAGGCGCCCTGGGTCGGCTTCGCGAACTACGCGGCGGTGATCACGAGCTCGCTGTTCAGCACCACCGTGATCAACACGGCCCTGTTCACGATCGGGTCGATCGCGCTGCAGTTCACGATCGGCCTCGCACTCGCGCTGTTCTTCAAACGGCAGTTCCCGCTCGGCGGATTCCTCCGCTCGATGCTGCTGCTGCCGTGGCTGCTGCCGCTCATCGCCTCCAGCGCGGTGTGGAAGTGGATCCTCGACCAGGACAGCGGAGCGCTCAACCAGTTCCTGGGCCTGTTCGGCATCCAGCCCGTGCCGTGGCTGGTGAGTCCGAGCCTCGCCCTGGTCGCCGTCATCGGCGTGAACATCTGGCTCGGTATCCCCTTCAACACCACGATCCTCTACAGCGGCCTGCAGGCGGTGCCGGAGGAGCTGTACGAGGCGGCATCCCTCGACGGAGCCGTCGGCTGGCGTGCGTTCTGGTACATCACCTGGCCGAGCATACGGTCGGTCGTCAGCGTCGTCATCGTGCTCGGGGTCGTCTACACGCTCAAAGCGGTCGACATCATCCTCGGCCTCACCGGGGGCGGCCCGGCCAACTCCACCCAGACCCTGGCGACCTGGGCCTACCAGAAGTCCTTCGTCGAGTTCGCGTTCGGGCAGGGCGCGGCGATCAGCAACGTGCTCATCGTCGTGTCGCTCGTGTTCGCGTTCGTCTATCTGTATCTGTCCCGCAAGGAGGTCGACGAATGAGTGCGACGCAGGCCATCATCGTTCCGCGCGGCGCCAAGGCGGCCCGGCGCGCGCACGTCCGCAAATGGCCCATGACGGTGCTCGGCATCCTGTTCCTGGTGGTCATGATCTTCCCGGTCTACTGGATGATCAACAGCAGCCTCCAGTCCAACACCGGAGCGGCCACCACGACGTGGCTGCCCCTCCAGCCGACGTTCGCCGGGTACGCGACCGCCATCCAGGAGCAGGGACAGAACTTCGTCACCAGCATCGTCGTGTCGCTCGGCACCGTGCTGGTCACGATCGTCGTCGCGACACCCGCCGCGTACGGGCTGGCCAGGTTCCGGATGCGCGGGATGACGGTGTTCGTGTTCGCGCTGCTGATCACCCAGATGATCCCCTCGATCGTGATCGCGAACGCTCTGTACACCCTGTTCAACGACCTCCACCTGCTGAACTCGTACGTCGGCCTCATCCTCGCCGACAGCGCGGCGCAGATCCCGTTCGCGATCATCCTGATCCGGGCGTTCATGTCCTCGATCCCGCCGAGCCTCGTCGAGGCCGCGCTGGTGGACGGCGCGAACAACTTCCGCGCGTTCGTCTCGATCGTCGTGCCGATCAGCAAGAACGCGATCGTGACCGCGGCGCTGTTCACGTTCCTCGGGGCGTGGGGCGACTTCCTGTTCGCGCTGACCCTCACGAGCACGCCCGAGGTGCGGCCGATCACCCTCGGCATCTTCAACTACATCTCGGCGAACGTGCAGCAGTGGGGCCCGGTCATGGCGACCGCCGTGCTGGCATCCCTGCCCGCCGCTGTGCTGCTCATCTTCGCGCAGCGCTACATCGCCGCCGGAGCACTGGGCGGAGCCATCAAGTGATCCGGGCCCACACCATTCCGATGACAACGTCGACAACGAAGAAGGAGAACCCATGAACCCCACTGCCGAGACCCCGCTGCGCGTGGTCGTCTGGGGAGAGAACCGTCACGAGCAGGCGGAGCCGCACGTGGCCGCGATCTACCCGGAGGGGATGCACGCCGCCATCAAAGCGGGCATCGAGGAGAACCTCGGCGACCGCGTGCAGGTGACGACCGCGCTGCTCGACGACCCGGAGCACGGGCTCAGTGAGGAGCGGCTCGCCCAGACCGACGTGCTCACCTGGTGGGGCCACGCCGCCCATGCGGAGGTGTCCGATGAGATCGTCGAACGGGTGCACCGGCACGTGCTCGACGGCATGGGACTCGTGGTGCTGCACTCCGGTCACTGGTCCAAGATCTTCATGAAGCTCATGGGCACGACGTGCACGCTGCGCTGGCGCAGCGAGAACGACCGGGAGCTCGTGTGGACCGTCGACCCGACGCATCCCATCGCGCAGGGCGTGCCGCACCCGATCGAGATCCCGCAGCAGGAGATGTACGGCGAGCAGTTCGACATCCCACGGCCCGACGAGATCATCTTCCTCAGCACCTTCTCCGGCGGCGAGGTGTTCCGAAGCGGCATCACCTACCGCCGCGGCAACGGCAAGATCTTCTACTTCAGCCCGGGCGATCAGGACTACCCCGTCTACCACCACCGGGACATCCGTCGGGTCATCGCGAACGGCGTGCTGTGGGCGGCATCCGACCGTCCGTTCCGCGAAACGCCCGTGCTGCTGCGCTACGACACCGGAGACTTCTTCACCGGCCACGGCTACCAGGGCGCGATGCACAACCGGGACGACGCATGAGCCCGCAGTTCGCCACGATCCCCGGCGCCGAGCCGCTGCGGCTGGTCGTCGTGGGCGCCGGCGCGATGGGGCGGAACTGGATGCATGTCGTCTCGGAGACCCCCGGCGTCGAGCTGGTCGGCGTCGTCGACCTCGACGCAGGGGCGGCGTGCCGGGCCGTTGCGGCATCCGGAACCACCGCCGTGGCCGGCTCGTCCCTGAGCGTCGTCGCGGCGGAGACCGGCGCGGACGCGGTCATCGACGTGACCGCACCCCAGGCCCACCGCGCGGTGAACACGGAGGCGCTTCGAGCCGGGCTGCCGGTGCTGTGCGAGAAGCCGATCGCGCCGACGGTCGCCCAGACCATGGCGTTGATCGCCGCCGCGGAGCTGACCGGGCAGCTGCTGATGACCAGCCAGTCGCGGCGGTACTACCCGCAGCTCGCACGCCTGAAGGGCATCGCGACGACGCTCGGCGACATCGGTCTCTTGACGACGGAGTTCTTCAAGGCGCCGAGGTTCGGCGGATTCCGCGACGAGATGGACGACCCGCTGCTGGTCGACATGGCCATCCATGCGTTCGACGTCGCACGGTACCTGCTCGGCACCGAGGCGCAGTCGGTCGACTGCCGGTCGTTCAATCCCTCGTGGAGCTGGTACCGCGGAGATGCCGCGGCATCCGCCGATTTCGAGTTCGACGGGGGAGCGCGCTTCGTCTACACGGGAAGCTGGTGCAGTCCCGGCCTGGAGACGTCGTGGAACGGCGCATGGCGGATCAGCGGTGCACACGGAAGCGCCGCCTGGGACGGCGAGGGCGAACCGGTCTCCGAGCCGGCGGCGGCTCCAGAAGCCGACCCGGCGACCGGGCGAGAGGAGATCGCCGGGGCGCTCGACGAGTTCGTCAGCGCCCTCCGCACCGGCACCATCCCATCGGGAGAGGTCCACTCCAACATCCACACCATCACCATGGTCGAGGCCGCGGTGCGGTCCGCCCGCACCGGCCGGCGCGTGGCACTCGACGGCGTGCTCCAAGCCGCCTACCGTGCTGCTCTCGCCGAGGAGGCCGACGACGACCTGCGCGCCGTCCTCGCCTCGTGGGGATCGGCCGACGACGCGATCGCGCGACTGCGATGACGATCGCCGACGGAACGAGTCAGGAGGCGGACATGGGCGGGCTGCTGCGCGTCGGGATGGTCGGATACGGATTCATGGGGGCGGTGCACTCGCACGCGTGGCGCACCGCACACCGGTTCTTCGATCTGCAGCTGACCCCGCAGCTGACCGCGCTCGCCGGGCGGAACGCCGCGGGCGTGGCGGAGGCCGCGGAGCGACAGGGATGGCTGAGCGCCGAGACAGACTGGCGTCGGCTGATCGAGCGCGACGACATCGATCTCATCGACATCTGCACGCCGGGCGACATGCACTCCGAGATCGCGATCGCCGCCCTCCAGGCGGGGAAGCACGTGCTGTGCGAGAAGCCGCTGGCCAACTCCGTGGCGGATGCCGCCCACATGGCGGAGGTCGCTCGTTCCGCGGCCGAGCGCGGCGTGTTCGCCATGTGCGGATTCACGTATCGGCGCACGCCGGCGGTGACGCTCGCCCGGCGGTTCGTCCAGGAGGGCCGGCTCGGCGACATCCGGCACGTGCGTGCGCAGTACCTGCAGGACTGGCTGAGTGATCCGGATGCCCCGCTCACCTGGCGTCTGGACAAGCAGAAGGCGGGAAGCGGCGCGCTCGGTGACATCGGGGCGCACATCGTGGACATGGCGCAGTGGGTGACGGGGGCATCCGTCACCGACGTCTCCGCGATGATGCGCACGTTCGTCACGGAGCGTCCGGTCGCGGGCGAACGCGCCGGGCTCGGCGGCACCGGCTCGAGCGAGGGACCGAAGGGTCCGGTCACGGTCGACGACGCCGCCGTGTTCACCGCCCGCTTCGACACCGGCGCGATCGGCGTCTTCGAGGCGACCCGCATGGCCCTCGGCCGCAAGAACGCGCTGCGACTGGAGGTGAACGGCACCCGCGGCTCGGTCGCGTTCGACTTCGAGGAGCAGAACGTGCTGGAGTTCTACGACGGGTCGGATGCCGCGGACGCCCACGGGTTCCGGCGCATCATCGTCACCGAACCGGTGCATCCCTACGTCGGGAACTGGTGGCCCGCGGGTCACGGCATCGGCTACGAGCACGGCTTCACCCACCAGGTCGTCGACCTCGTCTCCGCCATCGCCGCGGGGGAGCAGCCGCGCCCGTCGTTCGACGACGCGCTCGGCGTGCAGCGGGTGCTGGCGGCTGTCGAGGCGTCCGCCGCGGCGGGTTCCGCTGTGGAGACAGTGCTCTCCTAAGGCGGGTGGACGTGCACTGCGGTTAGCGATCCCTTCGGGTCGTATCGAATCATCGAGCACCGGACCGGCTGGTCCGGTGCTCGATGCTGTCATCCGCTTCAGGTCGAGCTTGACGCGGGCAGGGCGGACCTCTACCATCGCACTAACCCGAGTTAGTGATGAGTGTCGCAACCTGGGCTGAAGCAATTGATCACTCGAGCCTCCACCTCGGGAGGCTCGAACACCCCTTGCACAAGGAGTACTTCGATGGGGAAGAAGACGACGCTGACGGCGGCGGTGGCCGCTCTCACAGCGTTCACGATTCTCGGGCTCGCCGGCTGTTCGGGCGGCCCGGCATCGGCGGGTCAGCCGAGCGGAAATCTGGTGTTGTGGACGCACAACGCCGGCAACAAGTCTGAGTTGGCGGCGGATCAGCAGATCGTCGCGGACTTCAACAAGAGTCAGAAGCAGTACAAGGTCACGGTTCAGGCGTTCCCTCAGGACTCCTACAACCAGTCGGTGACCGCCGCGGCGGCGTCCAAGAAGCTGCCGTGCATCATGGACATCGACGGACCGAACGTGCCGAACTGGGCATGGGCGGGCTACCTCGCGCCGCTCACGGGCCTCGACAGCGTGCTCTCCAACTACCTCCCCTCCACGGTCGGCAGGTACGACGGCAAGATCTACTCGTACGGCCACTACGACGCGGCGCTCACCATGATCGCGCGCAAGTCCACCCTGCAGGCCGCCGGAATCCGCATCCCCACGGTCGACCAGCCCTGGACCCGTGCGGAGTTCCAGGCCGCCCTCGACAAGCTCAAGGCGACGGGGAAGTTCCAGTACCCGGGCGACCTTTCCACAGGCCAGACCGGCGAGTGGTGGCCCTACGCGTACTCGCCGTTCCTGCAGAGCTTCGGCGGTGACCTGATCAACCGCACGGACTACAAGAGCGCCGACGGCGTGCTCAACGGCAAGGCGGCGCTGGACTGGGCGAAGTGGTTCCGGGGACTCGTCACTTCGGGGGACATCTCGGCGAAGTCGAGCAGCGACCCGGTGGCCGACTTCCTCGCCGGCAAGACCGGCATCCTGTACGACGGCAACTGGGTCGTCGACCAGGTGCGAGCCGCTCTGAAGGGCGATGCGCTGTTCCTCCCGACGGTCGACCTGGGCAACGGGCCGAAGATCGGCGGCGCCTCCTGGCAGTGGGGCATGTCGAAGACCTGCTCCAACCCGGCCGGTGCCCTCGCATACCTGAAGTTCGCCGCGCAGGACAAGTACGTCGCCTCGGTCGCGAAGGCCACGGGCAACATCCCGGCGACCGAAGCGGCCGCCGCACAGCTCCCCGCCTATCAGCCCGGTGGCGAGGACGAGATGTTCCGCGAGTACTCGCAGAAGTTCGCCGAGGTGCGCCCCGTCACCCCGGGCTACCCGTTCATCGCGACCACGTTCGGCCAGGCCGCACAGGACATCATCAACGGCGCTGACCCGAAGGCGACCCTCGACCAGGCGGTCAAGGAAATCGACGCCAACCAGAAGCAGAACAACTACTTCCAGTAGTCAGCATCCGTCCGGGGCGGGTGAATCCCGATCCCGCCCCGGACGAACCCACCCTGGGTCACACGAAGGAGTATCCGATGACCACCATCGCCCCGGGCCGTCACTCGATGCAGGGCCGCGCGAGGGAGTCGATCGTCGCGACGGCGATGTTCCTGCCCGCGGCGGTGCTGATCGTGACCTTCCTGATCATCCCGATCGTCCTGACGTTCGTGCTCGCATTCACCGACGCGCGATTGATCTCGCCCGTACCGGGGAAGTTCATCGGTCTGGAGAACTTCCAGAACCTGTTCACCGACGAGACGTTCTGGGCGTCCCTGCGGAACACGCTCATCTTCACGGCCGTGATCGTCCCCGTGCAGTCCGGCGTCGCCCTGTGCACCGCGCTGCTGGTGAACGGGAAGACCCGCGGCACCACCTTCTTCCGCACCGTCTACTTCCTGCCCGTCGTCACCTCGATCGTGGTGGTCTCGATGCTCTGGCTGTTCATGTATCAGAAGGACGGGCTGATCAACGCGCTGCTCGCGAAGATCGGCATCCAGGGGCCGGATTGGCTCGGTGATCCGCACTGGGCGCTGTTCGCCATCATCGTCATGTCCATCTGGCAGGCGATGGGCTTCCACATGATCATCTGGCTGTCGGGTCTGCAGACCATCCCGCCCGAGCTGTACGAAGCGGCGGCGCTGGACGGCGCAACCGGCTGGCAGCGGTTCGCACACGTGACCTGGCCGGGGCTTCGCGCCACCCGCACCTTCATCCTGATCACCATCACCATCGCCGCATTCGGCCTGTTCTCGCAGGTCAACATCATGACCCAGGGCGGCCCGCTGGACAGCACCACCACCCTCGTCTATCAGGCCGTTCGCACCGGGTTCCAGCAGCAGCAGACCGGTTACGCCTCCGCGATCTCGATGGTGTTCTTCGTGCTGGTGCTGATCGTGACCGTCATCCAGAGCTACCTCACCCGTGACAAGGAGGCCCGGCGATGACCGCCCTCGACACCGCGCACGCCCCGGCCGACTTCGCACACGTCGAGGGGGTGCCGCCCGTGCGCCGCCGGCGCGCCGTCGGCGGGCGCGGCGCTCTCCTGCTGGCCCTGAAGCTCCTCCTCGTGCTGGTCTTCGGGCTGCCCCTGGTCTTCATGATCGTCTCGAGCTTCAAACCCGATCTGCAGATCTTCGACGATCTGGGCAGCATCCGTGCGTTCCTCCCCGTCGGTCGCCTCGGCCTCGAGAACTACCTCGGCGTGTTCGATCGGGTCCCGTTCGCACAGTTCATGTTCAACTCGATCCTGATCTCCGTGCTGACGGTCGTGTTCGGCATCATCGTCAACTCCATGGCGGCCTTCGCGTTGTCCCGGATGCGTCTGCCCGGCCGGAAGTGGCTGCTCGGTGTGATCCTCGCCACTCTGATCGTCCCGTTCGAGGTGATGGCGCTGCCCATGTTGTGGTGGGTCAACCAGCTGCCGTACTTCGACGGCACGCAGTTCGTGCAGGGATGGCTGGACACCTACACGGTGCAGATCGTGCCCTTCATCGCGAACGCGTTCTCGATCTTCCTCTTCTACCAGTACTTCGACTCCATCCCACGCGAGCTCGACGAAGCCGCCCGAGTGGACGGGGCAGGCTGGCTCCGCATCTACCGCAGCATCGTGATGCCGCTCGCCGGGCCGGCGGTCGCCACCGCCGCGATCCTCACCTTCCTGCCCGCCTGGAACCAGTACCTCTGGCCGCTCATGGTCACCCAGAGCGAACAGGTGCGTCCGGTCATGGTCGGCATGGACTACTTCAAGCTGCTGAACGTGTCGTGGGGCCAGATCATGGCGTACGCGAGCCTGATCACCGTGCCGGTCCTGGTGCTGTTCATCGCCTTCCAGCGGGCGTTCGTCAACTCCATCGCGTCCTCCGGTGTCAAGGGATGACGACCCGATCGGAGACGAAGGCAACATGATCGTTCGACTCGATGCGATCGTCGTCGTCGTGGGCCGGGAGGGGGCCGGAGCCGTCCCCAGGCAGAGCTCGGATCGCCGCATGCCCGGCTCTGGGTCTGCCGCCTGACCCACCAACGGCCTCCCTGCCGCTCGACGGGCGGCCGATGAGCACCTGGTACGGTTTCGACGTGGCAGATGGTGAAGCGGTCCGACCGTCCACGGCCAGACCGCGCCGCGTGGACGTCGCCCGTCTGGCAGGTGTCTCGCCCGCAGTCGTCTCGTTCGTGCTGAACCAGACGCCTGGGCAGACGATCAGCCATGAGACCAGGGAGCGCGTGCTGCACGCGGTCGCCGAGCTCGGCTACCGTCCCAACCGTGCGGCCCAGGGGTTCCGCCGCGGCACGAGTGCGACGATCGCCTTCATCAACCACGACGCGGACTTCGGTGAGTTCGCCGCGGCTGCGATCAAGGGTGCGCACGAGACGTCCAACCGGCATGGAAGCCTGCTGCTGCTCGTGAGCACCGGAGGGTCCAACCGGCAGGCCGAGGAACTCATCGCCGATCTGCTCGACCGTCAGACCGACGCGCTGATCTTCTCGGCCGTCGGCACCAAAGCGGTGACCGTTCCGGAAGCCGCCCACAGGGTGCCCACGATCCTGCTGAACTGCTACACGGCGAAGGACGACTTTCCCGCCGTGCTGCCCGATGAGGAGCGCGGCGGGCGGGAAGCGACGCAGGCGCTGCTCGATCTGGGCCATCGAGAGATCGCCTTTCTCACCGGACGCGCCTCGCAGTGGGCGACCAAGGCCCGCCTGCGCGGATTCCGCGACGCTCTGCAGGCGGCAGGGCTCAATCCGGCCGACAGCACTGTGCGCGCCGGAAACTACCATGCGGACTCGGGCTACGACCTCACGAAGGAGCTGGTGCGCAGCGGGGCGCTGCCGACGGCCATCATGTGCGGAAACGACCGCATGGCGGTGGGTGCGATGCTTGCGCTCTTCGAGGCGGGCATCCGCGTGCCCGAGGACGTGTCCGTGATGGGTTACGACGACCAATTCCAGCTCGCGGCGGAGGTCCGGCCGGCGTTGAGCACCGTCAGGCTCCCGTACGACGTCATGGGGCAGCTGGCAGCCGAGCAGCTCGTCGACGAGGTACCGAGGACGCGCCGCACCATGGTGCACTGCCCCGTCATCCTGCGTGCCTCGACGGCAGCACCGTCGCGCACAGCCGGCCGCTGATCCCGGGCACCGCAGGTCGACCCGATCGACCCCGAGCCTCTTGACGAGGCTTCCCGCTGATCCGTATAGTCGACTACTAACCCGAATTAGTGACACGTTCGGAAAGCGGAGCACGTCACGCCGGGCGTAGCCACCGGCTGCCATGGAGCCGACGGTCGCGATGCCGCGACACGTCGGTCGACGCTCCATCGCCGTCGACGGCACGGCCGCTGAGTACACACCTTGATCGAGTTCGAAGGAACGAACATGCAGATGCACGGACGCACGCTGCTCGGGCTCACGCTCTGCGTGAGCCTCGCAGTGATTGCACCCCTCACCCGACCCACGTCCGCGCAAGCGGTGCCGACCGCTGCCCCCACGGCGCCGGCGGTCAGCAGCCCTGTCCAGGTGTGGCTCACCGACGTCGGCGCCAACCAGTGGGTGGCACCGCAGAAGCCCGTGGCCTTCCAGACGCAGCAGACGACGAATCCCCTGACGATCAGGGTCGACGACAGCGTGAAGTACCAGAAGATCACGGGCTACGGAGGCGCCCTCACCGACTCCGCCGCCTACCTGATCGACCAGCTCCCGGTGGCCGCCAAGAACACGCTGATGCAGAAGCTCTTCAGCCCCTCTTCGGGCATCGGGCTGAGCATGGTCCGCTCGCCCATGGGAGCCACGGACTTCACCGCATCGGGGAACTACTCGTACGACGACATGCCCGCCGGTCAGACCGACCCGACCCTGTCGAAGTTCTCCATCGAGCACGACCAGGCGTACATCATCCCCGAGCTCCAGCAGGCGCTCGCACTGAACCCGAAGATCAAGATCGACTCCACGCCGTGGAGTCCGCCCGCCTGGATGAAGACCTCCGGGAACATGATCGGCGGCACGCTCCTCGACAACGACTATGTCCCCATGGCGAACTACTTCGTCAAGTACATCCAGGCGTACGGCAAGGCCGGCATCCCGATCAGCTTCGTCACCCCGCAGAACGAGCCGCTGAACGCCCCCTCGTGGCCGGGGTCGTACATGACTCCCGCGCAAGAGGGCAAGCTGGTCCAGCTGATGGGCCAGGCGTTCGAGGCGAACGGCATCTCGACGAAGATCCTGGCGTGGGACCACAACTGGGATGTGCCGTCCTACCCCGAATCGATCTACAACGACCCGACGACGGACAAGTACGCGACGGGCGCCGCCTTCCACATCTACAGCGGCACCCCGACCTACCAGACCCAGATCCACAACGACTACCCGGGCAAGGACGTGTACCTCACCGAGGCCACCGGAACGATCCTGCAGGGCACGAACCAGGTCGCCTTCCACGACGCGCTGGACACCTGGCTGATCGACGCGACCCGCAACTACTCGCAGGGCACGATGCTCTGGAACATCGCCCTCGACCCGGCGATGGGTCCGCTCAACAGCGACACCAACGGCATCGGCGTGACCCGTGGCCTGGTCACGATCGACCCGAAGACGGGCGGCGTCACCTACAACCCCGACTACTACGCCCTGGCCCAGGTGAGCAAGTTCGTGAAGCCCGGCGCCCACCGGATCTACTCGAACACGTTCGGCGCGGGAAGCGTGGATGACGTCGCGTACCAGAACCCGGACGGGTCGAAGGTGCTCGTCGCGTACAACGACTCCGCGTCGGCGCAGAAGATCAGCGTCGCAGACGGAACCCAGTCGTTCGACTACACGCTGAACGCCGGAAACGCCGTCACGTTCACGTACTCCGGTCCGACCCAGAGCGGCACCACCCCGGCGGCGACCAACGTCTCCGACCCGACCCACACCTTCGGGTTCAAGTCGCCCGGCGGCACGCAGACCGTCACCTACGACCCGCAGCTGATCCCGCTCGAGAACTCGGTTGTCGCCGGCACCAGCCAGACCACGTACTCCCTGCCCGTCGGTGCGACGATCAACACCCCGGGAAGCACGCTCGACCGGAGCGGCTGGACCGTCACCTCGTCTGCGAGCGAGACCGGCGACTCCGCGACGAACGCCACCGACGGCGACCTCGCCAGTCGCTGGCGGACCCAGTTCAAGATGAAGAGCGGGGACTGGTTCCAGGTGGACTTCGGCAGCAAGACGGCCTTCGACCAGATCACGCTGAACAACACGGCATCCAACGCCTTCGACTCCGTCTTCCAGTACCAGGTGTACACGTCGGACGACGGCAAGAGCTGGGGCGCCGCGGTCGCAAGCGGCAACGGCGCCCTCGGAAAGACGACCATCACGCTCCCGCCGCAGACCGCGCGGTACGTGCGCATCGTCAGCACCGCGGCGTCGTTCTTCTTCCACTGGTCGATCGGTGAGATCACCGTCTCCGGCGCACCCGCCGAAACGGGAACGATCCAGAACCCGACGACGGTGCCCCGCGGCCTGCAGTTGCAGAACTGGACCGCCACCGGCGGGGCGAAGGTCACCGCCGTCTACAACAGCACCAACCGCAGCCAGACCTTCCCGGTCTCTCCGGACGGCTCGTACAGCTACACGCTCCCGGGCGGAACCGCGGCGCTGTTCACCACCGTCGGCCTTTCCGGCTACCCGACACCGGTCGTCGGCGGGATGACGCCGACCACGGGTCTGCCGGGGTACAAGATCACGATCACGGGTTCCCACTTCGGGGCGACCCAGGGCCTCGGCACCGTGTACTTCGGCGGCGTCCACGCCCAGATCGACACCTGGTCGGACCGCACCATCACCGCGTTCGTCCCGAGCGGGCTGCCGTCCGGCACATACGCCGTGACTGTGAACGGCGCCGGCGGGCAGCACGCAGGAGACGCCACCTTCACGGTCGACGGGCTCGGCACACCGCTCTCGCAGTCGGGCTGGACCGCGTCGGCATCCGTCGTGAGTCCGTATCCGACGGATGTCATCCCCAACATGGTCGACGGCGATCCGAGCACCCGGTACAGCTCCGGCGTCGGGCAGGCCAGCGGGCAATGGGTGCAGGTCGACATGGGCAAGGCGCAGACCTTCGACACCCTCGCCCTGGACTCCAGCACGAGCACGGGTGACTACGCGCACGGGGCCGACGTCTTCGTCTCCGACGACGCCAGCACCTGGACGAAGGTCGCAGCCCTCACCGCGACCGGTCAGCAGATCGAAGCGGTGACCTTCGCACCGCAGACCGCCCGCTACATCAAGGTGGTGAACACCGGCACCTCCGGCAACTGGTGGTCGATCGGCGAGCTCGAGGTGTACACCGGCGGATCCGCGACCCCGGACTACGGAATCCCGCTCTCACGCGCCGGCTGGGCGGCCACCGCCTCCGACAACAGCCCCTGGCCGAACGACGCGCTGTCGCACGCGCTGGACGGTGACCTGACCACGAGGTACAGCTCGGGAGCATCCCTCACCGACGGCATGTCCGTGAAGCTCGACATGGGGAAGGCGCAGACGTTCGATCGGGTCGTGCTCGACTCGGGAAGCAGCACGGCCGACTTCGCGCCCAGCGCCGACGTCTTCGTCTCGCAGGACGGCACCGACTGGACGAAGGTCGCGGCCATCGCGACCGGACAGCCCGTCGAAGTGGCGACGTTCGAGCCGCAGACCGCCCGCTACATCAAGGTGGTGAACACGGGCAGCTCCGGCAGCTGGTGGTCGATCGCGGAGATCAACGTGTACACCGACGGGTCGGCACCCGTGGACTACGGCACGGCTCTGTCCCGCACCGGATGGGTCGCCACGGCGTCGAACACGAGCCCGTGGCCGAACGACGCGCTCTCGCACATCCTCGATTCCGACCTCACCACGCGGTACAGCTCCGGGGCATCCCTGACGAACGGGATGTGGGTCCAGGTCGACATGGGGCAGGCGCAGACCTTCGACACCGTCGTCGTCGACTCCGGAAGCAGCACGAGCGACTACGCACCCAGCGCGGACGTGCAGGTGTCGGCCGACGGCAGCAACTGGACCACCGTCGACTCGATCGCAATGGGCAAGCCGGTCGAGGTGGCCACCTTCGCACCGCAGACCGCCCGGTACATCCGGGTCGTGAACACCGGCAGCTCCGGCAGCTGGTGGTCGATCGCGGAACTCACCGTGTACAGCAACGGCGGCACGCCGCCAGTCGGCAGCACGCCGCTCGCACGAAGCGATTGGACGCCGACCGCGTCCAACACGAGCCCGTGGCCGAATGACGCGCTCGCCCACCTGATCGACGGGGACATCAGCACCCGATACAGCTCGGGAGCGTCGCTGACGAACGGGATGTGGGTGCAGGTGGACATGGGCCAGGCGCAGACGTTCGACAAGGTGGTGCTCGATTCGGGCAGCAGCACGAGCGACTACGCACCGAGTGCGGACATCGAGGTGTCGTCGGACGGGACCACCTGGGCCACCGTCGCGAGCATCACCGCCGGACAGCCGGTCGAGTCGGTGTCGTTCCCCGCGCAGACGGCCCGCTACATCCGAGTCGTCGACACGGGCAGCTCCGGCAGCTGGTGGTCGATCGCGGAACTCAACGTGTACGTGTAGCACCGACTCAAGCTTTGAGCCCGGCCGGCATCGCCGACCGGGCTCAAAGCGCGCGAACCGCAGCGGAGAGGCTCGACACGGCCGTGGGCGTGGCCCGGATCGCATTCGCCTCCCGGTCCGCAACGACTTGCGAGTCGGTCCCCGAGTCGAGGATCGTGTTCCGAACCGATTCCGACTCGACCATGACCGCGGTGACGAGAAGCTCACTCGTGGACTCCGTCGCCAGCAGCGCATCCACCTGAGCGGAGAAGGCGGATCCGCTCCAGGTGGGCTGGGCGTCCAGCGCGACGACGTGGTTGCTGGAGAGGTAGTTGCCGCTGGCGCCTGCGGTCAGGCGGACGATGACCGGCGTCGCACCGGCCGGCCGGAGGCTCTGCGAGTCGACCACCTCGGAGAAGTGGTTGCCGATGACCGAGTTGTTGCTGCCGCCGACGCGGAGAAGCCCGTATCGGTCGTCACGTCCGTTGCCGATCCCCAGGAAGGGCGTCCAGGGTTCGCAATCTCGCAGGAAGTGGTTCGTGGCCACGAGGTTCTCGGAACTGTCCCCGTCGAGAACCACCATTCCCGGGTAGAAGGAATGCAAGCGGTTGTTCGTGACGCTGGAGCGTGTGACGCCGTCGAGGTAGACGCTGCTCGCCCCGCGGGGGAAGACGTTGTTGGCGGTGATCAAGAGGCCGCCGTGGTGCTCGGCGTAGATCGAGTGGCCCTTGAAGCCGGCACCGATCAGATTGTCGGTGATCTTCGATGCCTGCCCCCACCCGCGCAGTTCGATGCAGCTGCCGCATTCGGCGATGAAGTTGTCGTGAACAGAAAGCGCGTCTGCGTTGTAGACGGTCAGCGCGTGTTCGAGGTAGACGAACCCCATTCCGGTGATGCGGAACGAGTCGTTGGCGTCCGCGACGTAGATCCCGGTCTTGCCGTTCACGTACGTGTTCTCGGGCAGCATGCCTGAACCGTCCGATACGAAATGCAGCCCGTCGATGCAGAAGCCGGAGAACTCCACCGAGCTGATCCGCGGGCTTCCTGTTCGCGCGACGACGAAGGCGGCACCCGCGCCCTCCTGCGCGCGCCCGTCGGCGGTGAGGTCCACGAGAACGCGGCTGCCGCCGGGCCACAGTTCGTGCAGGTCGGGCCACTCGTCTTCGGGCACGTTGTAACGGATGCTCGACGAGGTGAAGCCGTGCCCCGATCCCTCGATGCGGAGGTAGCTGATGTCGATGACCA
>NZ_DATEJS010000339.1:0-5878 GCF_035277845.1 Microbacterium sp.
TGAACTTGTACGCGAAGATGCGGCGGCGGTCGTCGCCGGAGGACCACTGCAGCGCGAGCACCTGCTTGGCGGGCACCGCGGCGGCCAGGCCCAGGCCGAACACGAGCATGCCCGCGAGGAACAGCGACGGCGTGCCGACGAAGACGAGCGATCCGACGGCGGCCGCGCCCAGCAGCTGCGCGGCGACGGCCACGAGCACCGGGTTGACGCGGTCGGCGAGCCGGCCGGCGAGCGGCGCGGCCACGAGGGCGCCCACCGAGAAGAGCGAGGATGCCAGGGCCGCGACGAGCGTGCCCCAGCCGCGCGTATCGGCGGCGTACGCGTACTGGTAGGGGAGCACGGCACCCCATCCGAGGGAGCCGATCGCGGATGCGACGATGAGCAGACGTGCACGCATGGAGAGCCTCCTTCGGGTACCGGCGGGTGCGCCGTGATGATTTCGATGTCGAATATTTCGACATCGAAATATTAGCAACAGAAAGAGACGTGGGAGAATTCCCGTATGGCCGGTCGAAAACCCAGCGCGCGCGACGAGTACCGGCGCGCGGTGGATGCCTACGTCGCCGCGGGCGGTGACGAGTCGGTGCAGCGGGTGATCACCGCGGCGCAGAGCATGAACCGCAAGCTCGACCAGTGGTACGCGCGCCAGCTCGCGGACCTCGAGCTCACGGCCGGCGAGTGGGGGGTCATCGCGGGCATCGCCCGGGCCGGCGAGCCGCTGACCCCGGGCTACCTCGCCGAGCTGACGAGCGTCGCGCCGTCATCCATGACGCACCGGCTCGACCGGCTCGCCGAGCGCGGTCTCATCGAGCGGACCCCCGACGCGGAGAACCGCACGCGCGTGCTCGTCGGTCTCACGGATGCCGGCTGGAAGCTGTTCACCTCCGCGATCCGCAGCTCCAACGTCGTGGAGTCCGACGTGCTTCAGGACCTCACCGACGCCGACCGCGACGAGCTCGCGCGTCTTCTCGAGATCGTCATCCTGCGCCTCGACCACATCGTCGCGTAGCGGAATCCCGCTCAGCGCGCGCCGCGGACGGCGTAGCGGCGCAGCCCCACGCTGTCGTCGTACTCGCGCGCCTCGATGAGGTCGAGTTGCAGGGGCTCGGGCACGACGTCGAACAGCGGACGTCCGCTGCCGAGCACCACGGGGTGCACGAACAGCAGCAGCTCGTCGAGGAGCCCCTCCCGCATCAGCTGCGTGGCGAGGGTCGCCCCGCCGACGCCGATGTCCCCGTCCGTGTCGGCGCGCAGCGCGGCGAGGCGCTCGAGGGCATCCTCGCCGTACACCTCCGTGTTGTGGCCGGCCGTGGTGCGGGTGCGCGACACGAGGATCTTCGGCATGTCGGTCCAGATGCCGCCGTACTCGCGCAGCACGTCCTCGAGCGACTCGTCGTCGCGGGCGGCGGGCCAGTAGTCCTCCATCATCTCGTAGATGACACGGCCCTCGACCGACATCGACAGCGCCCGGGCGCGGGCGTTGAACTCGCGATGCAGGGGTTCGCCGATGCGCAGCCAGCCGTCGTCGCCGGCCTGCGGGCCCGGGCGCTCGATCATCCCGTCGAGCGACACGTTCATCCAGTACACGAAGCGGGCGGCCATGGCGCCAGCGTAGACCCGACGCCCCGCGCCGCGGTGCCGGGCTCAGAGCGTCCCGTCGGCCACGGCCCGCCGCATCGTCTCGAAGTCCGCGGCCGCCTGGTCGGCGTACGCGATGCTCCACGCCGTGACCGCCTCGTCGAACACGGTCCCGCCGCCGAGGTATCCGGCGATGAACGGGGCATTCGGTGACTGCGCGTGGGCGCGGGCGAGCACGGTGCCGCAGGCGTCGACGTAGTCGCCGAACGCGCGCCGGCCGAGCGTCTCGGTGTCGATCGACGCGTTCAGGTCGCGGAACTGCCGGATGTAGAACGCATGGCCGTCCTGGCGCACCCAGCCGAGGAACGGGTCGCTCACCGACTGCAGCACGCGCTGGTTCGCGACGACCCGGTGCCCGTGCTCGTCCTTCGCGACCGGTGCCACCACGGCGGGGGAGAGGGCGCGGGATGCTCCGCCGAACTCGACCGCGACCGACTCGCACGCCTCCTTCACCTGCAGCACCAGCGACTCTCCGGCCGGGCCGGACAGCACGATGATGTAGCAGCGCGTCCCGACGCTGCCGACCCCGACCACGCGACGCACGGCATCCGTCGGGACGTACTGCGACAGCAGCACGGCGATGTCGGACGGCACCGTCGCCAGATAGGTGCGCGCGATCTCGAGCACGCGCCGCTCGGTCGCCTCGGGAACGTGCGTGAGCACCGGGGGATTCTCCGCGATCGTGGTCGTGCCGTCGGGGGCGGTCGTGGTGATCTTGCGGACGACCCGGTCGGCTGTGCGCCGCCCCGCCGCTTTGATCGCGCGGTCGAGGGCCTTCTGCGACGAGGCCCCGCCGCTGCGCGGGCCGCGGCGCACGTCCGCCTGCAGATAGAACCGGTCGAGGGCGCCGAGGCGCGTGAACTGGCGGATGCCGACGCGGTACGCGGCGGCGGCCTCGCGTGCCGCGGTGACCACGTCGTCCGGGGCGAACCCGCGATGGCGCCCGGCGAGCACGACGCTCGTGACGAACCGCTTGACGTCCCACTCCCAGGGCCCGTACGCGGCCTCGTCGAAGTCGTTGAGGTCGAACACCAGCCGCCGTTCGGGTGAGGCGTAGATGCCGAAGTTGGCCACGTGCGCGTCGCCGCAGATCGTGACGTCCGCTCCGGTGCGCGGGGCGTCGCGCAGATCCGCGGCCTGGATGGCCGCCGATCCCCGGTAGAACGCGAACGGATTCGCCGTCATCCGTTCCAGCCGTAGCGGCACGAGTTCGGGCACGCGGTGCGCGTGCTGGCGACGCAGGATGCCGACGGGGTCCCGATCCGCAGGGGGAGCGAAGGCGGCGTGCGCCGAGCGCGGCATCCGTCGCCGGGCGGCGCGGCCGGCGTCGCGCAGCTCGTCGGCGCGGTGGACCGCGTCGTGGTCGAACCGCAGGCGGCCGTCGGAACCGGTCATGTCGCACCCCCAGGACTCGATGCCCAGCCTAGGGGCGTGACATCCGGATGCCGCGGAACTTTCATCCTGGCAATCCTGCAGAGAGGAAAAATTGCACTTGTTAGAAAGATGCAGATGTGCAATGATGTAGGAACGCAATCTTCAGAAGGAAGCTGATGTCTTCAACCGCCACCGCACCCACGCCGACCGTGGGCGCAACCCGTCGCACGCACGGGTCTCCGATCATGACGCCGCGGCAGATCATGCTCGTGATCGTCGGTCTCATGGCCGGCATGTTCCTCGCGTCGCTCGACCAGACGATCGTGTCGACCGCCATCCGCACCATCGGCGACGACCTGCACGGCCTCGACCAGCAGGCGTGGGTGACCACCGCCTACATGATCACCTCGACGATCATGGTGCCGATCTACGGCAAGCTCTCCGACGTCTTCGGCCGTCGCCCCCTCTACCTCTTCGGCATCGCCGTGTTCATCGTCGGGTCGCTGCTGTCCAGCTTCTCCACGTCGATGATCGAGCTCGCCGCCTTCCGCGCGTTCCAGGGCATCGGCGCCGGCGCGCTGATGTCGCTGCCGATGGCGATCATGGGCGACATGCTCGCTCCGCGCGAGCGCGCCAAGTACCAGGGCTTCTTCCTGGCCGTCTTCGGCATCTCGTCCGTCGTCGGCCCGCTCATCGGCGGCGTCTTCGCCGGTGCCCACCAGATCCTGTGGGTCGACGGCTGGCGCTGGGTGTTCCTCGTGAACGTCCCGATCGGCATCATCGCGATCTGCATGGTGTTCGCGTTCCTGCACCTGCCGAAGATCGGCGAGCGCGCGAAGCCCCGCATCGACTGGTTCGGCGCCGCCGCGGTCATCGTCGCGCTCGTGCCGTTCCTGCTCGTCGCCGAGCAGGGTCGCGAGTGGGGCTGGACCTCCGCCGGCGCGATCGCCTGCTACGCGATCGGCGGCCTGGGGCTCGTCGCGTTCCTGCTCATCGAGTGGCGGATGGGTCAGGATGCCATCATCCCGATGAAGCTCTTCCGTTCGAGCTCGTTCTCGATGGCGACCCTGCTCGGCTTCCTCGTCGGGTTCGGCATGTTCGGCGCGATGCTCACCATCCCGCTGTACCTGCAGATCGTCGTCGGCCTCGACCCGACGCAGTCCGGGTTCGCGATGCTCCCGATGGTGCTCGGCCTCATGCTCGCCTCGATCGGGTCCGGCCAGTTCATCGCCCGCACCGGCAAGTACCGCTGGTTCCCGACGATCGGCACCGGCCTCGTCACGATCGGCTACCTGCTGCTGACGACCCTCAAGGTGGACTCGTCGATCTGGCTGCTCGCCGGCATCATGATCTTCGTCGGCCTGGGTCTCGGCATGATCATGCAGTCGCTGATGCTCGCCACGCAGGGTGCTGTGCAGCCGCAGGACATGGGCGTGGCGACCAGCGCAGCGACGTTCTTCCGTCAGATCGGCGGCACGCTCGGCACCGCGGTGCTGCTGTCGGTGCTGTTCTCGGTGATGCCCGCGCACATCAACACGGCCATGGTCGACAAGGCGCAGCTGACCGCGGCGCTGGATGCCGCGATGAACCCCGCCGTCGCCGACAAGGCGCAGAACACGGGCGTCATGGACCAGGTGTGGTCGAAGATCGTCGGCCCCATCGAGAAGGGCACGCAGGAGGGTCTCGACAAGGCCACCGTGCAGATCACCGCCGCCGTCAAGGCCGGCGTGACGCAGAAGGTGACCGCGGCCGTCGACCAGCAGGTCGCAGCGGGCGTCGTGCCGCAGGCGGCGGCCGGTCAGATCATCGCGCAGCAGGTCGCCGCGGCGCTGCCGGATGCCACGTCCGCCGCGCTGCAGCAGGCTGCGGACAAGGCCGGCGTCTCCGTCCTCGGCGGCACGCTCGCCGTGGACTACACGAACGCCGACCAGCGCAAGGCGGTCGTCGACAAGGTCGAGCCGACCATCGAGAAGAAGCTGAAGGACACCAGCGCCAACAGCTCGTCCGACAGCTCGAGCATGAGCGACACGTCGTTCCTGAACGGAGCCGACAAGCCGCTGACCGTGCAGTTCCTCACCGGCTTCACCACCTCGACGGGCGTCGTCTACTGGACGGGTCTGATCGTGATGCTCGTCGCGTTCGTGCTGTCGTTCTTCTTCAAGGCGCCGCCGCTGCGTCAGCGGTCCGCGCTGCAGGAGCGGGCGGACGAGCACGCCGCAGAGAACGCCAAGTCCGATGACGAGGTCATCGCCGAGCTCGAGGAGCAGGTGAAGGCCTGAATCCGGGGGCCAGAATAGGAGGTGCACCGGCCGGATCCGTCCGGCCGGTGCACACCCCCAGAACGGACATGATGATGACCAACGTGCAACCGGATTCCCTTCGCGAGCGCAAGAAGCGCGAGACCCGTGACCGCATCCACACCGCCGCCGTCGAACTCGCCGACGCCCAGGGCATCGCCGAGACGACCGTGGAGGAGATCTGCGCCGCGGCGGACGTCTCGGTGCGTACGTTCTTCAACTACTTCCCGAGCAAGAACTTCGCGATCCTGGGCCTGACGGCCATGATGATCTCGGATGACGACCGCGAGCGCTTCCTGCACGGCACCGGCACGCTCATCGACGACCTGGTGAATCTCATCACCGGGTACGGCGAGGCGATTCCGCCCAAGCACAAGCACGGCATCGTGAAGCGGCATCCGGAGCTCGCCTCGACCCTCATGGAGTGGGGCAGCAAGCACCGCAGCGACCTGTTCACGCTGGTCGAGCAGCGGGCGGATGCCGGAACCGCGCGCCTCGCGGTCGGCGCCGTGATGCTCGCCTTCGGCGACGCCGCCTCCGAAGGCGGCGAGCTGCGCCCCGAGACGGTC
>NZ_DATEJS010000340.1:0-7887 GCF_035277845.1 Microbacterium sp.
GTAGTACGTGGTGCCGCCGAGGGTCGGGTCGGTGTAGCTGCCCGAGCACACCGACCCCGAGAACGTGCTGACCGGGCCGTTCGCACCCTGCATGATCGAGACCTGCGAGCTGTTGCCGTTGCCGCGCGCGTGGATGTTGAAGGTGATCATCCAATCGGCCGCGGACGAGCCGAGGTCCTCGGTGACGGTGCCGTGCGCGATCGTCCGGTTGCCGTGCTGGGCCTTCGGGTTCGCGTGGTGGGCGTTCGTCTTGCCGTGATGGGAGTTCGTACTGGCGTGATGAGAGTTCGTGTTGCCGTGGTAGGCGTTCGCGGCGACGGCCGGGACGACGGCAAGAGTGGCGGTCATGCCGGCGGTCAGCACAATGGCCGCAGTCGTGCGTTTCATGTTCGCTCCTCGAGGTGCGCGCGGAACCGCCCGAGCACGGCTGTGGTCAGGCGGCGATGGCGAGACGACCTGCGGGTCGCTCCCCCCCTTTGACGCGGCATCCGACCTCTCCCTGTGATGCCGCTGTGCAACGAATACACCCGCAATCGGAAGCGGTCAAGAGAAAACTTCGGCGCGGCGACGCCCGCCTGCTGCTCGGCTGATTCGCCGGATCGGGTCCGTGGTTCCGGCATAGGCTGAGCGCGTGGACTTCTGGCATTTCGCCGGTTCGTACTGGTGGCTCGTGTTCCCCCTCATGGGGGTGTTCGGCGCGATCGGAAACCAGTACGAGCGGAATGCGCGCCGCCGGCACCAGCGGCGGCTCGAGACGCTGCACGCCAAGGCGGAGGTCCGTGCCGCGCGACGCGGACAGGTGCTGCCGCCGTACGCGGCCGGGGCAGGCGCTGCGCCGTCGGCTGCTGCTCCGGAAGTGCCGCAGAAGGTGCAGTTGCAGCGGCTGATGGATGCCCACGACGCCGTGACGCACCGGTGGCTGGACTACGAGCTGGATGTCTCCAAGCTCATCGAGTACCCGGCGATGAGCGACGGCCGGCAGCCGCTGACCGCGGCGTTCCTGCGCGCGCGGACGATCGCGGACCGGGCCCGTCCGGCATCCGCGGATGCCGCCGTCTCGGCCGAGGACTTCGCCGCCTACCGGGCCGCGGTCACCGACTACGAGGTCGCGTTCGACGTCGCCGAGCGGGACGCCCGCCGCCTCAAGGACACCGGATTCACCGACGACGAGCGCAAGCGGCTCGACACCGCCAAGCAGCTGCTCGGCGTCGCCGTCGACCAGGCCGCGACCCCCGCCGAGCGGCAGCTGGCCTACAAGCGGGTGCGCCGGGAGCTCGACGGACTGATCGCCCTGTCGGACGACGCGATCGAGGTGCTCGAGACCAAGGTGTCCCTGGAGCTCCCCGCAGGTGCGTCGAGTGGCGCGGGCGCGACGGGTGGGGATGCCGGCGCGGGGGCGTCCGGCGCGGCCAAGGAGCCGGAGACGAAGACCCCCGGTCGTTGAGCGAGGGAGCACCGGCGACCGAGACGAAACGCAGCACCCCCTCACGGACGCACGACGCGTTTCGGCTCGCTCCGCTCGCTCAACGACCGGCGGGCGGTGGGGAAACATCGGCGGCCGAAAGACCCCCGGTCGTTGAGCGAGGGAGCGCCAGCGACCGAGACGAAACGCAGCACCCCCCTCACGCACGCACGACGCGTTTCGGCTCGCTCCGCTCGCTCAACGACCGGTGAGCGGAGCGCCCTCCCCTATTTGGAGTCGGCGGCGGCGACGTGGTGCTGGATCACCTCGGCGACGACGAAGTTGAACCACTTCTCGGCGAACTCGGGATCGAGCTCGGCCTCTTCGGCGAGGCGGCGGAGGCGCGCGATCTGCTGCTCTTCGCGGTTCGGGTCGGACGGCGCCATCCCGTGCTCGGCCTTGAGCACGCCCACCTGCTTGGTGGCCTTGAAGCGCTCGGCCAGCATGTGGATCAGGGCGGCGTCGATGTTGTCGATGCTGCCGCGCAGGCGGCGCAGCGTCTCGGTCGGGTCGGCGTCGGTCATGGCATCCTCCTCGTCCCTTCGAGGCTACGGGATGCAGGCGGCGCGACGCGCGAGCGAGGCATCCGTCCCCCTGTGGATAACTTCCGCGGCCGTTGCGCGGAATTGACTACGGTGGCGGGATGAAGTCGCGCGTCATGGCCGGGATCGTCGCCGGGCTGCTCGCCCTGAGCCTTGCTGGATGCGCCGGTGAGACACGGCGGCCGAGTCCCACCCCGACCCCGCCGTTCGCCAGTGCGGATGCCGCGTACAAGGCGGCGGAAGCGACCTACCGAGGGTACGTGGATGCGGGGAACCACGTGGATCTGTCCGACCCGAGAAGCTTCGAGCCTGTCTACGCATGGCTGCTGGCGGACGCGTTGAAGACGGATCGCGAGGAGTTGATGGCTATGTCCGCAAAGGGATGGCGAATGCGCGGGCAATCCGTTGTGAGACTTGTTCGGCCCCTCCCGTCGTCGGACTCCGAGCCAGCCTGGGGTGACGTCTACATCGCCGGGTGTCTGGATGTCCGTGGTGTCACTGTGACCGACGCACAAGGCAAATCGATGGTCCTCCCGACGCGACCTGACATCCTTCCGGTACGCGTGGCCTTCTCGCGAGACGCGTCGACCCGAACCGGACTCAAGATCATCAAGATTCAGAAGCGCGACGGAGCGCCGACATGCTGAGGACGGGGATCGTGATCGTCGCTTCCTTGATTGCCGGGCTTCAGCCGCCCCCGGGCGATAACGTCGGCTACGTCGGCGGTGCAACTGGGCAGACAGCCACGAGCATCGCCAACAGCCGCACCCACGTGACCGTCGCGGCTGAGCGCCCCGGTGAAGGTGGACTCCCGGTTCAGCCGTTGGACGATCTCGGTTCGCGCTCACCACTCTCATCACCGTCTTCAGAGCGGGAACCCACCCCGTGGGACGCAGCGGCGCTCGATCGTCTGGGCGCCTCCGCCACTTCCCGATGCGCTGTCGCGACCACCGCCCCGCAGGTTCCGTGCGACCGCGCCACGCCGGCGGAGCCCGAGAAGGCATCCGGGCCGCGCACCCCGACGCTCACCGACATCGCCTCGTTCCACCCCGCCACACCGTCGCTCACCGTCGAGCCGGCGGAATTCGGGATCGTCGGGCGACCCACCAACTTCGTCGCATCCGCACGGCGCCAGTCGGTGACCGGGTCGCTGTTCGACCTGCCCGTGACAGTGCAGTTCACGCCGGTCGCGTACCGGTTCGACTACGGCGACGGCGCATCGAAGACCATCGGCACCGGCGGATCGACCTGGAAGGCAGAGGACTCTCCGCTCTTCACCCGGACGGCCACCTCCCATACGTACACCGAGAAGGCCCTCGTCACTGTGCGGGTCTTCGTGGCGTACTCGGCGCGCGTCGCGTTCACCGGGCATCCCGGCTGGTACGACGTCGCCGGGTACGTCACCGCGAAGACGCCGAGCACGACGTTCCAGCTCTACGTGGCCCGCACGGTGCTCGTCGCGCACACCTGCGACGAAAATCCCCGCGGCCCGGGGTGCCCGGGGTCGACGGGATGAGCCCGACCTTGGCGGGTCGCGGAGCCTCGGTCAACCAGACTTCCGAATAGGGCATAACTCCCAATGTCGGAGGTTGGTGAGAAGCTTTCGGCATGGACAGTTTCGCTGGTATCGTCGATCAGCAGCTTCGAGTGCTGTCGAGGATCCTGGGCGAGGTGGGCGTCGCGGAGGCAGCACCGGTGATGGCCGGGCTGCGCGACGATGAGGTGGTCGGGGTGATCGTCGCGACGACCAACGCGATCCGCGAGCTCGAGGGGCTGCGGGTCGTCGCCGCCGGTGTCACGTCGCAGCGGTCGTCGCGAGACGCCGGTCACGACGGGCTCGCGCAGCGTCGGGGGCATCGCAATGCGGTGTCGCTGGTTCAGGAGTTGACCGGAGCGTCCCGCACGCAGGCAGGCAAGGCCGCGCGGCTCGGCGAGTCGCTGCTCGAGACCGCATCGGCTGAGCCGGACGACAGCGCATCGGCGAACACCGGACCGGACGCGCGCCCGGACACGGATGACGCCCCGGACGTTCAGGCACGACCGTGGCACGCCTGCCTGGGGGACGCATTCACGGCGGGCCGGATCAGCCTCGATCAACAATCCGCGATCCGGCGCGGACTCGGAGACCCGCCCGCGACGGGGCCCGCCGTGGTAGATCCGGAGACGGTGGACGCATGGCGCGTGGCCGCGGAGCAGCTCATCGACGAAGCCGCCCGCCGCACGGTCGAAGACCTCGGGGCGGCGGCGCGGATCATCCGGGATCGACTCGACCCGGATGGCGCACAGCGCCGGTTCGACGACCAGTTCCAGGCCCGGTCGTTCCGGATGTGGACCACCGCCGACGGCGTGCAGTGCGCCCGCATCCAATTCGAGGCCGGCGGCGGAGCCTGGGCGACGTCGATCCTCGATGCCGCTCTGCGACCCCGCCGGGGAGGGCCGCGGTTCGTCGACCCGGACGAGAAGGCCGCGGCCGACGCCCTGGCCGCCGACCCTCGCACGAACGAGCAGCTCGCATACGACCTGTTCATCGACGTGCTCCATGCCGGAGCCCTCGCCGACGCCGCCCAGGTGTTCGGCACCCGGCAGGCCGGCATCCGGGTCGTGGTCAACCGGGCCGCGCAGGATGCCGCACGGGCCGGGCGGCCCGGCACCGCCGTCATCGAAGACACCCACGCGCCCGTCCCGGCCGCGTTCGCCGCCCAGCGCGCCTGCGACACGGGAACCCTGACCTGCACGACCGACTCGGACGGCAACCCGCTCGACCTCGGCCGCGAAGCCCGCCTGTTCACTCCGAAACAGCGCCTCGTCCTCGCCGTCCGCGACGGAGGATGCGTGTGGCCGGGCTGTGACAGGTCCGCGTCCTACTGCGAGGCGCACCACATCGACCATTACGCGCACGGCGGCAGAACCGACGTGCGCCGCGGCATCCTGCTCTGCGCGTTCCACCACAGGAACCTTCATCACCACGGCTGGTCGATCACCCGCGACGGCACCGGACCATTCGTCCTGCACTCCCCCGATTCGCGCACCGCGCCCACCGTGCTCCAGCCGCCCCTCGAACGCCGGTACCTGTGGGGCGACCTGCAACCACCGCCCACACGATTCCGACCCGCCGCATGACCACGCCCATCCATGAAACCCGCTCCCTGACGCGCACCCGGCACCGCCCGAGCAGGCGTCGTCGCCGCCCCGGTCTCCTGTGCGAATTCTGTGCCTCCCGTAGAGTGACACCGTGACTGACGACTCCATGCCCAGCCGCCGGCGACGCAGCCGACTGCGCCGCGCGCTCGGTGCCGCCGCACCCGCCGATGCGGACGCCACCGTCGTGATCGCGCAGGCGTCGGCATCCTCCCCGGACCATCCCCGACCGGTGTGGATGGGGCTGCACAACCCGTTCGCGGTGGGCTTCTCGCTCACGCTCGGCGGGCTCGTCGCGTTCGCCGTCGGCGTCGCGTTCACGAACCTCTCCACCGTGATCATCTACGTCGCGTTCGCACTGTTCGCGGCGCTCGGGCTCGACCCGCTCGTGCGCTGGTTCGAGCGCCACAGCGTCAGCCGCGCGTGGGGCATCGTGATCGTCTACGCCGTGTTCGCCGTCATCCTGGTGGGCGTGCTGCTGCTGATCGTGCCGACCGTGATCGAACAGGTCGCGCAGTTCATCAAGACGCTGCCGGTGCTCATCAGCGACTTCCAGAAGACCGACCTGTACCGGTGGCTGGCATCCGAATTCGGCTCGCAGACCAGCGACATCGTCAAGCAGGTCGAGGGGTTCCTGTCCAACCCGTCGAACCTCACCGCCATCGCCGGCGGCCTGCTCAAGGTCGGCGCCGGCATCGCGTCGGGCATCTCGGGCGTCGTCATCGTGCTGGTGCTGAGCCTGTACTTCCTCGCCGGCATCCCCACCATGAAGAAGGCGTTCAACCGACTGTGGCCCGCCCGCAACCGGGCGCTGGCGGCATCCATGACCGACCAGATCACCGACTCGGTGGGCGGCTACCTCGGCGGCATGGTGGTGCTCGCGTTCTGCAACGCGGTGGTCGCGTTCGTGCTGCACCTCGTGCTCGGCCTGCCGTTCGCCGCGCTGATGGGGATCGTCGCGTTCCTCATCACGCTCATCCCGCTCGTCGGCTCGGTGCTGTACTGGGCGCTCGCGTCGGTCGTCGCCCTGTTCTCCAACCCGCTGATGGCCCTCGTGTTCGCGATCATCTACCTCATCTACATGCAGATCGAGGCCTACGTGCTGACCCCGCGGGTGATGAACAAGACAATTTCGGTGCCCGGGTCGCTGGTCGTGATCGGCGCCCTCGTCGGCGGCACCCTGCTGGGCCTGCTCGGCGCGCTCGTGGCCATCCCCGTGACCGCGTCGGTGCTGCTGATCATCAAGCAGATCGTCATCCCCCGGCAGGACGCGAAACTCTAGACCGACTGCCGGGCGCGCACCTCGGACAGCAGCACGATCGCCGCGATCGTGACCGCCATCGCCGTGACCGACCAGATCGCGGGGAGCACCAGCGCCGCCGCACCCACGACGAGCGGCACCGCGATCGCGGGCACGGCCCACGGCAGCACCTCGCGCCACGGGGAACCGTAGCGCAGCGAGATCACGGCGTTCGTGCCGTAGAAGAGGATGACTCCCCCGCCGAGGGATGCCGCGGCCGACGCCGGCAGCACCCGATCCGGTGCCTCGATCGCGAGAGACACGGCGCCGGCCAGCATCATCACGCCCGCGACGAGCAGGAACGGCAGGAACGCGACCGTCCAGACGATGCCGCGCGAGTCATCTCGCGCGAGCAGATGCTCCAAGCCGGAACGCATCGCGTCGATGCCGAACATGAACATCGCCCACGCCAGCCCCGCCGTGATGACGAGCGACGGCACCGCGGCGAGCGCGGACAGCGGACTCCACGCGGTCGACACGCTCACGACCATCGCGAGCACCGACTCGCCCAGCGCGATGATGACGAGCGTGCCGAACCGATCGGCGAGATGCTCCACGTTGACAGCGCCGATCCGCCGCAGCAGCCCCGGCGCGGATGCGATCAGCAGCACCACCTCGACCGCGATCGCGAGCGCCCACAGCACGAACCGCGCCGGCGACGGCACGAACGCGGACGCCAGCCAGATCGCCGCGGTCACGCCGTTGTACGACAGGATGCGCAGCCGCGAACCCGCACTCGAACGCCAGCTGCGCCGCACCCACAGACCGAGCATGATCGCACGCAGCGCCGCGTTGCCCAGCGCGAACAGCCACGCCCGGTCGCCCACTGCGTCGGGCGCCGCGACCGCGATCACCCCGACCGCGGCCATCGCCCCGAGCATGTAGCCGGCGAGCGCGCGCCGCGACAGGCCGACCTGGATGTTGACGGTGAACGTCAGGTTCACCCACGACCACCAGACCGAGGCGAACAGCGCGACGAACACCCCGAGGGCGGCGAACGTCGGCGTCGTGTGCAGCCCCGCGGACAGCTGGCCGATCAGCGCGACGAAGACCAGGTCGAAGAACAGCTCCATCCAGTCCGCGCGCGAGACGTCCCGTTCGAGAAAGGACGCCGGATGCCGCTGCATGCGACCATCATGCCGCGGTACGGGGGTTGCGGGAGTGGGCGCGGAGGTGCGGGGGCGGAGCTGCGGGGCGGGCGCGCGGGGTGCGCGGGGCGGGGCGTTACGGCTCGCTTCGCTCGCTCAACGACCGGTTGGGGTGGGAGTGGGGGCACACTGCGTTTCGGCTCGCTTCGCTCGCTCAACGACCGGCCTGGGTGGGGCGTAGGCCACACTGCGCTTCGACTCGCTGCGCTCGCTCAACGACCGGTTGGGGTGGGAGTGGGGCGCATTGCGTTTCGGCTCGCTTCGCTCGCTCAACGACCGGTGGGAGGGTGGGGCGTG
>NZ_DATEJS010000341.1:0-19752 GCF_035277845.1 Microbacterium sp.
CAAGACGAGGACAGGCATGGCGGCGGCCGTTTCACGTGGAACGCTCCGTCAGAGCGGTGGCTCGAGGAAGTCCCCTCCGCAGTTGGGCGCACTTCAGTGATCGTTTCACGTGAAACAGTCGGGACTCGACTGCGCAGTAGCGGTGGGTGATCGCGTCGCCCGCCCGCCTAGGAGGAACTGCAGCCCATGACCGCCGACCCTAGGCGTGACGCCGCGCCGATGCGCGCTAATCGGCTTCGGGCAGCTTCATCCGTTTCACGTGAAACCCGCTGCGGCCAGGTCGCACTCCGCGGCCGTCAGGGATCGCATGCGCGAGCGCGAAGCGACGGCGCCGACCTGAAGTCCTGCCGCCCGATACGCCTCACCAGCACGTGTGTTTCACGTGAAACGGCACGGGCCCATCCACCCAGGTTGCGGGTTACCGACGCCGCAGGGGAAGTCTTGCCACCACCGCGGGCCCGGCGCTCCGTCACACACCGAACATGCCCTCTGGCGCGGGAAGCGCCAGGGAGAGTGCGACCGTTTCACGTGAAACAGGTGCTTCGTCGACCAACGGCCGCGCACCCCCTTACCCGCCGCCAACACCATCAACACACGTGCGATCCGCGTCCGGTTGGCCGATCCGGCATCGATGCCACTCGTTCGCCCCTCAAGCCGCAGCCGACCACGGGCCCATCCGCCGTTTCACGTGAAACATGACGCTCCTGAGGCCGCAGCGCCTCGAGTTCCAAGGCGCCGACAGGCAATGTATCGGGTGGGATCAAACGGTATGCGTGCGTACTGGGTCGCGTCGCAGAGGACTCCGCATCACGCACAATCGTTCTGTTGGAACCGTCCATCCGCTGGAGCGCAGTCACTGACACACCTGTCGGTGAGGCGTGCCGACAGTCGAGGCCTGAGTGGCTCCTCCTCCATATGGGTGAGAGGGGTCGCGAGCCAAAAGCTGTCATGGTGCAGAGACAACCGCGTTTCACGTGAAACGGAGGCCGGCGCCACGTGAGACTTCGACCGTCCGCCATACGTCTCGGCATCCTCGGCGGAAGCACGTTCGCGTACACGCAGGGGCCGCCACCAAGCCCGGCCGCACCGACACGCATCGTGGGAACCGACCGCGTCCTGGTTTCACGTGAAACACAAGAGCTCCCACCCACCGCATCGACGTCACAGTCAAAAGCGCAGGTGCGTGCGGAGCCGGCAACGGCACATCGACGGATGAAAGGCCGTGCCGACAGTCCGGTCCTGAGTGGCTCCTCCCCATGTGAATAGGTGGAGTTACTGCTCAAAGGGTTGTGACGGCGCAGATGGCACGGCGTTTCACGTGAAACGGACGCAAACCGCCGCCTGAGACTGCGACTCCCCGATACGACTCGGCATCACCGGCTGCAGCACGCTCGCGCAACGCAGGGGCGCCACCAAGCCGCGGTGCACCGACACGCGTCGTGGGAAACGATCGTGTCCCCGTTTCACGTGAAACGCGACGGACCTCACCCTTCGCATCAGCGCCACAGTCAAAAGCGCCGGCGCGTGCAGACCAGTCAGGAACACCGGTGCAACCATTAGCGAAGGGAGGGAGGTGATGGCCGCAGCGCGGCAGCAGAGGATGCCTACGCGCAGGGCAACGGCAGCATCGCCATCCAGACGCCCGAGTACGCACCGGCACCTTGGGCCTCCGTCACCCCTGCGGCCGGAACCACGACAATCCGACGCGGACGGCTTGTTCGCTGTCGGTCCAGGGTGTTCCACGTGAAACAGCACTTCGCCGGACATCAGCCATCACATGCCCGGGCGTTGAGAGCGACAGGGGGCGACATCGCGCTACGCACCCCCATCCACAGCTGGAGCCTCCGCGCCGGATCGCAGACGCACGTTCGCCCAGCAAACTGAGCGAGCACGTCTGTCGAGCGCACGCGGAGGTTCGCGCACACGGTCACCTCTGCCCTGCACTGAAGCGCGCGACCCGACACGCGAAGCCGGCGGTCCCAGGGCAACTGCACGCGGCGCTTGCGTGACACGCGCTACACATGCGACCGCTCCGTGTTGCACGTGAAACGTCACGAGTCTCACGCGCCGGCCTCGCGAACCGCCGGCATCCATCGCATACGCGACCCTGTGCTCTGTAGCGATCCGCCGCCTCGGGGCCGACCCTTGACGCGGCACAAGAGCCACTCAACGACCGGTGCACGACCCCACGGCCGCACGACACGATGAACGCGACCTCCACCCGAGGCTCGCTGAACATCTGATCGGCTGCGCTCCGCGCCGATGGAGGAGCGCCGACGACCGCACAACCAACACCGGAGCTTCGCCGCGCCCGACACGAGCGTCTCGAACATTCCACCTCACCCCGCCAGCATGACGAGGGAGACACCGTCGCAGCGGGCACTCCCGACCCCGACGCACAGGAATCAGATCGTCACGATGCCACGTGGATTCACGCGCGATTCACGCAGCGCCCATCGATCAAAGTCGAGACTAAATCCCAGGTCAGCCAGATAATCCACTTGAGGCGCGGACGCGAGCTCGGATCACGCGGGTGGGTTCCGAGATGACACCCTCGCCCACGACCTCGGCCCGGGCATCGGTCACCTTGAACTTGCGCAGCTGCTTCTCGGCAGCGCCGATCTCGGCGGCGGCGTTGGCTCCCTTGAGCAGGATGAGCTCTCCGCCGTCGCGCACAAGGGGCGCCGTCAGCGGCAGCAGCGTGCGCAAAGCGCTCACCGCGCGTGCCGTGACGGCATCGAACACCGCACCACCGCGCCAGTCCTCGGCGCGAGCGCGGACGACCTCGACGTTGCCGAGGCCGAGCGCCTCGACCTGCTCGTTCAGCCAGGCGACGCGGCGCTCCATCGGCTCGATGAGCGTCCAGCGCACGTCCGGGCGGGCGATCGCGAGCACGAGGCCCGGCAGGCCGGCGCCGGAGCCGACGTCGGCCACGCTTCCCGAGAAGAGAGGCGCGATGACAGCGCTGTTGAGCACATGCCGGTTCCACAGGCGGGGAAGCTCGAGCGGGCCGATGAGGCCGCGCTCCTCGCCGTGCTCCGCCAGGGCCGTGGTGAATGCCCGCGCCAGCGCGATGCGATCGCCGAAGACCACAGCGGCCTCGACGGGCTCGGGTTCCAGCACGGGCGCGACGTTCGAGGGCTCGTCCGCCATGCTCACGCGCGCCGGATCACCGTGTGACGGTCGCCGGCCGCTCCGTACGACTCCGAGACGAGGCCGCGTTCCGCGACGATGTCGTGCACCAGCTTGCGCTCGTAGCTCGACATCGGGGGGAGCGACGCCTGGGACGCGCCCTCGTCCAGGCGCGCGATGGCACGGTCGACGAGGCGTTCGAGCTCGCGCTGGCGGGCGTCACGGGATCCGCCGACGTCCAGGATCAGGCGCGAGAAACGGCCGGTCTTGGTCTGCACGGCGAGCCGGGTCAGCTCCTGAAGAGCCTGCACGGTGTCGGCATCCGCGAGGGAGGCGACCGCGTCCTCGTCTTCGGCCTCGACCGAGACATACGCCCGGCCGCCGCGAACATCGAGGGCGAGGTCGCCGTCGAGATCGGCGATGTCGAGCAGGCCCTCGAGGAAGTCCGCGGCGATGTCGCCTTCCTCCTCGAGCTGCGCGACGGTCAGCGAAGCCTCGCGCAGAGGCGCCGCGGCGTTCTCGGACGCATCCGACGGGGAGTCGACGCCGACGGGAGTGCCGGGGACGGTTTCAGACGTGCTCATCGTGATTCCTGCTCTTCCGCAATGGTGCGAGGGTCAGGATGCCGAAGCATCCGACCCGGACTGGCTCGACGCCTTGCCCTGCTGCTTCTTCGCGCGCTGCTTGCCCATCGGCTGCTGCCGTTTCGGCTCGGCGGCCTTGACGGCCTTCGCCTCTTCGTACAGGCGCTGCTGCTCGGCCTGGTACTTCTCCATCGGCACGATCTTGCCGTTGGCGTCGATCGCCTTGCCCTTGCGCGCCAGACGCTCCTCGCGCTCCTTGGCGGCCTGCGATCCCGGGGTGGGCATGTTCCGGATGACGAGGAACTGCTGCACGGCGGTCCAGATGTTCGACGTGAACCAGTAGATGACGACGCCGAGCGGGAAGAAGACACCGGAGTAGATGAAGGCGAGCGGCAGGATGTACAGCATCACCCGCTGCATCTTGTACGCCTGGCCCTCCTTGGCCTCGGGCGACAGGTTCTTCGAGATGATCTGCAGCTGCGTGAAGTACTGCGACGCGATCATGAGCACGACCAGCGTGATCATGATGCCGACGGTGAACTGCCAGCCGTCGGGCTTCGTCTGGAACGTCGCGACGAGCGACTCGTGCAGCGACGCCACGCCGAACAGCTTGGCGTTGTAGAACTCCTGCGTCAGCTGCGGGGTCAGCCAGAACACGCCGCCGTGACCGGCCTCGGCGTTCGTCTTGATGCTGGAGAGCACCGAGTACAGCGAGAAGAAGACCGGCATCTGGATGAGGATCGGCAGGCAGCCGGACACCGGAGACGTGCCGTTCTTCTTGTACAGATCCATCGTCTCGCGGCTCATCGCCTCACGAGACAGCTGGTCGCGCTTGCCCTTGTACTTGTCCTGGACCTTCTTGAGCTGCGGCGCGATCTCCATCATCTTGCGCTGGCTCTTGATCTGCCGCACGAAGATCGGGATGAGCGCCGAGCGCACCACGAGCACGAGGCCCACGATGGAGAGCACCCAGGTGAGACCGCCGGCCGGGTTCATACCGAGGAACGCGAAGATCGAGTGCCAGGCGACCAGCACCAGCTCGACGAGCCACTTCAGCGGCCACAGGATCGTGCCGAGCAGGTCGAAGCCGCCGCCGGCTGCGGCCGAGGCGGACGGTGAGGGGGTGCTCGCGGCGAGCATCAGAAGACCCTGCACGGATCAGTCCTTTCCGGGCGGCACGACGAATCCGTGCCGCGTCAAGTCGTAGCGGAAGTCCCGGTGCGGCTTCACGTCGTCCACGCCGCCGGCGGCCCACGGGTGGCAGCGGCCGATGCGGGCGACGGCGAGGGCCGTGCCCTTGATCGCGCCGTGCTGCTGCACCGCGCCGACGGCGTAGGCGGAGCAGCTGGGGTAGTAGCGGCACACGTCGCCGTAGAGGGGCGAGATCACGGTGCGGTACGCCTGCAGAAGACCGAGCAGCGCGTTGCGCGGCAGCAGCGGGATGCCCCGCCACAGCATGTCGGGGTGCACATGCCCCGAGCCGGTGGAAGCCGCCGGCAGCGCCGCGGCGTTCACGCGGCCCTCCGGCGAAGGCCCTTGACGACCTCCGCCTGCAGGTGGTCGAACCCGGCACCGGCTGCGGACGGCAGCGCGCGGATCACCACATCCGCGCCACGACGAACGTCCGGCAGCGCTTCGGCGCTGATCGCCTTCAGTCGGCGACGGACGGTGTTGCGTGTCACGGCGGTTCCCACCTGCTTGCTCACGATGAACCCGAACCGGGCGGCGCGGTCTTCGTCGGTGTGCACCACGTACAAGACGGTGTGTGATCCGACGCTTCGCGCGCCCCGACGGACGACGGCCTTGTAATCAGCGCCGCGTGTCAGCCGGTTCGGTCGTGCGAGCACTCGGATCAGGCAGAGAGCTCGGTGCGTCCCTTGGCGCGACGGGCAGACAGGATGGCGCGGCCGGCGCGGGTGCGCATGCGGGCGCGGAAGCCGTGCTTCTTGGCACGACGGCGGTTGTTCGGCTGGAAGGTGCGCTTGCTCATGAGGAAACTCCAGAACGGATCTCACCCGGTGGCGACCGGGGACGATGAAGGGGGACGGATGCCGAGCAGGCATACGTCAACCGATCAAGGCTACGTCGAGCAGCACCCGAATCACAAACCGAGACTCCGCCGAGCGTCATTATCCACAGCGCACGCTCAGCCGCGCGCAGGGACACGCCACCGATGATCTCGCAGGGTTTGCCACGGTGCCGAGGCTGGAATAGCGTGTCACCGGCAAAGTTATCCACAGGCTATCGGGGAGAGTCATGACGGAGCACCAGGCGTCGGAGGTCCCCGTGTGGGCGAATGCCATGGAGCGGCTGCGTCAAGACGACCGCATCACACCGCAGCTCGAGGGCTTCCTCAACCTGGCGGTGGCCCAGGGCGTGATGGGCGGCATCCTGTACCTCGACGTGCCGAACGAGCTCACCGCGAGCATGATCAACACGCGCGGCCGCGCGCCGATCCTGGAGGCGCTGACCCACCTGGGGGACGAAGTCACCTCGTTCCGGGTCGCGGTCAACCCCGAGGTCGATGCCCGCCCCGCGGTGGACGAACCCGCCTCCCCGGTCAGCGTGCAGACCGCGCCGACGCCCGTGCAGTCCTCTCCGGCGCTCGCGATCGTGCCCGAACGCGGCTCCGCACCGGAGCCGGCGCTGCCGGCGACTCGCGACCAGACGCGTCTCAACCCCAAGTACACGTTCGACAACTTCGTGATCGGTCCGTCGAACCGCTTGGCGCACGCCGCGGCCTTCGCCGTGGCCGAGGCGCCGGCGAAGGCGTACAACCCGCTCTTCATCTACGGGGACTCCGGTCTCGGCAAGACCCATCTGCTGCACGCGATCGGCGACTACGCGCAGAGCCTGTACCCGGGCATCCGCGTGCGGTACGTCTCGAGCGAAGAGTTCACGAACGACTTCATCAACTCGATCCAGAACAACCGCGGACCCGAGTTCCAGGCCCGGTACCGCGAGGTCGACATCCTGCTGATCGACGACATCCAGTTCCTGCAGGGACGCGCCGAGACGCAGGAGGCGTTCTTCCACACCTTCAACCAGCTGCACGACCACGACAAGCAGGTCGTGATCACCAGCGACCTGCCGCCGAAGAGCCTCACCGGCTTCGAGGACCGCATGCGCAGCCGGTTCCAGTGGGGTCTCATCACCGACGTGCAGGCGCCCGACCTGGAGACGCGCATCGCGATCCTGCGGAAGAAGGCGCACAGCGAACGCCTGCAGGCGCCGGACGAGGTGCTCGAGTACATCGCCACCGTGGTGTCGTCCAACATCCGCGAACTGGAGGGCGCGCTCATCCGCGTCTCGGCGTTCGCGAGCCTGAACCGGTCGGAGATGGACATCTCGCTCGCCCAGACGGTGCTGCGCGACATCATCGATCAGAGCGAGACCAACGTGATCTCGCCGACGGACATCATCCAGGCGACCGCGCAGTACTTCAAGCTCAGCGAGGACGACCTCTATGGGTCGAACAGGTCGCAGGCCGTCGCCTCGGCCCGGCAGATCGCCATGTACCTGTGCCGCGAGCGCACGAGCCTGTCCCTCCCCAAGATCGGACAGCTGTTCGGCGGCCGCGACCACACGACCGTGATGTACGCCTACAAGAAGATCAGCGAGCAGATGAAGGAACGCCGCTCGCTGTTCAACCAGGTGACCGAGATCACGGCCCAGCTCGGCCGACGCTGACCGGTTCCGCCCGACGGCGTCCGAACCCCGCACCCCGGGGCTCGGACGCCGTTTTTCGTACACTTCTGCACAGTGTGGATAACTTGTGGAAAACTCGCCGACGCGCCGGAACCGCTGTGCACAGTCATGCCCTCGACTGTGGAGACGCCTGAGCACCCGGTTTTCCGCGTCAGCACTGCCATCCGCAGGCGTTCCACATCTCACACGCGTGTAGTTCCCATGCGCCCGTTGCTCTCCACCGAGTTATCCACAGTTTCAACAGCAGAGATGAAGATGACAAGAAAATCTCTGATCCATCACATTCGATGACCTTGGGGATGAAGCGCGGAGCGCGAAGCGCATCACAACATCCGCACCGGCATCGCCCGATGAGGGCACTAGCATGAGAGACCCAGCCCTGTGCCCGTCGGCCTGCGGCCACACCCACCCACGACCAGGGGAGCGGAAGTGAAGTTCCACGTCAATCGCGATGTGTTCAGCGAGGCCGTCTCGTTCGTCGTGAAGCTGCTGCCGCAGCGCAACCCCCAGCCGATCCTCGCGGGCGTGCTCATCGAAGCCACCGACACGGGTCTCACGCTGTCGGCGTTCGACTACGAAGCCTCCGCGCGCACCACGATCGACGCGACCGTCGACGAGCCCGGCACGATCCTCGTGCACGGCAAGCTGCTCGCCGACATCGCGAGCAAACTCCCGAACCAGCCCATCGAGATCGCCGTCGACGAAGACGGCGGCATCCAGCTGCGCTGCGGTTCCGCACGATTCACCCTCGCGTCCATGCCCGTGCAGGAATATCCCGCCATCCCGGAGGTCACCGGTGACTCCGGCCTCGTGCCGGGAGACGACTTCGCCACCGCGATCGCCCAGGTGGCGTTCGCGGCATCCCGCGACGACGTCACCCCGGTGCTGACCGGCGTGCAGCTCGAGGTCGCCGGCACCCAGCTGAGCCTCGTCGCCACCGACCGCTACCGGGTGGCCCTGCGCGACCTTCCCTGGGACGGCGGAGCCGCGGCATCCGACGACACCGCCACCGCCCTGGTGCCGGCCCGCACGCTCACCGAGGTCGGCAAGACCTTCTCGCACGGCGGCGAGATCTCGGTGTCGTTCTCGGGATCCGGCGACCGCGAGATCATCGCGTTCACCTCGGGCAACAAGACCGTCACGTCGCTGCTGATCAAGGGCAACTTCCCCCCGGTGCGACGCCTGTTCCCGGAGGCCACCGAGCACTACGCGGTCGTGTCGACGACCGACCTCGTCGAGGCCGTGCGCCGTGTGCAGATCGTGCTGGACCGCTCCGCTCCGCTGCGGTTCACGTTCACGCCCGACGGCGTGACGATGGAGGGCTCCGGCACCGAGCAGGCGCGCGCGTCCGAGACGGTGGATGCCACCCTCACCGGCGACGACGTCACGCTCGGACTCAACCCGCAGTACCTGCTCGAGGCGCTCGGCGCGGTGCGCAGCGAGTTCACGCGCATCACGTTCACCTCGAGCGACAACGCGAACAAGCTCAGCCCGGTGCTGATCACCCCGCAGACCTCGGGCACCGTCGAGTCGTTCCGCTACCTGCTGCAGCCGAACCTGCTGCTGCGCTGACCCGGTGATCGTCGAGCACCTGAACCTCGTCGACTTCCGCAACTACCGGGTCGCCGACGTGGCCCTCGGGGCCGGCCCGACGGTCTTCGTGGGGCGCAACGGGCAGGGCAAGACGAATCTGGCGGAGGCGATCGCCTACTTCGCGACGCTGGGCTCGCATCGGGTCTCGGCCGACGCGCCCCTCGTCCGCGAGAGCGCCGAACACGCCATCGTGCGCGAGCGTCTCGCACACGGGACCCGGCATGTGCAGCTCGAGATCCAGATCAACCGGCAGGGCGCGAACCTCGCCCGGGTCAACGGCGCGAAGATCCGGGCCGCGGAGCTTCCCCGGTACGCACAGGTCGTGCTGTTCGCCCCGGAAGACCTGCAGATCGTGCGCGGCGACCCGTCGTCGCGGCGCCGATTCGCCGACTCGCTGCTGGTGCAGCGCTTCCCGCGGCTCGCCGGCGTGCTCGCCGACTACGACCGGGTGCTGAAACAGCGAAACGCCCTGCTCAAGTCCGCCCGGGCGCGCGGCATCCGCGGCGACGCGCTGTCGACGCTCGATGTGTGGGACGACAAGCTCGTCGCCTTCGGCTCCGAGATCATCGACGCGCGCCTCCGTCTCGCGGAGGACCTCGCGGAGCCGCTGGCATCCGCCTACGAGTCGATCGCCGGCGCCGACCACGCGCCGCAACTGGAATGGGCGCTGTCGGTGCGTGGCGCCGACCCGGAAGAGGGCGCCGACGACAACGCGGATGCCACGACCGCCGACACGACCGCCCTGTTCCGTGCGGCACTCACCACGAAGCGCGCCACCGAGCTCGAGCGCGGGATGACCCTCACCGGTCCGCACCGCGACGACCTGCTGATGCGGGTACGCGGGCTTCCCGTGAAGGGCTACGCCTCGCACGGCGAGTCGTGGTCGGTGGCGCTCGCGCTGCGGCTGGCCTCGGCGGAGCTGCTGCGCGCCGACTCGATGCTGGGCGATCCGGTGCTGATCCTCGACGACGTGTTCGCCGAGCTCGACGCCGACCGTCGCGTGCGCCTCGCGCGTCTGGTCGCCGACTACGAGCAGGTGATCGTGACGGCCGCGGTGGAGGAGGATGTCCCCGACCCACTGCGAACGCGCGTCATCCGCGTGCAGGCCGGAACGATCTCGGACGAGCGGGCGGGCGTCACGGAGGGAGACGGCGATGAGTGACGATGAGCTGCCCGAGACCCTCGCCACCTATCTGCGGCTGCGGGGACTCGAGCCGACCGGGCGCGGCCGGCGTCGGCGCCGCCGCTCTGCGGACGGCGACGAGAACGCGCCGTTCACCCCGGGCCGCGACCCGTCGACGGTGGGCGACGTGCTGGCATCCTTCACCCGGCAGGCCGGCTGGGACCCCGATCTCGCCCGGGAGGACGTCGTGACGATGTGGGCCGAAGTCGTCGGCGAGGCGAACGCCGCACGGACGCGTCCCACCGGATTCCGGGACGGCGTGCTGCTGGTCAGCTGCGACTCCACGGCATGGGTCAGCCAGCTGAAGCTCATGCGCCGGCACATCCTGACGACCATCGTGCAGCGCTTTCCGGAAGCGGGCATCGACAACATCACCTTCCAGGGGCCGGACGTCCCCAGCTGGAAACACGGCATGAGAGCCGTTCCAGGGCGCGGTCCGCGCGATACCTACGGCTGATCCGTGTGTTGCGGTATCCCGGGCGCTTTCATCGCGTCGTAGAGCCTCTGAAAGGCCGTTGTCGGTGGGTTTTCGGGTAGGATCGTAGGGAAATCGCTGAACGATCGGAGTGCTGGACGCCTATGACCTCGCAGACCCCCGGAAGCGACCCCGAATCGATCGACGACGAGGCTGTCGCGGCGCCCAAACCCCAGGGCGGTGAGTACGGGGCCGATGCCATCCAGGTGCTCGAAGGTCTCGAGGCCGTCCGCAAGCGACCCGGCATGTACATCGGCTCGACCGGGGAGCGGGGCCTGCACCACCTCGTGCAGGAGATCGTGGACAACTCGGTCGACGAGGCGCTCGCGGGCTACTGCGACAACATCGAGGTCACGATCCTCGAAGACGGCGGCGTGCGCTGCGTCGACAACGGCCGCGGCATCCCGGTCGGCATGCATCCCACCGAGAAGAAGTCCACCGTCGAGGTGGTGCTCACGGTGCTGCACGCTGGCGGCAAGTTCGGCGGCGGCGGATACGCGGTCTCCGGCGGTCTGCACGGCGTCGGGTCGTCCGTGGTGAACGCGCTGTCCACGCGCCTCGAGGTCGAAGTGCGTCGCGAGGGCTACGTCTGGCGGCAGTCCTTCCGCGACGGCGGCATCCCTCAGGCTCCGCTCGAGCGCGGCGAGGAGAGCACCGAGACCGGCACGATCATCACGTTCTGGCCGGATGCCACCATCTTCGACACCGTCGACTTCGACTACGACACGTTGCGTTCGCGCTTCCAGCAGACCGCGTTCCTCAACAAGGGCCTGCGGATCAGCCTGCTCGACGAGCGTCCCGAGGGCCTCGTCGTCGAGGACACCGACGGCGAGAGCGTCGAGAAGCAGCGCGGGGCGACGTTCCTCTACGAGCGCGGCCTCGTCGACTACGTCGAGTACCTCAACAAGGTGCGCAAGACCGACGTCGTCAACGACGAGGTCATCGACTTCGAGTCCGAGGACACCGACCGCAAGATCGCGCTCGAGGTCGCCATGCAGTGGACGACGAGCTACACCGAGAACGTCTTCACGTTCGCGAACAACATCAACACGCACGAGGGCGGCACGCACGAAGAGGGCTTCCGCGCCGCGCTGACCACGCTGGTGAACCGGTACGCACGCGCGAACAACATCCTCAAGGAGAAGGACGACAACCTCTCCGGCGACGACGTGCGCGAGGGGCTCACCGCGGTCATCTCGGTGAAGCTCTCCGAGCCGCAGTTCGAGGGCCAGACCAAGACCAAGCTCGGCAACACCGAGGCGAAGGCGTTCGTGCAGCGCGTGGTCGGGGAGCAGCTCAGCGACTGGTTCGACCGCAACCCGCAGGCGGCCAAGAGCATCATCCGCAAGTCGATCGACGCCGCCACCGCGCGCCTCGCCGCGCGCAAGGCCCGCGAGACAGCGCGCCGCAAGAGCGTCTTCGAGTCGGCGTCGATGCCCGACAAGCTCAAGGACTGCACCAGCAAGGACCCGTCGATCAGCGAGATCTTCCTCGTCGAGGGCGACTCGGCCGGCGGCTCGGCGGTGCAGGGCCGCGACCCGCACACCCAGGCGATCCTGGCGCTGCGCGGCAAGATCCTGAACGTCGAGCGGGCCCGCCTCGACCGCGCGCTCGGCAACAACGAGATCCAGGCGATGATCCAGGCCTTCGGCACGGGCATCGGCGAGGACTTCACCATGGAGAAGGCGCGGTACCACAAGATCGTGTTGATGGCGGATGCCGACGTCGACGGCCAGCACATCACCACGCTGCTGCTGACCCTGCTGTTCCGCTACATGCGCGGGCTCATCGAGGCCGGCTACGTGTACCTCGCGATGCCGCCCCTGTACCGCCTCAAGTGGTCGAACGCACCGCACGACTACGTCTACAGCGACGCCGAGCGCGACGGCCTGCTGGCGGAGGGTCTCGCGAGCGGCAAGCGGATCCCGAAGGACAACGGCATCCAGCGCTACAAGGGTCTCGGCGAGATGAACGCCAAGGAACTGTGGGAGACCACCATGGATCCGACGACGCGCACCCTCCGCCAGGTGACGATCGACGACGCGGCCGCAGCCGACGAGATCTTCTCGATCCTGATGGGCGAGGACGTCGAGTCCCGCCGCAGCTTCATCCAGCGCAACGCCAAGGACGTCCGCTTCCTCGACATCTAGCCCTCATCGCATCCGCGTTTCGTCTCGTCGCTTCGCTCCTCGCTCAACGACCGGAACGCCACTCCCGGTCGTTGAGCGAGCGAAGCGAGACGAAACGCAGGAAGAACGAGAACGAACATGACTGACGACACCACGGACGCCCAGGCCGCACCCGAGCACAACCACGGCCGGATCGACCAGGTCGACCTGCAGGTCGAGATGCAGCGCAGCTACCTCGACTACGCCATGAGCGTCATCGTCGGGCGCGCGCTGCCGCGGGTCGAGGACGGCCTGAAGCCGGTGCACCGCCGCGTGATCTATGCGATGTACGACGGCGGCTACCGCCCCGACAAGTCGTTCTCGAAGTGCGCGCGCGTCGTCGGCGAGGTCATGGGCCAGTACCACCCGCACGGCGACTCGGCGATCTACGACACCCTCGTGCGCCTCGTGCAGCCGTGGTCGCTGCGGTACCCGCTGGCGCTCGGTCAGGGCAACTTCGGCTCCCCGGGCAACCAGGGCGCGGCCGCCCCGCGGTACACCGAGACGAAGATGGCTCCGCTCGCGCTCGAGATGGTGCGCGACATCGAAGAGGAGACCGTCGACTTCGAGGATAACTACGACGGGCAGACCCAGGAGCCCGTCGTGCTGCCGGCGCGCTTCCCGAACCTGCTGGTCAACGGCTCGGTCGGCATCGCGGTCGGCATGGCCACCAACATCCCGCCGCACAACCTGCGCGAGGTCGCCGACGGCGCGCTGTGGGCCCTCGAGCACCCCGACGCCACGCGCGAGGAGCTGCTCGACGCCCTGATGGCGCGCATCCCCGGTCCGGACTTCCCGACGGCCGCGCAGATCCTCGGCACCCGCGGCATCCGCGACGCCTACCGCACCGGACGCGGCTCGATCACGATGCGCGCCGTCGTCAATGTCGAGGAGATCCAGGGCCGTACGTGCCTGGTCGTCACCGAGCTGCCGTACCAGGTGAACCCCGACAACGTCGCCGTCAAGATCCGCGACCTCGCCCGCGACGGCAAGATCCAGGGCATCGCCGACATCCGCGACGAGACCAGCGACCGCACCGGGCAGCGCCTCGTGATCGTGCTGCGCCGGGATGCCGTCGCCAAGGTCGTGCTCAACAACCTGTACAAGCACACCCAGCTGCAGGAGAACTTCGGCGCGAACATGCTCGCGATCGTCGACGGCGTGCCCCGCACCCTCGCGCTCGACGGCTTCGTCTCGCACTGGGTCACGCACCAGATCGACGTGATCGTGCGGCGCACGCGCTTCCGCCTGCGCAAGGCCGAGGAGCGCATGCACATCCTGCGCGGATACCTCAAGGCGCTCGATGCGCTCGACGAGGTCATCGCCCTCATCCGCCGCTCGCCGACCGTCGACGAGGCGCGCGAGGGTCTGAAGACGCTCCTCGACATCGACGACCTGCAGGCCGACGCGATCCTGCAGATGCAGTTGCGCCGCCTGGCCGCGCTGGAACGGCAGAAGATCATCGACGAGGCCGCCGAGCTCGAGCTGCGCATCGCCGACTACAACGACATCCTCGCCGACGAGGGCCGGCAGCGCAGCATCATCCGCGACGAGCTCACCGAGATCGTCGAGCGCTTCGGCGACGAGCGCCGCACGCACATCCTGCCCGGCTACGACGGCGACATGTCGATCGAGGACCTCATCCCCGAAGAGGAGATGGTCGTCACGGTCACGCGTGAGGGGTACATCAAGCGCACCCGCAGCGACAACTACCGTTCGCAGCACCGCGGCGGCAAGGGCGTGAAGGGCGCGCAGCTGCGCGCCGACGACGTGGTCGAGCACTTCTTCGTCACCACCACGCACCACTGGCTGCTGTTCTTCACCACGAAGGGCCGTGTCTACCGCACCAAGGCGTACGAGGTTCCGGAAGCGGGCCGGGATGCCAAGGGCCAGCATGTCGCGAACCTGCTGGCGCTGCAGCCCGGCGAGGAGATCGCGCAGATCCTCGACATCCGCGACTACGAGGTGGCGACCTACCTCGTGCTCGCGACCCGCGGCGGCCTCGTGAAGAAGACGCGCCTCACCGAGTACGACACCAACCGTCAGGGCGGCGTCATCGCGATCAAGCTCCGCGCCACGGGCGCCGAGGAGGGCGACGAGGGCGACGAGGCGGATGACGAGGCCATGGCCTCCACCGACGAGGTCGTGAGCGCACTGCTCGTCGACGAGGGCGACGACCTGCTGCTGATCAGCCGCCACGGGATGTCGCTGCGCTTCACCGCGACCGACGAGTCGCTGCGTCCCATGGGCCGATCCACCGCCGGCGTGAAGGGCATGTCGTTCCGCGGGGATGACAGCCTGCTGTCGGCATCCGTCGCGACGCCCGGTTCGTACGTGTTCGTGGTCACCGAGGGCGGGTACGCGAAGCGCACCGAGATCGACCAGTACCGCACGCAGTCGCGCGGCGGAATCGGCATCAAGGTCGCCAAGCTCAACGACGACCGGGGCGTCCTGGCGGGCGGTCTGATCGTCGCCGCGGACGACGAGGTCTTGGTGGTTCTTGCCAGCGGCAAGGTGGTACGCTCTGCCGTGGCCGAGGTCCCCGCCAAGGGGCGCGACACCATGGGTGTCGTCTTCGCCCGTCCGGATGACGATGACAGGATCCTCGCGATCGCTCGCAACACCGAACGAGGACTGGCCGACAGCGAGGACGCCGACACCGAGGGTGCGGCATCCGATCCCGAGGCCCCGACCCCCGAAGAGAGCACTGACGCATGAGCACAGTAGCCGACAAGCTCGCCAAGAAGTCGAGTCACAAGACCAGCGCGAAGCAGGTGCGCCTGCGTCTCGTCTACATCGACTTCTGGTCCGCGGTGAAGCTGTCGTTCCTGGCAGCCGTCGCGATCGCCGTCGTGACGATCGTCGCATTCTTCCTGATCTACGCCGTCATCTCGGCGACGGGTCTCGTCGGCAAGACGGACTCGCTGTTCAAGAGCTTCACGGACGGCACGGTGAGCCTGTCGCAGGTGTTCGGCCTGCCGCAGGTGATGGCCGTCGCCTCGATCATCGCGATCCTGAACCTCGTCATCGTGACGGTGATGGGTGCGGTCGTCGCGGGCATCTACAACCTCGCAGTGAAGATCACCGGCGGTCTGCTGGTCGGGTTCACCTCCAGCTGACGCGTTCCACGTTGAAGCGGGCGGGGCATCGACCCCGCCCGCTTCCGCATTTGTGCGGCGGTCTAGACGATGCCGCTGGTGCCCAGCAGCGCGCCGATGATGAAGGTGGCGACGAGCGCGATGGCGCCGCCGATGATGAGGCGCAGTGCGGCCCGCAGCCGTCGGGCGCCGCCGAGCTGGGCCGCGAGCGTGCCGGTGAGCGCCAGGGCGACGAGCACAGCCGCGAAGGTGACCGGGATGCGCACCGCCGGGGGTGGCAGCAGGATGGCGAGCATCGGCAGGATCGCGCCGACGGTGAACGAGATCGCGGACGAGATCGCGGCGTGCCACGGGTTGACGAGGTCGTTCTGGTCGATGCCCAGTTCCACCTCGAGGTGGGCGCGAAGCGCGTCGTGCGCGGTCAGCTCGACGGCGACCTGGTGCGCGGTCGCCTCTGACAGTCCGCGGGAGCGGTACATGGCGGTGAGCTCGGCGAGCTCTTCTTCGGGCATCGTCTCGAGCTCGTAGCGCTCCTTCTCGATGAGCGCCATCTCGGTGTCGCGCTGGCTCGAGACCGAGACGTATTCGCCGAGCGCCATCGACACGGCGCCGCCCACGAGCCCGGCCATGCCGGCCGTGAAGATCGCACCGGTCGACGTGGAGGCCGCGGCCACACCGACGACGATCGCCGCGACCGAGACGATGCCGTCGTTCGCGCCCAGGACGCCGGCGCGCAGCCAGTTCAGCCTCTGTCGCACATTGTTCGCGTGCGGTTCGCCGTTGTGCTGGACGTCTTCCGCGGTCATGTGATCAGTCAAGCGCCGTGCCCGTTTCGCGGCAAGCAAGGGAAGCCTGTCCGAGCCTGCGCACGATTTCTGAATCGCCGCGGATTCCGGTAGAGTCTTGCAGGTTGACATCGTGCTCTGCGCGGTGGCACGGGGCTATAGCTCAGGCGGTTAGAGCGCTTCACTGATAATGAAGAGGTCCCAGGTTCAAGTCCTGGTAGCCCCACTCCTCACTCGAGGTGACTCGGGGGCCTTAGCTCAGTTGGTAGAGCGCCTGCTTTGCAAGCAGGATGTCAGGACTTCGAATCTCCTAGGCTCCACCATCTGCTGTACGGCCACCCGATCGGGTGGCCGTTCTCGTCTCCGCCGCTTCGGGCTCCTAGGCTCGGGGTATGACGTCGCCCGTCGTGGATCCCGGCTCCTCCGTCCCGCCGTTCGAGCAGCTGCGTACGCAGCTCGCGGCGCAGATCGAGAGCGGACAGCGCGCCGAGGGCGCGAAGCTGCCGCCGGTGCGCCGCCTCGCGGAGCAGCTGGGGCTCGCGGCGAACACCGTCGCGCGTGCGTACCGGGAGCTGGAGGCGGCGGGACTCGTCGTCACCGGCGGTCGCAACGGAACGATCGTCGCGCCGGGCCGGGTGCGCGCGGTCGACCCGGCCGCATCCCGCGCGGCCGATCGCTACCTCGAGGCGATGGGCGAACTCGGGTACGATGCGGACGCGGCCGTCGACTACCTGCGCCGCAAGGGGGCATGATGTCGAAGTACGTCGCGGCATCCTGCCGGTGCTCGCAGGAGCTGCGGGTGTTCCAGGACGATCCGGACAGTCAGACCGCTGCCGGCATCAGGTGAGTCGGGCCAGCAGTTCGGCCCGCCGGGCGTCCGACGCGAACGACCCCTCGATGGAATTGCGGCACAATGCGTCGAGCTCGGCCGCGGTGAGGGCGTGGGCGGAGGCGACGGCGGAGATGTTGTCGTCGAGGTACCCGCCGAAGTAGGCGGGGTCGTCGGAGTTGATCGTCACCCGCAGGCCGGCATCCAGCATGCGCCGGATCGGCACCGCGCCGACATCCCCGACGACCTTGAGCGCCACGTTCGAGAGCGGGCACACGGTCAGCGGGATGCGGTCGCGCACGAGCCGCGCCACCAGGGCGTCATCGTCCAGGGCGTGGATCCCGTGGTCGATCCGCTCCGCGCCCAGCAGGTCCAGCGCCTGCCACACGTAGGCGGCCGGGCCCTCCTCGCCGGCGTGGGCCACCACATGCAGTCCGGCGGCGCGCGCCTCGTCGAAGACCGCCGTGAAGAGCGACGGCGGATAGCCGACCTCGGCGGAGTCCAGCCCGAGCCCGAGCACGGGGATGCCGGTGGCGAGCACCGCGTCCAGCATCGCGTGCGCCGACGCGACGGGCTGGTCGCGCAGCACGCACACGATGATGCCGCTCGTGATGCCGAGCTCCGCTTCGGCCCGGTCGAGGGAGCGCCGGATTCCGCGCAGCACCACCTGCTCGGGCACCCCTCGACTGGAGTGGGCCTGCGGATCCACGAACAGCTCGACGTGGGCGACGCCGGCACGCTGCGCCCGCACCAGGTACGCCCAGGTCATCGCGGCGAAGGCATCCTCATCGCGCAGCACCCGCATGTTCTCGTAGTACAGATCCAGGAACGACTGCAGGTCGTCGAACCGGTACCGCGCCGCGAGCTCGCCCTCGTCCGCGTCCGCGAGGGCGACGCCCTGCTGCCGGGCGAGGTCGAAGATCGTCGGAGGCTCGAGCGTGCCCTCGATGTGCAGGTGCAGTTCGCAGAACGGACGGCTCATGACGTGACTCCTCGGGTCGGGCCGGATGCCCGGCTCTCACTCTGACGACGCGGCGCGTCGGAGCTCCGTCACGACACGCCGGGGGTGCGGCTTCCACCCCCGGCGTGTGGCGGAGAGTCTCCGATGCGGTGTGTCAGACCGCGGCGAGTTCCGCCCGCGCGCGGCGCGTGGCCTCGAGCATCGCGGTGAGCGAGGCCGTCACCTCGGCGACACCGCGCGTCTTGAGGCCGCAGTCGGGGTTGATCCAGAGCTGGCGCGGGTGGATGCCGCCGAGCGCCGCGTCGATGAGACCGGCCACCTCGTCGGTGGACGGCACGCGCGGCGAGTGGATGTCGTACACGCCCGGACCGATGCCGCGGCCGAACTGCACCGAGCGGATGTCGCCGACGACGTCCATCGCCGAGCGCGCCGCCTCGATGGAGGTGACATCGGCATCCAGCGCGTCGATCGCCTCGATGACCTCGCCGAACTCGGAGTAGCAGAGGTGCGTGTGCACCTGGGTGGCATCCGCCGCCCCGGCCGTCGCGAGGCGGAACGAGCCCACCGACCACTGCAGGTAGGCGTCCTGCTGCGCGCGCTTGAGCGGAAGCAGCTCGCGAAGCGCCGGCTCATCGACCTGCACGATGCGAATGCCGGCTTCTTCGAGGTCCGCGATCTCGTCCCGGATCGCGAGGGCGACCTGCACGGCGGTGTCGCCGAGCGGCTGGTCGTCGCGCACGAACGACCACGCGAGGATCGTGACCGGCCCGGTGAGCATGCCCTTGACCGGCTTCTCGGTGAGCGACTGCGCGAAGCTCGACCACGGCACCGTCATCGGCTGAGGCCGGGACACGTCTCCCCAGAGGATCGACGGACGCGTGCATCGCGAGCCGTAGGACTGCACCCAGCCGTGCTCGGTGACCGCGAACCCGTCGAGCAGCTCGGCGAAGTACTGCACCATGTCGTTCCGCTCCGGCTCGCCGTGCACGAGCACGTCCAGGCCGATCCGCTCCTGCAGCTCGATGACCTCACGGATCTCGCCCTGCATCGCCGTGACGTATTCCGATTCCGGAATGCGTCCGGCGGCGAACGCGGCGCGGCTCGAGCGGATGCCGGCGGTCTGCGGGAACGAGCCGATGGTCGTCGTGGGCAGCGGAGGCAGGGCGATCGCCTCGAGCTGCGCAGCCTGCCGTGCCGCGTAGGAGGCGCGCGCGGCGTCGGCCTCGGTCAGCGCGG
>NZ_DATEJS010000342.1:0-19386 GCF_035277845.1 Microbacterium sp.
CGGTGATCACGTCGATGAGCTCCTCGCGCTCCTCGATCGGCAGGAAGGATGCCGCCGCCGCGTTGATCTGGAACGTCTCGAGGTCGTCCAGGCCGTAGTCGAACGCCTCGACCAGCAGGGCCAGTTCGCGGGTCAGCGAGGTGCGGCTCATGGTGCGGTTGTCGACGTTCACGGTCACCTGGAAGCCGAGCTGATAGAGCAGGTCGAACGGGTGGTCGGCGAGTTCCGTGCCCCACGCGGCGATCGCGCCGGTCTGCAGGTTCGACGACGGCGACAGCTCGAGGGCGATCTCGCGGTCGCGCACCCAGCGCGCGAGGTCGCCGAACTCGACGAAGACGTCCTCGCCTTCGCGCGAGACGATCTGCAGGTCCTGCGCGATGCGCACGCCGTGGCCGAGGCGCAGCGCGCGGCCGTCGAGCAGGGCGGAGCGGATCGAGTCGAGGCCGGCGGCCTCGCCGGCGTGCACGGTCGTCGGGAAGAAGTTCTCGGCCAGGTAGTCGAACGCGGGGCGCAGGCGGGACGGCGGGAAGCCGTCCTCGGGTCCGGCGATGTCGAAGCCGACGACACCGCGGCCGCGCCAGTCGACCGCAAGGCGGGCGATCTCCAGCGACCGGTCGGTGTGCCGCATCGACGAGATCAGCTGACCGACCCGGATGTCGTGGCCGGCATCCTCCGCGGCGTCCTCGCCCTGCTCGATGCCCTCCTGCACGGCTTCCACGGCCTCATCGAGGCTGAGGCCGCGCGTGAGGTGCTGCTCGGGGGCCCAGCGCACCTCGCCGTACACGACGCCGTCGGCGACGAGGTCCTCGACGAACTCACGGGCGATGCGGGTGAGCGCCTCCGGCGTCTGCATGACCCCCGTGGTGAGGTCGAAGGTCTTCAGGTACTCGACCAGCGAGCCGGAGTCGCTCTTCTCGGCGAACCAGTCGGCGAGCTCGGCCGGATCCTGCGACGGCACCTCGATGCCGGCCTCGTCCGCCAGCTCGATGATCGTCTGCGGCCGCACGGCGCCGTCGAGGTGGTCGTGCAGCGACACCTTCGGCAGGCTCCGCAGCGAGACGCCGTCGACGTGTGCGTCGCCGTTCTGATCGATGGGCATGACGACTCCTCGGGTGTCGGTGGAGGGGGCTCAACGAGCCTACGCGGTGCGGGCCCTATGCGGTGATGCGCTCGCGCACGAGGCGGGCCGCGCGCTCGGCGCCGGGGACCTCGGCCCCGGAGGGGTCCACGTCCCACGCCCCCTCGAGCGCCTCGATCGCACGTGCGAACCGGGACGGGTCGTCGGCCGAGAGCGTGAACACCGGCTGGCCGGCAGAGACCCGGTCGCCGGGCTTGACGAGCAGGTCGATCCCGGCGGCGTGCACGACGGCGTCCTCGGCCCGGGCCCGGCCCGCGCCGAGCCGCCAGGCCGCCACCCCGAACGCGAGCGCATCCATGCGGGTGACGACGCCGGATGCGGATGCCGTGACGGTGTGCGTCTCGCGCGGTTGCGGCAGGGCGGCATCCGGGTCGCCGTGCTGTGCCCGGATCATGCGGCGCCAGGAGTCCATCGCCCGTCCGTCGGCGAGAGCGGCCTCGACGTCGGCGTCGGGCCGGCCGGCGAGACTCAGCATCTCGCGGGCGAGGGCGACGGTGAGCGCGACGACGTCGGCGGGCCCTCCCCCGGCGAGCACCTCGACCGACTCGCGCACCTCGTTCGCATTGCCGATCGCGAGGCCGAGCGGCGTGTCCATGTCGGTGAGCAGCGCCGTGGTCGCGACCCCGGAATCGGTCCCGAGCTCGACCATCGTGCGCGCGAGCTCCCGCGCCCGGTCGATGTCGTGCATGAACGCGCCGGAGCCGAACTTGACGTCGAGCACGAGGGCCGCGGTGCCCTCCGCGATCTTCTTGGACATGATGCTCGACGCGATGAGCGGGATCGCCTCGACGGTGCCGGTGACATCGCGCAGCGCGTACAGCTTCTTGTCGGCGGGGGCGAGGCCCGTGCCGGCCGCGCAGATCACCGCGCCGACATCGCGCAGCTGCGCGGTGAGCTCCTCGTTCGTCAGGGCCGCCCGCCAGCCGGGGATGGACTCGAGCTTGTCGAGAGTCCCCCCGGTGTGGCCGAGGCCGCGCCCGGACAGCTGCGGCACGGCGACCCCGAAGGATGCCACGAGCGGCGCCAGCGGCAGCGTGATCTTGTCGCCCACGCCCCCGGTGGAGTGCTTGTCGACCGTGGTCTTGCCGAGGCCGGCGAACGACATCCGCTCCCCCGACCGGATCATCGCGTCGGTGAGCACCCGGATCTCGCCGCGCGTCATGCCCCGCAGCAGCACGGCCATCGCGAATGAGGCCATCTGCGCGTCCGAGACGTACCCGCGCGTGTACGCGTCGACCATCCAGCGCAGCGCGTCCTCCGGAACCGCCCCGCCGTCGCGCTTGGCCCGGATGACGTCGACCGCGTCGAACGCCTCGGTCACAGCTCGGCCTCTTCGGGTTCCTGAGCGGGCGGAGCGAGGCGAAGGGCGGTCACCGCTGCTCCCGGAGCTGGTCGAACGGCTCGAGGTCGCGCGGCCCGAACGCGTCCGGCAGCACCTCGTCGATGGTGCGGATGCCGGACACCGTCCACAGCAGCATCCCCGGCAGGGCATGTTCGAACAGCAGCTGACGGCAGCGGCCGCACGGCATGATGATCTCGCCGTCGGCGTTCACGCAGACGAACGCGACCAGCTGCCCGCCGCCGGACATGTGCAGCTCCGACACCAGCCCGCACTCCGCGCACAGGGTCAGCCCGTAGGACGCGTTCTCGACGTTGCAGCCGCGGATCATCCGGCCGTCCGACACCAGCGCCGCCGCCCCCACCTTGTAGCGCGAGTACGGGACATAGGCGTTCTTCATGGCGTCGACGGCCGCGGCGCGCAGCTCGTCCCAGTCGATGTCTGTCATGTCATCCCTTGATGTACGGTTTGCCGTCGGCCGCAGGAGCCCGGATCTGGCCGGCGAAGCCGACCACCGCCAGGATCGTCACGACATACGGCAGCATCAGCATGAACTCGCTCGGGATGGGCGTGCCCAGCACGTTGAGCAGGTTCTGCAGGTTCTGGGCGAAGCCGAACAGCAGCGCCGCCAGCGTCGCCCGGATCGGGTCCCAGCCGCCGAAGATCACCGCGGCGAGGGCGATGAAGCCGAGGCCTGCGGTCATGTCCTTGGTGAAGTTCGGCACCGACACGAGGGTGAAGTACGCACCGCCGATGCCGGCGATCGCCCCGGCGAGCAGCACGTTCCAGAATCGGGTCGGGTTGACCTTGATGCCCACCGTGTCGGCGGCCTTCGGGTGCTCGCCCACCGCGCGAAGGCGCAGCCCCCAGCGGGTGCGGTAGAGCGCCCACGAGACCACCGCGACCACGACGTACATGAGGTAGACGAGGAAGGTCTGGTTGAACAGCACCGGCCCGAGGATCGGGATGGCCGAGAGCCCCGGGATCGCGACCGGCTGGAAGGGCGTCGGGCTGTTCAGCGCGGCGGCGTCGTTCGCGAGCACCGCCGTGTAGAGGAAGCCGGTGAGGCCCGACACCAGCACGTTCAGCACGACGCCCACGATCACCTGGTCGACGAGGTACCTGATCGCGAACGCCGCGAGCACGAAGGCGACCAGCACGCCGCCGATCATCGCGCCGATGAGGCCCACGAACGGGTTGCGCGTGAGGCTGCCGAGCACCGTGGCGGTGAACGCGCCGAGCAGGAACTGCCCTTCGATGGCGACATTGACGACGCCCGCGCGTTCGCCGATGACGCCGCCGAGCGCACCGAAGATGAGCGGCACCGCCAGCGACAGCGACCCGCCGAGCAGACCCACCACCGGCACGGCCGCGCTGGAGTCCGCGCCCGACCAGGTCATGAACGCGAACATCGCCAGCAGTGCGTACACGATCGTCAGCCACAACGGCGTCGGCCGGTAGCTCCACGCCCCCCACAGCGACCACAGCGCGAGCAGCGCCGCGACGGCCCACGAGGTCCAGATCGCGGGCTGTGCGGGCAGGTCGATCGAGCCGAGCTTGATCGCCTCCCCGCTCTCGGAGAGCCGGTACAGCGTGTCGCCGTGCGCAGGTGCGGCGAGGAACAGGATCGCCAGCAGCGCGGCGATGACGAGCAGGGTGATGGGCACCTTGAGCTTGCGCACCTGGACGACGGCGAGCTGGATCGTGCCGTCCTCGGCGGTCTGCGCCTCCGTGATGGTCATGCCGCCGCCTCCTTCTTGGCCGCCTTCTTCGTCGCCTTGCGCACGGCTTTCGCCCGCTTCTCGGCCTCGTCCTTGGGCAGCCCGAAGATCGTGCGCACGAGCGGCGGCGCCGCGATGAACAGCACGATCAGGGACTGCACGACCAGCACGATGTCGACCGGGATGCCCTGCAGCGCCTGCATCGTGAACGACCCCGCCTTGAGCGCGCCGAACAGCAGGCCCGCGAACAGGGTGCCCCAGGCTCGGCTGCGGCCGAGCAGGGCGACGGTGATGGCGTCGAACCCGATGCCGGCGTCGATGTTGCCGTCGAAGCCGGTGGTGATCGTGCTCTGGATCTGGATCATGCCCGCCAGGCCCGCCAGGGCACCGGCGAACAGCATCGCGTAGATGTAGGTGCGCGGCACGCTGATACCCGCCGCGCGCGCGGCGTTCGGGTTCTCGCCGACCGCCCGCATCCGGAAGCCGAGGCTCGAGTGCTCGATGAGCCACCAGACCACGAGCGTCGCCACCAGCACCACCGGGAACGCCCAGGTGAGCTGCGGGAAGTCCGGGCCGAACAGCGGCGGGAACTGCGCGTTGTTCGGGGTGTCGGCCGAGATCGGCTGGTTGGTGCCCGGCTTCTGCAGGATGCCGGGGATGCGCACCATGTACGACAGCAGGTAGAACGCGATGTAGTTGAGCATGATCGTGAGGATCACCTCGTGTGCGCCGGTGCGGGCCTTCAGCACGCCCACGATGCCGCCCCAGATCGCGCCGCCGACGATGCCCGCGATGAGCGTGATCGGCAGCTGCAGGAACATGGGCAGGTTCAGGTGGAAGGTCAGCAGCGCCGACACCGCGCAGGCGATCAGCATCTGACCGCGCGCACCGATGTTGAACAGGCCCACCCGGAAGCCGAGTGCGACGCCGAGCGCCGCCGCCGTGAGCGGGGCCGCGAACCCGAGGGTGTTCGTCAGCGGCAGGATCGCCTGCGTGAACGACGACGCGGAGAAGTTGATGATCGAGCCCTGGAACAGCGCGATGTAGCCGCCGGAGACCGCGCTCCACGCCGCGCCGAGCGTGTCGGTCGGCCGTGCGAAGAAGTAGCCGGCGGCCTTCTGCACGCCCGGGTCGGTGATCGCGATGAGGATGCCGCCGACGACCATCGCCAGCACGATCGCGAGGATCGTCGTGACGACGTTGCCGCGCATGATCTCGCGGATGACGACGTTCTGACGGGGCGGCGGGGGCATGGCGCCGGATGCCGCGGTCTTGGCGGCGGCCGTCGCGGCGGCCGCATCCGACTGCGCGGCGAGGCTCTGCTCGGGATCGGCGGGCGCCGCCGCGCCCGTGCGGGTGTCGTCGGTGCTCATGCGGCATCCTCTTCGGGCAGTTCTCCGGCCATCATCAGGCCGAGCGCTTCGCGCGACGTGTCGCCGGGCACGATGCCGACGATGCCGCCGCGGTACATGACCGCGATGCGGTCGGCGAGGGCTGCGACCTCGTCGAGCTCGGTGGACACGACCAGCACCGGGATGCCGGCGTCGCGCGTCTCGATGATGCGCTTGTGGATGAATTCGATGGACCCGACGTCCACGCCGCGGGTCGGCTGGGAGGCCAGCAGCAGCTTGAGTTCGCGGTTCAGCTCGCGGGCGATGACCACCTTCTGCTGGTTGCCGCCGGACAGCGCGCCGGCGGGGGTCTGCGGACCCTGCGTGCGGATGTCGAACTCCACGATCCGCGCCTTCGCGAACTCGTCGAGCACCCCGCGGTTGATGGTGCCCGCGGAGCTGAAGGCGGGGTCGCTGGAGCGGTCGAGGATGAGGTTCTCGGCAACCGAGAACCCGCCGACCAGGCCGTCCTCGTTGCGGTCCTCGGGCACGAAGCCGACGCCGGCGTCGAGCACGCCGCGCACGCTGCGGCCGACGAGTTCCACGCCGTCGAGGCGGATGGTGCCCGTCACGCCGGCGTGCAGGCCCATGATCGCCTCGGTGAGCTCGGTCTGGCCGTTGCCCTGGACGCCGGCGACCGCGACCACCTCGCCGGGGCGCACGTCGAACGAGATGGTGTCGACGAGCACGGCGCCGTCATGCGACAGCACGCGCAGGTCGCGCACCTCCAGGCCCCCGGTGGGCCTCACCTGCGGAGGATCCTTGTGCACGGTCAGCTCGACGGCGCGGCCCACCATCATCGAGGCGAGCTCGGTGTTGGATGCCGCCGGGTCCGCCTCACCCACCACCTTGCCCAGCCGGATGACGGTGATGCGGTCGGCCACCTCGCGCACCTCGCGGAGCTTGTGCGTGATGAACACGATCGAGGTGCCCTCGTCGCGCAGCTGGCGCATGATCGCCATGAGCTCGTCGGTCTCCTGCGGCGTCAGCACCGCGGTGGGCTCGTCGAAGACGAGCACCTTCGCGTCCCGCGAGAGCGCCTTGATGATCTCCACGCGCTGCTGCACCCCCACCGGCAGGTCGCCGACGACCGCATCGGGATCGACCTCGAACCCGAAGCGCTTGGCGACATCGCGCACGTGCTTGCGGGCGGCGGCCAGGTCGAGGGATCCGAGGGCCTTGGTCTGCTCGTGGCCGAGCATGACGTTCTCGGCGACGGTGAACACCGGCACGAGCATGAAGTGCTGGTGCACCATCCCGATGCCGGCGGCCATGGCGTCGCCGGGGCCGCGGAAGTGATGCGGCACATCGTCGAGGAGGATCTCGCCCTCCTCCGCCTGATAGAGCCCGTAGAGGACGTTCATGAGGGTGGATTTGCCCGCGCCGTTCTCGCCCAGAAGGGCGTGGATCTCTCCCGGCTGCACGGTCACATCGATGTGATCGTTGGCCGTGAAGGACCCGAAGCGCTTCGTGATTCCACGCAGCTCGAGCTTCATAGTGTGCACCCTATCCGCTAGGTACGACGTCGTGTGAGGGGTGGGCCAACAGCGTGAAGCGACGACCGAAGTCGCCGCTTCACGCTGTGAGCCGCAGTGCCGTCAGTTGGACGTGGCCGCCTTGGGGGTGGCCTTCGACTGGACGACGATCTTGCCGTCGATGATCTGCTGCTGGAGGGACTTCAGCTCGTCGGTGAGACCCGCGGGCAGCTTGGACGCGAAGTCGTGGAACGGGGACAGGCCCACGCCGCCGTTCTTCAGCGTGCCGATGTAGGTGGTCGGGTCGAACTTGCCGGAGGCGCCCGCCATCACCGCGTCGTGCACGGCGACGTCGATGCGCTTCATGATCGACACCAGCACGATGTCCTTCACGCTCGGGTCGGCGAGCACGAAGTCGCTGTCCACACCGAGCATGACGGTGCCCTTGCTGCTGTCGCGGATGGCCGCCGCGGCGCTCAGGTAGATCGGGCCGCCGACGGGAAGGATGACGTCGGTGCCCTGGTTCAGGATGCCCTGCGCCGTCTGCTTGGCGGTGTCGTTGGCCTGGAAGGCGCCGGTGAACGAGCCCTTCTGGGTGGCCACGTTCCAGCCGAACGTCTGCACCTTCTTGTGCTTGTCCGCGTTGAACTTGTTCACGCCGTCGACGAAGCCGTCCATGTAGATGGTCACCGGCGGGATCTGCATGCCGCCGAAGGTGCCGACCTTGTCGGTGCCGTGCGCGTCGGACCACGCCGCGGCCGCATAGCCGCCGAGGTAGGCCGCCTGCGCGGTGTCGAACAGCAGCGGCTTGATGTTCGGGGCATCGGTCTTGCCGTCGTTGTTGGCGTCGGCCGGGTCGTCGACGATCGCGTAGTCGATCTTCGGGTTCGCCTTGGCCGACGCGATGGTCGCGGCCGAGAGGTTGAAGCCCACCGAGACGATGTAGGTGCAGCCGCCGGCGACGAGGGCCTGCATGTTCGGGGTGTAGTCGCTGGCGGACTTGGAGGTCACCTGGCGGAACTGGACGTTGAGCTGCTTCGCCGCCTCCTGCATGCCGGTCAGCGCGGCCTCGTTGAACGAGTGGTCGTTGAAGCCGCCGCTGTCGGACACGATGCAGGGCTTGAAGCTGGCCGCCGCCGTGGGGCCGCCCGACGAGCCGGTCGGGTTCGAGGTGGGTGCGGCGCCGCACCCGGCGAGGGCGAGGATCAGACCGGCGGCGGCGGATACGCCGACGAGCTTGCGGGTGGTCGAGATGGTCACTCATGCCTCCACATGACGAAAGATGACCGCGGATTTCGCGGGTGAATCATCTGAAGGTATCCAGTCTCACGCGCGTCCGCACGCGTTTCCGATCCTCAGGCAGGAATGGTTACCAACCCGAGACCGTCGGATGCGGCATCCGCCGTCTACAGCACGTCGCCCCGGCCGTTGAGCTTGAGCGCGTCGACCACGCCCTTGACCCGCTGCGCGTTCTGGCTCGTGGTCACCAGCAGCGCGTCGGGGGTGTCGACCACGACGATGTCCTTCACCCCGACCAGGCTGATGACGCGGTTGGTCTGGCTCACCACGATGCCGCTGGCGGCATCCGACAGGACGCGGGCGTTCTCGCCGAGGATCGCGAGATCGTTCTTGCGTCCGCCGGAGTTGAGCTTGGCGAGGCTCGCGAAGTCGCCGACGTCGTCCCAGTCGAAGTGTCCCGGGATGACCGCGAGGCGGCCGGCCGCGGCCACCGGCTCGGCGACGGAGTAGTCGATGGCGATCTTCTTCAGGCCGGGCCAGATGCGGTCCACCGCCGGTCCCCGCCGGTCCCGGTCGTCCCAGGCCTCGGCGAGCTCCAGCAGCCCGGCGTGCAGTGCCGGCTCGGTCTTCTCGATCGCGGCCAGCAGCACGTCGGCCCGGGCGATGAACATGCCCGCGTTCCACAGGTACGAGCGGTCGGCGAAATACGACCGCGCGGTCTCCAGGTCGGGTTTCTCGACGAACCGCTCCACCGTGGCGGCTTCAGGGGCGCCGTCGATCAGCAGTTCGCCGGCCTTGTGGATGTAGCCGAAGCCGATCGACGGCTCGGTGGGCGGGATGCCGATCGTGCAGATGTATCCCTCGCGGGCCACCGCGACCGCCTGGCGCACCGCCCAGTCGAACAGGTGCGGCACGCGGATGACGTGGTCGGCGGCGAACGAGCCGATGATGACGTCCGGCTCGCGCCGCGCGAGGATCGCCGCCGCCAGGCCGATCGCGGCCGTCGAGTCGCGCGGCTCCGATTCGAGGATGACGTTGCGGTCCGGGATGCCGGGCAGCTGCCCTTCCACCGCGGCCCGGTGCGCGCGTCCGGTGACCACCGCGATGCGGTCCGGCCCGGTGAGGGGCTCGAGGCGGTCCCAGGTGTCGCGCAGCAGCGACTGGCCGGACCCCGTCAGGTCGTGCAGGAACTTGGGGGCATCCGCCCGCGACAGCGGCCACAGCCGCGACCCGATGCCGCCCGCCGGGATGATGGCGTGGAAGTCGGGGATCTGCTCAGACATGCTCCGAGGGTATCGACCGGAGGCTCAGGGCACCTGTGCGGCATCCTGTTCCGCCGCTCGCGGGGCGATGGTCGGACGTCCTCGGGTAAGGGTCACCTTCCCGGCGCACCCCCGGCGCTGGGAATAGGATGTGAGCGGCGCCCGTGCGACGCCAGGGATTCGTCCCTCATCCCGCGGCCCGTTCCGAGGCTGCTCGCATTCGTAAGGAGGACGGTCGTGTCGGCTTCCACACGCCTCACACCGCAGATCTCGCAGACGACCTCCCGGACCCCGCGCGGCACGCTCTATCGCGGCCACACCGGCATGTGGTCCTGGGTGTTCCACCGCATCACCGGCGTCGCCATCTTCTTCTTCCTGCTGGTGCACGTGCTGGACACCTCACTGGTGCGCGTCTCCCCCGAGGCGTACAACGCCGTCATCGGCACGTACAAGAACCCGATCATGGGGCTCGGCGAGGCGGTGCTCGTCGCCGCGATCGCGTACCACGCCTTCAACGGCCTGCGCATCTTCTTCGTGGACTTCTGGTCGAAGGGCGCCCGCTACCAGCGCCAGCTCAGCTGGGCGGTCTGGACCCTCTGGGTGATCGTCATGGCCGGGTTCCTGCCGCGACAGCTCATGGTCATCGCCGCCGAGATCTCCGGCGCTCACTGAGAAAGGGGAACGGACATGACTGCTGAGACCATCGCCGACCCCCGCACCCCGGCGGCCCCCGCGCGCAACAGGGGCGTGAACCTCGAGAAGTGGGCGTGGATGTACATGCGCATCTCGGGCTTCGCGCTCGTGATACTCATCTTCGGCCACCTGCTCGTCAACCTCGTGCTCGGCGAGGGCGTGCGCCAGATCGACTTCGCGTTCGTCGCCGGCAAGTACGCCACGCCGTTCTGGCAGTGGTGGGACGTGCTGATGCTGTGGCTCGCCTTCATCCACGGCGCCAACGGCATGCGCACGGTGATCGCCGACTACGTCACCCACGCGACCGCTCGCAAGACGCTCACGGCCCTCGTCGCGCTGGCCGCCGCCATCCTCATCATCCTCGGCACCCTCGTGGTCTTCACGTTCGACCCGTGCCCCGCAGGCGCCGCGAAGGACCTGCTGCCCACCTTCTGCCCTGCGTCTTAAGCACCACGTCCTAGGAGTCTCGTGAGCATCGACAGCGAAGACGTCGTCATCAAGGACGGCGTGCACTACCACCAGTTCGACATCGTCATCGTGGGCGCCGGCGGCGCCGGCATGCGGGCCGCCATCGAGGCGGGCCCGGGCGCGAAGACGGCGGTCATCACCAAGCTCTACCCGACCCGCTCGCACACCGGTGCGGCGCAGGGCGGCATGGCGGCGGCGCTGGCCAACGTCGAAGAGGACTCGTGGGAGTGGCACACCTTCGACACCGTCAAGGGTGGCGACTACCTCGTCGATCAGGATGCCGCGGAGATCCTCGCGAAAGAGGCCATCGACGCCGTCATCGACCTCGAGAACATGGGCCTGCCGTTCAACCGCACGCCCGAGGGCAAGATCGACCAGCGCCGGTTCGGCGGCCACACGGCCGACCACGGCAAGACCCCGGTGCGCCGCGCCTGCTACGCCGCGGACCGCACCGGTCACATGATCCTGCAGACCCTGTTCCAGAACTGCGTCAAGCTCGGCATCAACTTCTTCAACGAGTTCTACGTGCTCGACCTCATCACGGTGGGCGAGGGCAAGGACAAGCAGATCGCGGGCGTCGTCGCGTACGAGCTCGCCACCGGCGAACTGCACGTCTTCCAGTCGAAGGCCGTGATCTTCGCGACCGGCGGCTTCGGAAAGATCTTCAAGACCACCTCCAACGCGCACACCCTCACCGGTGACGGCGTCGGCGTGATCTGGCGCAAGGGCCTGCCGCTGGAGGACATGGAGTTCTTCCAGTTCCACCCGACCGGCCTCGCCGGTCTCGGGATCCTCCTCACCGAGGGCGCCCGCGGCGAGGGCGCGATCCTGCGCAACGCGTCCGGCGAGCGCTTCATGGAGCGCTACGCCCCCACCATCAAGGACCTCGCGCCCCGCGACATCGTCAGCCGCTGCATGGTGCAGGAGGTGGCCGAGGGCCGCGGCGCCGGTCCGCACCGCGACTACGTGCTGCTGGACTGCACCCACCTCGGCGCGGAGGTGCTCGAGACGAAGCTCCCGGACATCACCGAGTTCGCGCGCACGTACCTGGGCGTCGACCCCGTCGTCGAGCCGGTGCCGGTGATGCCGACCGCGCACTACGCGATGGGCGGCATCCCGACCAACATCAAGGCCGAGGTGCTCAGCGACAACGAGACCGTCGTGCCGGGCCTGTACGCCGCCGGCGAGTGCGCCTGCGTGTCGGTGCACGGCTCGAACCGTCTCGGCACCAACTCGCTGCTGGACATCAACGTGTTCGGCAAGCGCGCCGGCCGCAACGCCGTCGAGTACGTGCAGACCGCGGACTTCGTGCCGCTGCCGGAGGACCCGGCGAAGGCCGTGCGCGACATGATCGAGGGCGTGCGCAACAACCCCGGCGGCGAGCGCATCGCCGTGCTGCGCAAGACGCTGCAGGACGAGATGGACCGCAACGCCCAGGTGTTCCGCACCGAGGAGTCGCTCAGCGGCGTGCTCACCACGATCGAGGAGCTGCGCGCCCGCTACAAGAACATCCACGTCGACGACAAGGGCAAGCGGTACAACACCGACCTGCTCGAAGCGGTCGAGCTCGGATTCCTGCTCGACCTCGCCGAGGTCGTCGTCTACGCCGCCCGCAACCGCAAGGAGAGCCGCGGCGGTCACATGCGCGACGACTTCCCGACGCGCGACGACGAGACCTACATGAAGCACACGATGGCCTACCTCACCGGCGACCCGCACTCGTCGGATGCGGACGACCACATCAAGCTGGACTGGAAGCCCGTCGTGTTCACGAGGAACGAGCAAGGCGAGCTGCGCTACCCGCCGCTGGAGAGGAAGTACTGATGTCGGAGATCGTTGAGCCCGGCGCTGTGCAGGAGATCGACGCGGCATCCGCGGACACCGGCATCCAGTCGTTCCTGGTGACCTTCAACGTCCGCCGGTTCAACCCCGAGCTGGATGCCGAGCCGCACTGGGTCGACTACGACGTCGAGGTGTACTCCACCGACCGCGTGCTCGACGCGCTCCACAAGATCAAGTGGGAGGTCGACGGCTCGCTCGCGTTCCGCCGCTCCTGCGCGCACGGCATCTGCGGGTCGGACGCGATGCGCATCAACGGCCGCAACCGCCTCGCCTGCAAGACGCTGATCAAGGACCTCGACATCTCGAAGCCCATCTACGTGGAGGCCATCAAGGGCCTGCCGCTGGAGAAGGACCTCATCGTCGACATGGACCCGTTCTTCGCGTCCTACCGCGAGGTGCAGCCGTTCCTGATCGCGAACTCCACCCCGGAGCCGGGCAAGGAGCGCATCCAGTCCATCAAGGACCGCGCGATCTTCGACGACACCACCAAGTGCATCCTCTGCGCCGCGTGCACCTCGTCGTGCCCGGTGTTCTGGACCGACGGCCAGTACTTCGGCCCGGCGGCGATCGTGAACGCGCACCGGTTCATCTTCGACTCGCGCGACGACGCGGGCGACGTGCGCCTGGACATCCTCAACGACAAGGAGGGTGTGTGGCGCTGCCGCACCACCTTCAACTGCACCGAGGCCTGCCCGCGCGGCATCGAGGTCACGAAGGCGATCGCCGAGGTCAAGAAGGCCGTCCTGCGCGGTCGTCCCTGATCCCGCGCCCGAACGGTCCGCATGACGGCCGCTCGCTAGTCTGAGACGGTGAGCGCCGCATCTCGTCAGGCGAAGGCCGCCTCGCACCACCGTGCGATCGCCGCCGTCGCCAAGACCGAGGAGCAGCGCCTCCGCATCGAGTTCGAGCAGCGCGAGGAGGAGCTCCGAGAGCGCTTCGCGGTGCCGCTCGCCCGCGCGACGGAGATCCGGCGGCGCACCCTCGCCCTGTTCCCGGTGCGGGTCTGGCGGGGATTCACCGGGCCGAACGGATTCCTGCTCGCCGCCGGCATCAGCTACCAGGCGCTGTTCGCGTTCTTCGCCGCGATCTACGTCGTCTTCGCGATCGTCGGCGTGTGGCTCGGCGCGGATGCGGATGCCGTCGACTGGCTGATCAACCTCATCAACCAGTACCTGCCGGGCGTCATCGGCACCGGCCCGGACGCGCTCGTGAATCCGGCGGACATCGACAAGATCGTGGCCTCCAGCGCGGGCGCCCTCACGGTCGCGGGCATCGTGGCCATCGGCGCCCTGGTCTGGACCGCCATCGGGTGGATCACCTATCTGCGCCGCGCCGTCCGCGAGATCCTGGGATTGCCGCAGGACACCCGCGCCTACCTGCTGCTGAAGGCCCGCGACCTCGTCGCCGCCCTGGTCTTCGGCATCGCCATGGTCGCCGGCGGCATCGTGAACAACCTCGGCACGTGGGCCCTCCAGACGGTGTGGGAGCTGCTGGGCCTGAACAGGACGTCGTTCTGGTTCGACGGCATCCTGAGCGTTCTGAGCGTCGTGATCTCGTTCGTGCTGAACACCGCGGCACTCGCCGCCCTGTTCCGGCTCCTCGCCGGCGTCGCGCTGAAGTGGCGTCGCATCTGGCCGGGCTCGATGCTCGGCGGGGCGGCGATCACGGTGCTGCAGCTGTCCATCGGCCTGCTCGCCAGTCACTCGCCGTCGAACACGCTGCTGCTCACGTTCGTCGTGTTCATCGCGATGCTGCTGTGGTTCCGGCTCATCAGCATCGTCGTGCTGGTCGCCGCCGCTTGGATCGCGACCGCCGCCGAGGACAAGGACATCCCGCTGCAGGCCATCACCGAGCAGCAGCGCCTGCAGGCCCAGCACGAAGCCCTGCTGGCCGCCGCGCGGGAACGGCTGCGCACCGCGCAGGAGGTGCAGAAGGTCACGCCGTGGTATCGGCGTCTCGCGGCGAATCGCGCCGTGCGCGCGGCGGAGGACGAACTGCTGCGGGTGGAGGCGGCGGCCCCCGGCGCGGTCATCGTCGCCCCGCGCCGATAGGCTGGCGGGCGTGTCTGCACGTCCCACCCGCATCGTGTCCATCAACGTCAACGGCATCCGCGCCGCCGTCCGCAAGGGCATGACCGAGTGGCTGGATGCCGCACAGGCCGACATCGTCTGCCTGCAGGAGGTGCGCGCCACCGCCGACGAGCTCGCCCTGTGCCTGCCGGGCTGGACGCTCGTGAACTCCGAATCGGCGCAGAAGGGCCGCGCCGGGGTGGCCGTGGCGTCCCGGATCGCCCCCGACGCCATCCGCACGGAGCTTCCCGGCGACGAGACCGACTCCGCCGGGCGCTGGCTCGAGGCGGACTTCACGGTGGGCGGGGCACCCCTCACCGTCGTCAGCGCCTACGTGCACACCGGCGAGGCCGACACCCCGAAGCAGGACCTCAAGTGGGGGTTCCTCGATGCGATGACGAGCAGGATGCCGGCGCTGCGCGAGTCCGCTCCCCTGTCGGTCATCATGGGCGACCTCAACGTCGGGCACCGGGAGCTCGACATCCGCAACTGGAAGGGCAACCGCGGCAAGGCCGGGTTCCTCCCCCGCGAGCGCGCCTACTTCGACTGCTGGCTGGGCGCCGACGGCGAGACCGTCGAGTGCGTGGACGGCTCCACCGGCACCGGGATGGGGTGGGTCGACCTGGGCCGCCGCTTCGCCGGCGAGGTCGAGGGCCCGTACACGTGGTGGTCGATGCGGGGACGCGCCTTCGACAACGACACCGGGTGGCGGATCGACTACCAGCTGGCGACCCCGGAGCTCGCCGAGCGGGCGCGGGACTACAGCGTGTTCCGGGCATCCGCCTGGGACACCCGCTGGAGCGACCACGCCCCGGTGATCGTCGACTACGCGCTGTGACCCCGGGCCGCTCGCCGAGCGAGCGGAGCGAGACGAACCGCGGAGCCGCACCGGGGTGCCGCCGGCCCAGCGGATCAGGGCCGGCATCCGCCCGCCCGTAGACTGGGCGAGTGACGAAACCGCGCCTCTACTCTGGAATGCAGCCCTCGGCCGACTCGCTGCAGATCGGCAACTACATCGGGGCGCTCATGCAGTGGCGCAGCCTTCAGGACGCCTACGACGCCTTCTTCTCGGTCGTCGACATGCACGCGCTCACCCAGCCGAACGACCCGGCGGAGCTCCGCGAGAAGACCCGCCGCACCGCGGCCCAGTACATCGCCGCCGGCATCGAGCCGTCACGCTCCACGCTGTACGTGCAGTCGCACGTGCGCGCGCACGCCGAACTCGCCTGGGTGCTGTCGACGATCACCGGCTTCGGCGAGGCGAACCGCATGACCCAGTTCAAGGACAAGTCGGCCCGCTACGGCGCCGACAGCACGAACGTGGGCCTGTTCACCTACCCGGTGCTGATGGCCGCCGACATCCTGCTCTACCAGGCCGACATCGTGCCCGTCGGCGACGACCAGAAGCAGCACGTCGAGCTCACCCGCGATCTGGCCGAGCGCTTCAACGCGCGCTACGGCGCCGCGTTCACGGTGCCGACCCCCGTCATCCAGAAGGAGACGGCGCGCATCTACGACCTGCAGAACCCGACCGCGAAGATGTCGAAGTCGGCCGAGTCGGATGCCGGGGTGCTGTGGCTGCTCGACGACCCGGCGAAGTCGGCGAAGAAGGTGATGCGCGCCGTCACCGACTCCGAGGGCTCGGTGCGCTTCGACCGGGAGAGCAAGCCGGGCGTCTCGAACCTGCTCGTGATCTACGCGGCCCTCACCGGCCGGCAGATCCCGGCCATCGAGGACGAGTACACCGGTCGCGGCTACGGCGACTTCAAGAAGGGCCTCGCCGAGGTCGTGGTGGAGGAGTTCGGTCCGGTGCGCCAGCGCGCCCTCGAGCTGCTCGCCGACCCCGCCGAGCTCGACCGGGTGCTGGCCGCGAACGCCGGCCGCGCGGACGAGATCGCCGACCGCACCCTCGCCGACGTGTACGACAAGGTCGGGCTGCTGCGGCGCGTGCACCTGCGCTGACGCGCTGCCGGGCCCGCGGCGTGTGCGCCCGGGCGCGGCATCCTTCGGGATTCCCAGCAGATTCATGTCCAAATCGGACATATTCCGGTCATTGTCCTGTATCGGCCGCTAGTCTTGAGAGAGACTTCGACGGTGAGGAGACCGAAGGTGCTCGATGGAGTGGGCCTGGGGGATATCGAGGAGCGCGCCTACCGGCTGCTGCTGCGTGAGCCGAGCCTGACGGCGCGCGACATCGCCGCCCAGCTGGAGACCGGGCAGGGACCGGTGCGCCGCGCGGCCGAGGCACTCGTCGAGTTCGGTCTCGTCGGCGACGACGGCAGCGCGCCGCCGCGGTACACCGCCATCGACCCGCGCATCGCCATCCCGGCCCTCGTGCGCATGCGCCAGGCCGAGCTCGACCGCACCTCCTCCGCGCTTCCCGGCTACGCCGCCGAGTACCACGAGCGGATGCTGCGCACCGAACCCCAGCGACTCGTGGAGGTGCTCGAGGGGCCGGGCGCCATCACCGAGCGGGTCTCCACCTTGCTGCGCTCGGCCGAGACCGAAGTGCTCGCGTTCGACGAGCCGCCGTACGTGGGCGGCTCCGCCAAAGCCAACACGGATGAACACGACCTGCTCGCCCGCGGCGTGAAGGTGCGGGGCATCTACGCCGCGGAGGTGCTGTCGATCGACGGCAAGGCCGACGACATCCGCGATCTCGTCGGCCGCGGCGAACAGGCCCGGGTGGTGCCGAACGTGCCGTTGAAGATGGTGCTCGTGGACCGCCGTGCCGCGGTCATCCCCCTGACCGCCCGCGCCGAGAGCGTGCGCACGACCGCGGTCATGGTGTGGCAGTCCCGGCTGTGCGATGCGCTCGTCGAGCTCTTCGAGGCCACGTGGGAGCGGGCCGCTCCGGTGTTCGCGCCGGCCGCCGTCGACGAGGACATGGAGCGCACCGACCGCGAGCTGCTGTCGCTGCTCAACGCCGGCCTGAAGGACGAGACCATCGCCCGCCAGCTCGGGCTGTCGGAGCGCACCGTGCGCCGGCGGGTCGCGGACCTGCTGACCCGCCTCGGGGCGACGAGCCGGTTCCAGGCCGGAGCGAAGGCCTCCGCGCGGGGCTGGCTGTAGCGACAGCGGCGTGCTGCCGGCTCGGGCTGGCGCGCACCGGCCCGATCCGTCACGAGCGGTCGCCTCAGTAGGCCGAACGTGACGGATCCGGTGCGCGCTGCCCGGGTGTCGCAGCCCCGTGGCAGGATGGGCGCATGCCCGAGATGCCGGAGGTGCAGGGGCTCGTCGACTTCCTGGGCGGGCGGCTGCCGGGGTTGCAGTTCAGCCGGGTCACGGTCGCGAACATCGCCGCGCTGAAGACCTACGACCCGCCGATCGACGCGCTGAAAGGCAGCACGATCGAGGGCGTCAGCCGGCACGGCAAGTTCGTCGACATCGCGACGGATGCCGGCATCCACCTGATCTTCCACCTGGCCAAGGCGGGCTGGTTGCGCTGGTACGACCAGCTGCCGGCGACCGTCATCAAGCCGGGGCGCACGCCGATCGCGCTGCGCGTCGCCCTGTCGGACGGCGCCGGCTTCGACCTCACCGAGGCCGGAACCAAGAAGTCCCTCGCGGTGTACGCGGCACGTGAGGCGAGCGATGTGCCCGGGATCGCCCGCCTCGGGCCCGATCCGCTGGACCCCGCCTTCACACGCGACGCGTTCGCGCAACTGCTGACCGGCCGCCGCACCCAGATCAAGGGCGTGCTGCGCGACCAGTCGATCATCGCCGGGGTCGGCAACGCGTATTCCGACGAGATCCTGCACGCCGCGCGGATGTCGCCGTACGCGCTGGCCGCGACGCTCACCGACGCTGACATCGGCAACCTGTGGGACGCCATGCAGAGCACGCTCGCCGAGGCCATCACCGCGGCATCCGGCAAGCCGCCGGCCGAGCTGAAAGACGCCAAGCGCCGCGGGATGCAGGTGCACGGCCGCCGCGGCGAGACGTGCCCGGTGTGCGGCGACACCGTGCGATCGGTGTTCTTCGCCGACAACTCGCTGGAGTACTGCGCCACGTGCCAGACCGGCGGCAAGGTGCTCGCCGACCGGCGGCTCTCGCGTCTGCTGAAATGAGTGCATCCGCGGGAATGAATCGCGCGGGGGCGCGTTGAGTAGACTCGAGAGCATCAACGTGCTCCGGGGTCGGTGAGAATCCGAACCGGCGGTGACAGTCCGCGAACCCGCATCCGTGCGGGCCGACCCGGTGGAACTCCGGGACCGACGGTGATGCGACGCGAGTCGCGAGTCCGGATGGAAGGCAGCACGCGCGAACCGAGGTCAGGATGCCCGCCGGGGCACCGGGCGCAGGTGGTCGCGGCCTTCCCACGCCCCGGAGCCCCCGACGAGGAGACCGGATGACGGTGAGCGAGACCGAGCGCGCAGCCCTGCGCCGCGCGCTGGATGCCGCCCGTCGCGGCCCGCGCGGCGTCAACCCGCAGGTGGGCGCGGTGATCCTCTCCCCCGCCGGCGAGGTGCTCGCCGAAGGCAGCCACCGCGGCGCCGGCACGCCGCACGCCGAGGTCGACGCCCTCTCGCAGCTGCAGCCCGGCCAGGCGCAGGGCGCCACCGCCGTGGTGACCCTCGAGCCGTGCAACCATACGGGGCGCACCGGCCCCTGCGCGCAGGCCCTCATCGACGCCGGCATCGCCCGCGTCGTGTACGCCCTCGTCGACCCGAACCCGCGCGCCGCGGGCGGGGCGGACCGTCTGCGTCGCGCCGGCGTCGAGGTCGCCGGGCCCGACGAGATCGGAGA
>NZ_DATEJS010000343.1:0-2123 GCF_035277845.1 Microbacterium sp.
GGCGGCGGCACCGGGTACCCGTCGTCGTACGGCGTCGTGGTCGACCCCGCGGGGGCCCAGGCGTACGCCCGCCGGGCGATCGGCGCGTACGGCTGGGGCGACGGCCAGTTCGGCTGCCTCCTCGACCTCTGGAACATGGAGTCCGGCTGGCGCGCGAACGCGACCAACCCGTCCAGCGGCGCATACGGCATCCCGCAGGCGCTCCCCGCCGACAAGCTCGCCGCGGCCGGCCCGGACTGGCGCACCAACGGCGACACCCAGATCGACTGGGGCCTGGCCTACATCTCGCAGAGCTACGGCACGCCGTGCGGAGCCTGGAACCACGAGATGAGCGTCTATCCGCACTGGTACTGACCGGGGCCGGAGGCAGGCCGTAGGCTGGGGCGATGAGCAGCGACGACGAAGCCACCGGCACCGCAGCGCCTGATGACGTCAAGCGCAAGTTCAAGGAAGCGCTCGACAAGAAGAACGCCCAGAAGCACGGCGGCGAGGCGCACCTCGACGCCAATTCCGCCATCACCGGCCCGCACGGGGCCGTGGGCAACAAGCGCACGTTCCGCCGCAAGGCCGGCTGATGACGACGATCGCGATCCCCGCCCGGCTGTCGGACGGGGCCGTCGACCCGCGCATCGAAGAGGCGAACCGCATCTTCGCGGATGTCGTCCACCTCGCCGAGGCCGCCGGACTCGAGGTCGAGGTCGTCGAGACGTGGGATGCCGCATCCTTCGACGCCGGCCGCTACGCAGGTCTCATCCTGCCGGGCGGTGGCGACATCGACCCCGCGCAGTACGGCGGTGAGGCATCCGACGAACTCTACGACGTCAACCCGGTGCAGGACGAGCTCGACTTCGGCATCGCCCGAGCCGCACTGGCTGCCGGCATCCCGGTGCTCGGCATCTGCCGCGGACTCCAGGTGCTCAACGTCATCCACGGCGGCACGCTCGTCGAGGACCTGCCCGAGACCGAGGTGGAGCACGGGGAGGGACCGGCCGCGGGCGCGGACGGAATCGCCTGGGCGTGGCATCCGGTGGCACTGCAGGCGGACTCCGCGCTGGCCGAAGCGGTGGGAGCGGACCGGATGCCGGTCGCGAGCGGCCACCACCAGGGCATCGGCGCGCTCGGCGACGGGCTCGTGGCGACGGCGGTCGCCGAGGACGGACTCGTCGAGGCGTTCGAGCGCCCGGACCGCTCGGTGATCGCGGTGCAGTGGCATCCTGAGGCGCTCGGCACTCCCCCGGAGCTCGCAGCCGCGCCCTTCACGGCCTTCGCGGCCCGGGTCCGCGCCGAGGAGCAGGTCACCACACCCGGTCGTTGAGTGGGGTCGGGCGAGCCGGAACGCGCGTCCGGAAGGATACACGTTTCGGCTCGCTTCGCTCGCTCAACGACCGGTGGGGGTGATTCGCAAGGAGACGCGTTTCGGCTCGCTTCGCTCGCTCAACGACCGGGGGTGGGGAGGGTCAGCCGCCGAGGAGGTCGCGGAAGGAGCGGCCGTCCTGGGCGTAGGTGTCCGGGTCGTACGGGTCGAGCACCGGGGCGTGCGTGCTGCCGGCGACCGCGTCCGCGAGCTCGCGCGCGCCCTTGGCCACGCGGGCGGCGAGCGGGGCGACGTCGTCGCCCCCGCCCGACCAGTCCTCGGATGCGGCGAACACGCCGGTCGAGACGGTGTTCGCGTGCATATACGCGAACAGGGGCCGGATGGCGTAGTCGATCGCGAGCGAGTGCCGCGCCGTGCCGGCGTTCGCGCCGATCAGCACGGGCTTGCCGATCAGCGAGTCCTTGTCGAGCACGTCGATGAACGATTTGAACAGCCCCGAGTAGCTGGTCGAGAAGATCGGCGTCACCACGATGACGGCATCCGCCGACACGACCGCGTTGATGACCGACTCGAGAGCGGGCGGTGCGAACCCGGTCAGCAGGTTGTTGGTGATGTCGTGGGCGACATCACGCAGCTCGAAGGCGTCCACCGACGCCTGGATGCCGCGCGCCCCCAACTCGGCGACGGTCGCGGCCGCCATGCGGTCGGCCAGCATCCGGGTCGACGACGGCGCCGACAGGCCCGCGGAGATCACCGCGATACGACGTGCAGAAGTATTCATTTCGTCTCGCTCCGCTCGCTCAATACA